>NZ_JBFRGS010000015.1:0-175300 GCF_052115465.1 Allobosea sp. 2RAB26 | reverse complement strand
AGGCAATGATGAGATGGACGAGGTCTCGGGCGACGGATGGGCCAAACTTCAAACGGACGGCTCCCTCAAGGGCGAAATCCGCGTCCACAACGGTGACGATTCCACCTTCATCGCCCGCCCTAGGACGACTTCTTCAACAGCCTGCTAAAGCATCGGCCCGAAAAGTGGATTGCGGTTTTCGGGAAAGCCGATGCAAACACAAAGGGTTAGATCATCGGGCCGGAAGCGATTTCGGGCCGATGATCTAGGCGGCGGAAAGCCGATGGACCGCGCGGCCGTTGATCGGCCGGGGCAGATCATCGAGCGCATAGGTCAGGTCCTCGACGAGCGACGCGGCCGCCGTGACAAGGGGCAACCGACAGGCGGGGCTGATGCCGGGATGCTGGAGCGACAATGCCAGTTTGATGGCGACGGGGTCCGGCTCCCGGGCGGTGAGGCCGAGGAGCGGAACCAGGCGGCGCTGCAGGATCTGCGCCTGCTCGAAGGAGCCGATGCGGCAGGCCTCCCTGATCCGGCCCAGCAGACGCGGCGCAAGATTGCCGATGCTGGTGATCGCACCGCAGCCGCCGGAGGCAAGATAGGCTGGGATGGTGTCGCCGGCACCGGTCAGGCGCATGAAATGCCGGCTGCAGCTGCGCATGATCCGGTCGCAGCGCGCGACGTCGCCGCGACGCTCGAGCACGCCCATGATGGTCGGCGTCGCCGCCAGTTCGGCCAGGGTTTCGGGCGCGAGCTCGACCGCACAGCGCTCGGGATCATTGTCGATGATCAGCGGCAAGGGGGTCGCAGCGGCAACCGACAGGATGTGCTGGACGAGACCGGCCTGGGTCGGCCTGTTGTAGTAGGGCAGACGCAGCAGGATCGCATTGGCTCCCGCCGCGGTGGCGTTGCGGACATCTGCGATGCTCTGCGCCGTCGCGTTCGACCCGGCCGCCGCGATGATGGGATAGACCGGCCCCGCGGCGGCCCGCGCCAGCCTGAGCAAGCGCATGCGCTCCTCGTCCGTGAGCGTCGAGCCTTCGCCGCTGGCAGAGCCGAGAACGATGCCGTCCGCCCCCTCCTGGATCTGCCAATCCACCAGCCGCAGGAAGGCTGGTTCGTCCAGGCTATTGCCGCTGAAGGGCGTCACCAACGGGGTGAACATCCCGCGAAGCCAGTGATCCATCGGAAACCTCACCCTGTCAGACCATCGATCGTGGCGCGTCGCTGCGGGCCATCGTCCCGGCAGGCATGTCCCGCTCGGGAGGATGGTCAGGCGCGACCACCGTCACAGTCTCGGCTGGTTCGGCATAAGGATTCGATGCGGATCGGCATGGGCCTCACGTAAGGGCGCCGCGTGTCCGGGAGCGCCCGGCCGGGCTCGCATCGACAAGCCCAAACCCTACTGACATGCCGGGCGCAGAACCGCCCGGCGGGTGGCTTATGGAGCGTTTATGGCGCGCTCTGCAGAAGCACATCGCAAGCAGGATGACGCGCAATATCTGTCAGATGCATCCCGTGAAGCGATGCGCACCGACAGAATGCGTGCCGTCATGCTGAAGCGTACCCTCAAACTCCTGGCCCTGCTCCATTCCCTCGCCAAACGCCTCGACGCTCATCTCACGCGCGGCGTGGAGCAGCATGGCCGCTTCCTGGCGGGCCTGGCGCCCCCCAATCCGCCCCGCCATCGCGGTCGCGGCGCCTCTGAGCGCAGACCAGCCGCGCCCAATCCGGCCCGGGCGATGCCCCCTCGCGCCCAGGGCGAGGCTCGCTGAAACGCCCCGCCGGCCGCTCCGGTCAGTCCCCCTGCAGCCAGACCGGATCGCGCATGCGCAGGCCGATCGCCTGCGCATGCCTTGCGACGCTCAAAGCGATGCGGTCCTGGATCGCCGCATCGGCCGCAATCGTCGGAAACGACAGGCACAGGCCCATGATCTCGTTGCGGCCCGGATCGGCAATGGCTGCGCCGATCGAGGAGATACCCGGCGTGATCAGGCTCGATGAGCGGGCGATCCGGTCCTTGCGGATGGCGGCGAACTCGGCCCTGACCTCGTCGTCGCTCATGCGGGCGCGGATGCCGAGCTTGCCCTGGGCATCGAGCTGCGCCAGCGCCTGCGCGTCATCGAGGCGCGCCAGGATCGCCCGTCCGATGATCGAATCGAAGGCAGGCTTGCGCTCGGCGACCGAGCCGGTGTGCTGCAGCGCATAGGTGCCCTGCTGCGCGACGAGCAGCACGCGCTCGTGACCCGCGACGATTCCGGCATGGCCGGTGAAGCCGAATTCGCGAACCAGATCGTCGATGGCAACCCGCACGAGATCGAGCAGGTTGTGCCGCGCGAGATAGAGCGCAGCCAGATCCAGCGCCTTTCCCCCCACGACATAGCCCTGGTCGCGCTCCTCGCGCTCCAGAAGGCCGGCCTCGGAGAGCGTCTTGAGCAGCCGCGAGACCGAGGCCTTGGGCATGTCGAGTTCGCGACAGACCTCGCCCACGCGCAACACGGGTCGCTCCTCGCTTACGAGGGAGAGAATGCGCAGTCCATTTTCGAGCGAGCTCATTGCTGTTCCATTAGAGATAACTGTGTTGACATATATGGGACGACTCAGGATACATAACAACAGCGAGCACGTACTGCACAGCCGCGAACGAGAGAGCGGAGCCAATGATGATCGGGACAGCCAAACCGGCCAAGGGGGAGATCACCCGCGGCCATGTCGAGCTTGGCTCTTATCCGGATGGCGCGATCTACTCGCCGGTCCTGATCGCCGAAGGGCGCAAGGACGGTCCGACGCTCTGGCTCCAGGCCTGCATCCACGGCCCGGAAGTGGTTGGCCCGCTCGCGATCCAGCGCTTCCTGAAGACGGTGGACCTGAAGGAGCTCTCCGGCCGGGTAGTCTGCCTGATGCTGGCCAATCCGCTCGGCTTCCGCGGCTACAACCGGCTCACCCCGCAGGACGGCTATAACCTCAACCGCGTCTTCCCCGGCGATCCGCGCGGCCACCACACCTATCAGCTCGCCCACCGGCTGCTCGATCTGTCGCTGGCCCATTCCGACGCGATGCTGGACCTGCATTCGGGCGGCGATCTCACGATCACCTGCCACTACACGCTGTTTCACAATAACGGCACGCCCGAGGGCATCGAATCGGAGCGGCTGGGACGCGCCTGCGGCGCACCGAATGTCTGGAACTCGCTCGAGGAAGGCCTGTCGGGCTGCCATTTCACGCATTACACTAGGAGCGGCAAGCCCTCGCTCATCGTCGAGAGCGGCGGCGGCGCCCGCGTGACCGCCGAGGATCTCGATCGCCTCACCCTGGCGATCTTCAACGTCTGCAAGGCGCGCGGCATGCTGCCGGGCGCGCCGGTCCTGCCGGCGCAGTTCCGCCTCGGCGGCGACGCGATCCATCACAAGGCGATCAAGGGGGGCCTGTTCATTCCAAAGGTCGGGCCTGGCGACGACGTGGTGAAGGACCAGCATCTGGCCGATATCGTCGATCTCTTCGGAGATGTCGTCGAGGAGGTGCGCTGCCCGGTCGAGAAGGCCTGGGTCGGCTCGATCCGCCGCCCGCATATGCCGATCTACAATGGCGACCAGGTTTTCGAGCTGGTCGGGACCAAGGGATATGACGCGGCCTGAGCCTTGCACTTGAACTCGGTAATACCAGACCGGGTTCGGATGCCCGGTCCAACAAAGGGGATCGTGATGGGTACCAGCTCTCTTGACCGGCGCCAGCTTCTTGCAGCGCTCGCCGCCTCGACGGCATTGCCGTTTTCCTCGGCGCAGGCCCAGGCCCAAGCCTTCGCCGGACGCAAGCTGGTGAGCTCCGGCTTCGGCGGTTCGACCATGGACATCATCCAGTCGGCCGTCTTCACCCCCTTCGACAAGGCGACCGGCGCCTCGTCGACGCAGGTACCGATGCAGTCGGCGGCTGCGCTCGCCCGCATGAAGGCCGAGGCCGGCAACCCACAGATCGACCTGTTCCAGTTCTCGGGCGGCCAGGAAGCCTTCGCCAAGAGCGAGGGCTTGAGCCAGCCGCTCTCGGGCGTCTCCCGGCTTGGACAGATCCCGGCGGGGCTGAGGGATCCGGACGGCCATTGGGTGACCTGGGCCGTGATCGCCGAAGGAATCGTCTACCGCAAGGACAAAATTCCCACTCCGCCAACGAGTTACAAGGACTTCCTGAAGCCGGAATACAAGGGTCACATCGCCTTTCCGGCGATCACCAACGGTTACGGTGTCGATTTCCTCGTCATGCTCGCCAAGGCCTTTGGCGGCAGCGAGGACAATATCGAGCCCGGCTTCGAGGCGATGAAGCAGATCAAGGGCGAGACGATCTTCAAGGCGGCTTCCGACCTGCCGACGCTGTTCGGCCAGGGCGATATCTGGATCATGCCCTACGACACCGGCAATACGTTCAAACTGCAGCAGGCCGGCCTGCCGGTCGCCTTTGCGACGCCGAAGGAAGGCAGCCCGGCGGTCTTCATCACGGCCTGCGTCGCCAAGGGCGCCAAGAATGCCGACATCGCCAATGCCGCGATCGACGCGATGCTGAAGCCCGAGGCACAAATCGAAATCGCTCGCGCGATGCGCTGGACCGCCTCGAACCCCGAGACCAAACTGCCGGCCGATCTGACCGGCGAGGTTCCTTCGGTGGACAAGCTCGCGCAGCTCGACCGCGACAAGATCAACGCCAAGCGCGCTTCCTGGATCGAGCGCTGGAACCGGGAAATCGCACGGTGACCAAGGCAGCGACGCGCAGCAGCGGGCCGCGGTGGGCGCTCTTCGCGCCCGTCCTCCTGTTTGCTCCCTGCGCCTTCGTCTACGCGGTCTTCTTCATCTGGCCGCAGGCGTCGCTGCTGGCGATCAGCGCGAGCGACGCGACCGGCATCACGCTCGCGCATTATCAGCGCTTTGCCGGGGATTCCTATTACTGGGAAATCCTGGGGCGCACGCTCGGGCTCGGTGCGGCCGTGACCGCGATCACGCTCGTGCTCGGCGTGCCGACCGCCTATCTGCTCGCCCGCGCACAGTCGCGCTGGGCGGGCTTTCTCCTGCTGCTCACGACCTTCCCCCTGCTGGTCAGCGCCGTGGTGCGCTCCTTCGGCTGGATGGTGCTGTTCTTCCGCGACGGGCTCCTCAGCCACGGCCTGATGGCGCTTGGACTCGCCGACCGGCCGGTGCAGACGATGTATACGATGTCCGGCGTCATCATCGCGCTGGCGCAGGTGCTGCTGCCCCTGATGATCCTGACGCTGCACGGCGTCTTCAAGTCGATCGACCGCGATCTGGAATATGCCGCGATGAGCCTCGGTGCCCGGCCAAGCGTCGCGCTCGGCCTCGTCACGCTGCGGCTTGCGAGCGGCGGCATCGTCGCCGGCTCGCTCCTGGTCTTCTCGCTGGCGATCAGCGCCTTCGCGACCCCGAGCCTGGTCGGCGGCGCGCGGGCCAATGTGATGGCGACGGCGATCTACGAACAGGCGATCGAGCTGCTGGACTGGCCCTTTGCCGCGGCGCTGGCGACCATACTGCTGGTCACCGTGCTCGCGCTGTCCCTGGCCTATGGCGCCCTGCTCGAAGGCCGTGGCGAACGCGAGGCGGCGCGATGACGATCTCCTTCCGCTCACCGCTCGGCTTCGCGCTGCTGCTGCTGGCCGTACTCGCCTTCGTCTACCTGCTGCTGCCGATCCTCGTCGTCGTCGCCGCGCCGCTCGGAGATACCGGCTATCTCGCCTTCCCGCCGCGGGGACTGACGTTCAAATGGTACGCCGCCGCGCTGCATGACACGCGCTATCTCTCGGCGCTCGCCGTCAGCCTGCGCATTGCGCTCGTCAGCGCGCTGATCGCCTGCACCATTGGCGTCGCGGCGGCCTATGCGCTGACCCGCTTCAGCTTTCCCGGCCGGCGGCTGCTCGAAGCCATCTTCCTCTCGCCGCTCATCCTGCCGACCCTGGTGCTCGCCGTCGGGCTCACGCTGTTCTTCACGCGCACCGGGCTTCTTGCCGGTTCCTGGAAGCTCGTTGCCGCGCATGTGATCGTCTGCACACCCTATGTGCTGCGCGTCTCGCTGCCGGTGCTGCGCCGCTTCGACCGCAGCCTCGAGGAGGCCGCGCGCAATCTCGGGGCCTCGCCGGTCGCCGCCTTCTTCCTGGTCGTTCTGCCGGTGGTCCGACCCGGCATCGTCGCCGGCACGGTTCTCGCCTTCATCACCTCCTTCGACGAGGTGGTGCTGGCGCTGTTCCTGGCGGAGCCCGGGGCTCCGACGCTGCCGGTCATGATCTACTCGGCGGTCCAGCTCGGCTTCGAGCCATCCGTTGCAGCGGTCTCTGGCCTGCTCGTCCTGGCGACGCTCGGCCTGATGATCCTCTATCACCTGCTGGGCACCTTCGGAGGCCGCCGGAACTGACCATGGACATCCAGCTTCAAAACCTGCGCAAGACCTATGGCTCGGCGGTCGCCGTCGCCGACATGAGCGCAAAAATCCCGCAAGGCCGCATGCTCGCCCTGCTCGGCCCTTCCGGCTGCGGCAAGACGACGACGCTGCGGATGGTGGCGGGCTTCATCGCGCCGACATCCGGCTCGATCCGCGTCGGCGACAGCGACATCACGACCCTTCCGGCGCATAAGCGCGACACCGGCCTCGTGTTTCAGAACTACGCCCTGTTCCCGCATCTGAGCGCCGCCGAGAACATCGCCTTCGGATTGCGCCGACGCGGCGTGGCGCGCGCCGAGCGCGAACAGCGCGTCACCGCGATGCTGGGCAAGCTGAAGCTGTCGGGCCTCGCAGACAGGCTTCCACGCCAGCTTTCGGGCGGCCAGCAGCAGCGTGTGGCGGTCGCCCGCGCGCTCGTCATCAACCCGTCGATCCTGCTTCTCGACGAGCCCTTCTCCAATCTCGATGCCAAGCTGCGCGAGAGCACAGGCCTCGAAATGTCGCGTCTGCAGCGCGAGTTCGGGCTGACCTCGATCTTCGTGACGCATGACCAGACCGAAGCCATGAGCATCGCCGACACGATCGCGGTGATGAAGGACGGCCAGTTGCAGCAGATCGGCTCGGCCAGCGAGATCTACGAACGGCCGGCCAATCGCTTCGTCGCGGATTTCATCGGCAGGGCAAACTTCCTCGCCGGCCGCATCCTGCGCCGTGAGGGACAGGACGCCGTCGCGGAGCTTGCGGCCGGGCTGGAGATGCGCCTGCTCGATCCTGGTGCTGCGGCGGTTCCCGGGGCCCAAGGGGAAGCCCTCTTGCGGCCGGAGGCGATCGCGCTTGCCGATCACGCATCCCCGGGCAGCCTCAAGGCCACCGTCGAGCAGATCTCCTATCAGGGCGCGATCGCCAATCTCCATGCCCGGCTCGGCGACGGCAACGCGATCGTCGCCAGCGTTCCGCCCGAGGATGCCAGGGGATTGGAGCCCGGCAAGCCAATCGGCCTTGTCCCGAAGCCGGCCGGGCTGATCTGGTTCCCGAAGGCCTGAACGGGCAGAGCGCCGTCGCGCGCGGATCGACATCGAAGGCAGCCCATCCGCGGACGAAGACAAGGGGTCACCCGCAGGCGGCAACCCGACGCCGGAGTGACCTCAGGTCTTGGTCAGCCCGAGAGCGATGGCACAGGCTTTGGCGACATCGGAATCGGGTGACGAGCTACCCGGCATTGTCGCCCATCCCCCCTTCGCGATGAACTCGCCCTGCTGCCACGAGCCGATCTTCTTCAGCTCGACAAGTTGTTCTGTCGCGTTGGCCTGCTGCTGGAACCTGACCACGCAGATCGGCGAGAGGGCGGAGATCACCGCCGTGCTGGAACGCGCCGCGGCGTCGCGCTCCGCCCTACCCTGCGTGACCCAGCCGCCCCAGCTGAAGCCGATAATTGCAAGCGCGACAGCTCCACCGACGGCGCCCCAGGCGGCCGGCTTCAGTTCTGCAGGGATTTTCATGATTTTTATCTTTCCTCATCGGAATAAAATTGTCCGATGACCAACAGTATCATCTTTTTCGATCACAGATTTTCTTTTCACCGCAGTGCCATTCTCTGCTGTTCTTTGAAATTTACACTGAGGCCTCGTCAACTCACGGGTCAGCCCGTGCTCCCCGTCAGCGAGCGCAGCGGCTCAAGCGGGCGCTCCGCCAACCCAGATCATCCTCAGGCGGGCTCTCAGCTTTCCGGGCTTCCTCGGCAATTTCGGCATCATCGGCACCGATATTTCACGTCATGACGAACGGGCATCGCTGAACAGGGTCAATTCTTTCTCGAAAATCTTGAATTTCGTCGAAAAATTATTGGAGCCCAGCACCTTGTTATTTGATTTCTTCCGTAATGAAACTTGTTGTTTACTTTTTCGATAATTCGTTTACTGTCTGATTGTCGATAATTTGTTGGCTGTTTTCTCCGCGTGTTTATGCGCGCCTGACGAACCCCCTTCGAAAATCGTGGTGAACCCATCGGGCATTCGCTCGGTGGCCGACAAGTATTGCCAGAAGGAGAGTTCGTGATGAGCACCGGCACAGTAAAATGGTTCAATTCCACCAAGGGCTTCGGCTTCATTCAGCCAGATGACGGAAGCCAGGACGTCTTCGTCCATATCTCCGCCATCGAACGCGCTGGTATGCGCGAGATCGTCGAAGGCCAGAAGCTTGGCTATGAAGCGGTCCGCGACGCCAAATCCGGCAAGATGGCCGCCGAGCAGTTGCAAGCCGCGTAATCGCCATTCAGCCTCACCGATAGCCACGGATGTACTGGTGTCGGTCATGAGGTTGGAAGGAAGGGCCAGGTTCAACGCCTGGCCTTTTTCATATCCGCCGATGGTATTGGCTTAGCACCGATCGGGAGAAGCCACTGTCCGAAAAAACCAGAGCCCGCACCCAGGCGGAAACCGCATCCCTCAAGACGCAAACCCGATCCCTGTCGCGCAACCGGATCAGCTCAGAGACTGAGGCCATCATTCAAGCCCGCGACGCCAACTCCGCCAGCTTCAAGGATCAGCGGCTGAACAAGGAAGCGCTCGACCGCGCCGCCGCTGCGGCTGCTCCTGGCATCCCGCTCCCATGACCGCGCCTTGGTGGCAGAGCGGTGTGATCTACCAGATCTATCCCCGCTCCTTTCAGGATGGGAATGGCGATGGCATGGGCGATCTCAGGGGTATCGGGCAACGGCTCGACTATCTCGCCGGCCTCGGGATCGACGCGATCTGGATTTCCCCGATCTATCCCTCGCCGATGGTCGATTTCGGGTATGACGTTGCCGATTACTGCGACATCGATCCGCGTTTCGGCACGCTCGCCGATTTCGACGATCTGCTCGCCCAGGCCCATGCGCGCGGGATCAAGATCCTGCTCGATTTCGTCCCGAACCACACCTCCGACCGGCATGCCTGGTTCGTCGAGAGCCGCTCCTCGCACGATAATCCGAAACGCGACTGGTATCTCTGGCGCGATGCCGCTCCCGATGGCGGGCCGCCCAATAACTGGGTGAGCGATTTCGGCGGTTCGGCCTGGGAATGGGACGAAGCCACCGGCCAATATTACTACCACGCCTTCCTGAAGCAGCAGCCGGACCTCAACTGGCGCAGCCCCGCCGTCCAGGCTGCGATGTACGACGTGATGCGTTTCTGGTTCGACCGTGGCGTGGACGGTTTCCGTATCGACGTACTCTGGCACCTGATCAAGGCAGGGAGCTTCCCGGACAATCCGCCGAACCCGGCCTATCACCCCGCGCTCGCCGAGATGCACCGCGTGCTCCAGCTCCATTCGACCGACCAGGCGGAAGTCCATGTGATCGCTGCCGAGATGCGCGCGATTGCCGACGGGTACGGCGCGGCCGGGCGCGGTGAGCGCGTGCTGATCGGCGAGATCTATCTGCCGGTCGATCGCCTGATGCACTATTACGGACGTGAACGGCCGGAAATGCATCTGCCTTTCAACTTCCAACTGATCGAGGCCGTCTGGGAGGCGCGCGCGCTGGCTGCGCTCATCGCCACTTACGAGGCGGCACTTCCGCCGAGCGGTTGGCCGAACTGGGTGCTTGGCAATCATGACAGGCCCCGCGTCGCCACCAGGCTTGGACAGGCTCAAGCCCGCGTCGCGGCGATGCTGCTTCTGACGCTGCGGGGCGCTCCGACGCTTTACTACGGGGACGAACTCGGTCTGAGCGATGTCCCAATCCCGCCCGAACAGCTGCACGACCCGCGCGGCCTGCGTGAACCCGGGCTCGGCCTGGGCCGCGATCCGGTGCGTACGCCGATGCCGTGGGATGGAAGCGCCCATGCGGGCTTCAGCACGGCCCAGTCCTGGTTGCCACTCAATGCGGACTGGCCGACGCGGAATGTCGCGCGGATGATGCCGGAGCCTGCCTCGATCCTCCGGCTCTATCACCAGCTGCTGGCACTCAGGCGCGACCATCCGGCCTTGGCGGTCGGCGCCTTCGCGCTGCTGGAATCCGACGGCGACGTCCTTGCCTATGAGCGGCGCGAGGGCGCTCAGCGGCTGATCATCGCGCTCAATCTCGGCGGACAGCCGCAGCGCCTGGCGTTACCCAGGGACACAACCGGTTGCCGTTTGCTGCTTTCGACGCTCGCCGCGGCGCCCCTCATCGAGAACGATGTGCTGCTGCTCCGGCCAGACGAAGGCGTCATCCTTGCCGCCTGATCCAGAACGAGGGAAGGACGACCGCTTGCGCATCGCCATGCTGGCGCCGATCTCCTGGCGGACGCCGCCCCGCCATTACGGTCCATGGGAACTGGTGACCAGCCTCCTGACCGAGGCCCTGGTCGAGCGCGGCGTCGATGTCACGCTTTTTGCCACCGGGGACAGCCAGACCTCCGGCACGCTCGCGGGTCTTTGCCCGGCGCCCTATTCGGAGGACCCTGCCATCGACGCCAAGGTCTGGGAGATGCTGCATGTTGCCCATGTCTTCGAGCGCGCAGGCGAGTTCGACCTCATCCACAATCAGGCGGATTTCGTGCCGCTCGCATTCTCCAGACTGGTCGAGACGCCGGTCGTGACGACGATCCACGGCTTCTCGTCGGACCGCATCCTGCCCGTCTTCAAGACCTATGAGGATCGCGTCCATTATGTCGCGATCAGCGAGGCCGATCGCCATCGGGACCTGCGCTATGCTGCCGTGATTCATCATGGCATCCGGCTCGAGGACTTTCCCTTCGACCCTGATGGCAGCCAGGACCTGCTCTTCTTTGGTCGCATCCACCCCGATAAGGGCGCGGCCGAAGCGATCGCGACGGCACGCCGGGCAGAGCGGCGGCTGGTCATGGCCGGCATCGTCCAGGACGAGGGCTATCACGCGGTGCAGGTGGTTCCCGCCCTCGACGATCGGTCGGTCACCTATCTCGGACCTGTTGGCGGGGCGCTGCGCACCAAAACGCTGGGCTCGGCGCGGGCGCTGCTTCACCTCATCAACTTCGAGGAGCCTTTCGGATTATCCGTCGTCGAAGCGCTTGCCTGCGGCACGCCAGTCATCGCCTTCAACCGAGGCTCGATGCCGGAGCTGATCGAGCATGGCGTCACGGGCTTCCTGGTCGACAGCGTCGATGAAGCGGTCGCGGCTGTCGACCGCATCGGAGAGATCGATCGCGCAGCCTGCCGGGCTTCCGTTGCCGCGCGCTTTACGGTGGAGCGCATGGCCGACCGGTACTTGAGCTTGTACCGATCCCTCCTCGGCCACTGACGCCGGATGCGGCGGCGCCCGACAGGGCGACCGCGGTCGACGAGAGCGGGAATGGCAGCGCGCCTTCGCCTTTGAATGGCGCGCCGAATGGTCAGACCACTGCCGCGCTATGGCCCGAGCGCCGGCCTCAGTCCGACGATCCTGTCGGAATTCCAGGCCCGATGGCTTGAACGACGCGCCGGAAGGATCGGACTGACAAGCCCATCGTCCGTCGAGCCTCACCCGCGCGCCTTGCGGCGCGCGTAGTGGGCGCGCGCCTTCGCGCGGTTGCCGCAGCCCTCCATCGAGCACCATTGGCGTGACTGGTTGCGCGTTTCGTCCAGGAAGACCCAGCCGCAGCTCGGATCGGCGCAGCGGCGCAGATGATATCGCCTGCGCGACGCCGCCAGTTCCAGCACCGAGACCGCGACCGGCAGCAGCGGCAGCCGCAGATCCGGCGGTGATCCGCTGGGGTGCCAGTGATGGATGCGGGCTGCACCAGTGTCGACGAGCTGCCCCACGCGTTCGATGTCGCGCAGCAACGCTTCGACCTCGACAAGCCGCGCCAGGCCGGCATGCGCCGGATCGAGGGCCTGTTCGATCTCTCCCCGCAATCGCAGCGCCAAACCGTGGACCTGCTCTGCTGCCCGGACTTTCGCCTCGGCCTCATCCAAAAGCAGCGCGGCGGAGCGCGTGTCGATGAGTTCCAGCCCGGTGGCCCAATGCACCAGTTCGGCATAGTCGTGCAGCCGCTCTGCGCTTCGCGCCGGGTCGCCCCGCCAGGCCGTCGTGTTGATGAAGTCGAGACAAAGCGCTCCCCCCAACGCTAGCGGGGGATGGGTCGCATAGGAGCGCGGGTCGGTGGCCGGCTGGATCAAACCAGATTTCCCTTCTTGCCGGACGTACTTGACAGCTGCGATGGCTGCTCGACAATACTAACCTTGTAAAAGGTTAGAAAGAGTTGACATGGCATCGGGTGCGCGATCGCCTTTCACCCTCTCCGGCTTCAAGCACGGCTTCGTCCGCGCCCAGGCATTGGCTCCCGGCGTGCTCCTCTACGGCGTCGTGTTCGGCATCCTGGCAACGGAGGCACGGCTTTCCGCGCTCGAATCCGTCCTGACCAGCATCTTCATCTATTCCGGTTCGGCGCAGATGGCGGCTCTTCAGGTCTGGCGGGACGGGGCGCAGCTGCTGCCATTATTCGCCGCTATCGTGCTGATGAACGCGCGCTACGTGCTCTATGGCGCGGCACTGCGCCCCTGGCTCGCGGGAGCGCCGCCGCTCGCAAGCTACGGAACCCTGTTCTTCCTCGGCGATGGCAACTGGGCGCTGGCGATGGCCGAGCGGGAACACGGTCAGGACGATGCGGCCTTCGTGCTGGGTTCGGGGATCGCGATGTTCGCGCCCTGGATTTTCGGCACCTTGATCGGCCGCCTCAGCGGCGGCCTGATCGGCGACCCGGCGCGCTACGGCCTGGACTTCATGCTGATCGCCTTTTCAGCAGCGCTCCTCATCGGGATGTGGAAGGGCAAGGCCGATCTCGGACCGGTGCTCGCTGCCGGCCTTGCGGCTGTGATGCTCGCTCCCTTCGTCTCCAGCGGCTGGATCATCGTCGCCGGCGGACTTGCCGCAGCCGCAGCCGGCGCCCTGCTCTTCCGCAATCCGGCCCCGAGCGAGGCCCTGCCGTGAGCCTCGACCAGCGCTTCGCGATCGCGCTCGTGGTGATGGCGGCGGCCTCCTATCTCTGCCGCGCCGGCGGGTTCTTCTTCATGCGCTTCGTTGCTTTGACGCCCAGGCGCGAAGCGGCGCTGCGAGCCCTCCCCATCGGCGTCATGACGGGCATCATGGCGCCGGTCGTACTCCAGGGACGCGTCCCGGAATGCGCAGGTCTCGCCGCGGCCATCCTGGTCATGAAAGCGAGCGGCAGCGACCTCGCGGCAGCGCTCGCCGGGGTCGCCGTCGTCGCGCTGCTGAGACAAAGCCTCTAGTAGAAGTTGCGTCCATGCCGGTACAGCCTCGCCTTTCCCAGGTCGCGCTGCGTCGGATACAATCGTCGATCTGAGCAAAAGCCTGTTCCCGCTGCGGGAGGTCGCTGCCCATGGTCATGTCGCCGCCCCCGGCAGTCCCGAGGCGGCCGCCGTTCGTCCCGACGCATTGCCACTGTCCGCCGTGCCGCCCAGAACCGGAAGGGACCGATCGATGGAACGCCGAGATCTGCTGAAGGCCATCGCGCTCGCCTCCTCCGCCGGCGCAGCCGGCGGGCTCTCGCTTGCCGCGGAAGCCCAGGCCCAGACGGGCAAGCGCGGCATCGGTACCAGGGACGTCGCGCCGCTCAGCCCGGATTACTTCATCCCCGAGCGCTTCAAGGGCAAGACGCTCATCGTCACCGGCTGCGCGCGCGGCATGGGCGCGCTCGCGGCCCAGCGTGCCGCCCGCGAGGGCGCCAATGTCGTCGGTGCCGACTGGTTGCAGGAACAGGGCTCCGAACACATGAACGCCATCGCGAAGGCAGGCGGAAAGGCGGAGTTCGTCTTCGGCGATATCTCCGACACCGAGACCTGCGAGCAGATGGTGAAGGTCGCGGTCGCTCGCTTCGGCCGGCTCGATTACGCCATCAACAATGCCGGCGTCATGGACGGCGTCTATTCCGGCGCGCCGATCGAATACGAGCGGCAAAAACACCTGCTCTTCGCGCCGATCCATGAGGCCACGGACGCCTACTGGGACAATGTCTTGCGCACCAATGCGACCGGCGTGTTCAAGTCGATGCGCGCCGAGCTCAAGCAGATGGTGAAACAGAATCTCGGCGGCGCCATCGTCAATGTCGGCTCGGTCACCGGGCTAACCGGGTTCGGCGGAAATCCGGCCTATGTCGCCAGCAAGCACGCGGTGACCGGCCTCACCCGCTCGGCCGCGATCGACTATGCCGCCTATGGGATCCGCATCAACTCGGTGAACATGGCCCAGACCGCAACCCCGATGGTCGAGCGCGCGCTGGAGCTCGTGACCAGGAAGCTGCAGGACACAGGCGGCGGCCCGAGAATGAGCATGCTGAAGGCCGACAGCCTGCTGCAGGCGGCCGATTCCCATAAGCGCGACGCGACGCCGGCGGAACAGGTCGCGATCATGCTCTTCCTGCTCTCGGACGAAGCCTCAAACCTCACCGGCGGCACCTACGCGACCGATGGCGGCTGGACGGCGTATTAGAGTGGTGGCGACGCTGCACGCTGCTCCCGCCAGGGGCGATTCCGGCTCTTCTCACGAGCAGGATGCCCGCCTATCCTGACGCGATGCGCTTCAAGGCGGTGATGGTCGATGTCGACGGCGTGCTGATCGTACATCCCGATCCAAGGGGATGGGCGGCTCATCTCGAACGTGATCTCGGTCTCTCCAGGGAGACCTTGCAGGCGGAGTTCTTCGCCCCGCATTGGCCCGACATCATCCATGGCCGTGCTGATCTCCATGCGCGACTTGAGCCCGCATTGGCGAAAATGGGCGCGACAGTGAATGCGGGCACCCTCGTCCGATACTGGTTCGAACAGGATTCCCACGTCGATCGGGACCTGCTGGGACAATTGGCGGAGCTGCGAGCGCACGGCCTGGAATTGCATCTCGCGACAGTCCAGGAGCATGAGCGCGCACGATATCTCTGGCACACGCTCGGCTTCGAGCGCCATTTCGACGCCATCCACTATGCGGCGGCGCTGGGCTGGGCGAAGCCCGCTCAGGGCTTCTTCGCCGCCATCGAGGCGCGAACAGGTTTTGAGCCGCACGAGCTGTTCCTGATCGACGACGCCCCGGCGAATGTTGAGGCCGCAATCGCGCGGGGCTGGAGCGCGGCTCTGTGGACTGGGCAAAGCCGGCTTGCCGACCTGCTGATGGAGTCCGGTTCTTAGGTTGGCATGGGCGTCTAACCGGCAGGGCCAGGATGCTGGCCCTGCCATCCCGGCGTGTCCGGGCCAGGAAGCGGAGCTTTGCAACCCCAGCCTCTCGGCCCAGTCCCGGATGAAAAGCCGTCCGGGCTTGGACAGCTAGTGGGCCATGGGTTCGGAAGCGTGCCGCGATGCGTCGCGGGCAACAAGCCGTGTGACCTCGCCGAACAAATCCTTCGGCGCTCTCAGCGCCAAATCGGACAGAGAGAGAATGCCAGTCATCCGCTTCTGCGTGTTCATCACCGGCATGTGATGGATCTGCTTGTCCGTCATGCGGCGCGTCGCATCCCTGATGTCATCATCCTCGAAGCACCAGGTGATACCCGCCGTCATGACCTTTCTCGCTTTTGTCGTGTTGGGATCGGCCCCTTCGGCGCAGCCACGGCAGGCAAGGTCTCTATCCGTGATCATTCCGATGAGACGATCATTTTCTCCCACGGGGAGGCATCCGATATCCGCGTCGCGCATCTTGCGCGCGACCTCGGTCAGCGAGATGTCCGGAGAGATCCATTCCGCATGCGCGGTCATAGCGTCACGAACGAGCATGGCTACCTCCTGCTCTGCGCGGTTTCAGATCCGAGGCATGTCACTCGCCGTGGGATTGCCTGGTGGTCTCCCTGTCGCGCCGGAATGCGCTGCGACCAGCCGAATACGCTGGCGGGAATACTGCTCCGCGCGCCGAAAGCATGGTCTGGGAGAGGGCTTTGGCGAAGACCCGCCCCAGAGAGCGGCATGCCCGTGGATGATACCGGATCATCGCGGGGCCGGCCAGCATCCTGTGCTGGTTGGCCGGAGTTCAGGCGCCGCGCAGCCGCTCAAGTGGTGTTCAAACGCGCGCATCGCGCCTCCTGCTGGGCTATGATGCAGATGATGGGTCCGACCAGCAGGAGCGGAGCATGATCCACGCGACGTGCCACACAGCCGATGAGGCGATGCAGTCCGAGTTCGACGCCACCCCCTGGTTCGAGGAGGCCGATCCGGCCAGCATTGCGCTTCTCGCCAAACGGGCCTGGTCGGCGCCCTGGATCGCCGACGCCCTCGAGGGCCGGCTCGGATATGAAGCGCTCCGCGAGCTGATCCGCTATGCCCGAGACCGGCTGGAGATCGAGTCGCGAGAGGATCCGTCCTGGCCGACCTTCGAGTGTCGTGTCGATAGCGCCGAGGCGACCGCCTGGCTCGATCGACACCGATCCGATATCGCTGCGGACGTTCGCCGCGCCGCTTCGAGCGGCCGGGAAGAGGTCCGCGGTTGATCGCGAGGGCGCCGTATCGCGACCGGGGTCGCCAGGTCGAATCCGGGCTTGCGGCTCCGCCAAGATGGGTCCGGCTCTTCTCATGCGCGCAATGGCCTCCTACCCTGACGCAATGCGCTTCAAGGCGGTGATGGTCGATGTTGATGGTGTGCTGATCGTACACCCCGATCCAAGGGGGTGGGCGGCCCATCTCGAACGCGATCTCGGCCTCTCCAGGGAGACTTGCGCAGCCTCGCCTTGCATCTCGCGACAGTCCAGGAGCATGAGCGCGCGCGATCTGGCATACGCTCGGTTTCGAACACCATTTCGACGCCATTCACTATGCGGCGGCGCTGGACTGGGGAAGCCCGCCCAGGGCTTCTTCGCCGCCATCGAGGCGCGAACAGGCTTTGCGCCGCACGAGCTGTTCTTCATCGACCATGCTCCCGCGAATGTTGAAGCCGCAATCGCCCGGGGCTGGAGCGCGGCCCTGTGGAACGGGCAAAGGCGGCTTGCCGGGGCTGATGGAGCAGAGTTCCCAGGATCGCATGCGCGCCAGTTGAGCCGCGCCAGGCGCGCCGAACTCGGCCCTGTGTTGATAGCTCGATTACCCTGCGTGGCACGGCCTTGACCGCAACTCGCGATTGCAGGACGGTCGGATCGATCGATGGTGATCGGGCCGGCGGAGTTGCGTTCTTGAGACCTGCACTTCTGCCGCATGTTTCTGGCGCCCTGACGTTTCCGGCTCCTTCAGCGATCCCGTCGATCGTCCGTCCTGTCACCGTCGCTGCCGGCCTCGTGCCGATCGTTTGGCGCGATGGACGGCCTGAGTGATCACGAAGCCTCGAAGGGCGCGCCAATGACCTTGCACCGCAGACATGTGACGACGCTGCTCGCCTTCCTGGCGTTCAGCCCCCTGCTGAACGGGCCGGGCCTCGCGCAAGCCCCGGCGCGCACGGCGGCGCCGGACGAGAAGATGATCGCGGACGCCTATGTCTATCTGCTCGGCCGGGCCTTCGTGATCCGGCAGGAACATCTCGACCGGAAGGGGCCGGGCTTCGCCTATAACGCGATCAAGTATAACCCGCTGGGCTCCGCCGATTTCGTCAATCCCAATTTCGACGTCGCCTATCTCGAGGCCTGGTTCGCCGTCGACGACAAGACGCCCGTCCTGCTCGAGGTGCCCGAGGTCAAGGGACGCTACTACACCGCCGAGATTCTCGATGAATGGGGCGAGGTGATCGTCAACATCAACGATCGCTCCTTCCCCTCAAAACCCTTCGGCACGTTTGCGCTGGTCAAGCCCGGCTCGACGGCGAAGATTCCGGCCGGTGCGGGGCGCATCGAGCTGCATTCCGGCAAGGCCAAGATGCTGGCGCGGGTCGAGCTCAAGGGCGATCCCGAAGGGGCCGTGAAGCTTCAGCGCCAGTTCAAGGTCAGGTCCCTCGGCAAGCCGGTGATCCAGCCGCCGCCGGCCATGCCCCTGTTCGAGAACAAGGACCTGATCGGCGTCGAGATCTTCGACAATGTCGATGCCAGGCTCGCAAGCGCGCTCGATGTCGCGCCGAACGCCGCCGAGATGCAGCAGAAGGTCCGGGTCGTCGCAGCCTATGCCGCATCCGGCAAGGAGGCGCGCGCCGCCGTCGACACGCAACTGCGCAAGGTCATTCCCGCCTTCCAGGAATACGCCCTGACCAAGAGCGCGCCCTATCGCAATCACTGGATCGGCGCCGGCCAGGCGGGCAATTACGGCAAGGATTTCTGGCTGCGCACCTCGGTCAATTTCGCCGGCATCTGGGCCAACACACCAGATGAAGCGGTCTACCTGATCGCCACCCGCGATGCCGACGAGAAGCCGCTCAACGGCAGCAACAGTTATGTCATGCACTTCCCCGCCGACAAGCTTCCGCAATCCGTGGTCGATGCCTATTGGTCGGTGATCCTGGTCGGCGTGCCGGATTACCGCGTGGTGGCAAACCCGCTCAATCGCTTCAACTTCAACACCAATTCAAGCCTGGCGAAGGAGCCAGACGGTTCGCTGAAGATCGGGATCGGCCTGAAGCCCGTCGCCGGTGTTCCGGACTCGAACTGGCTTCCGGCCCCCGACGGCAAGCCGTTCTCGCTGACCTTCCGAACCTATGTCCCGAAGGACGCGGTGAAGCGCGGCGAGTGGCAGCCGGCACCGGTCACCAAGGTCGATTGAGCGCCCCCGCGCCGCGAGAGGCGCGCCGGGTCAGGTCCTGACCGTCGCGCCATGCATTCTCCGTTCGGCGCGGCCCGACATCGAGAGCGCTCCTTGCCGGGCGATCGCTCAAATTCGAGCGGTCCCATTTACAAAACGCTCGTCCTTTGGCGCGACCCTCTCGCTGTAAGGGAGGCGGCCATGCGCACCAATTACCCACTGGCCCGGGCCTATCTGATCAACGCCTTCCTGACGCTGGACGGGGACAACCCCGAGGATGACCGACTTCGGCGCGCCGTCGAGTTGCTCCTCGAAGCGGTTGCCCGCGCTCAACGCAGCAGCACGCACTCCAACGTCGTGCGCTTTCCAGGTGCAGAGCCTGTCGTCGCTGGCGGCCCGCCGCCACGACCGGCGTCGTAAGGCAGCGGGCGAAACGCGGGCTTGAGCCTGCGACGCCCCGATCTCAGCCGCTGCGGCCCGCCTTGGCCTCGGGGGCCGTTGCGGACTGGTTGCCGGTCGCGCGATCGAGGCACTCGGCCATCTCCGAAGTGCCCCATTTGTGCTTGGAACACTGCGCCGTCCCCTGTGTCAGGTCGCGGGCGACGCCCCGGGGTTGCGGGGAGCCGCTGCAGCCCAGCAGTGAAAGAGCGACAAGGGCGAGCATCATCGATCGCATCTGGTTCCTCCATTGAACGCGCCGGACCGGATCACGCCGGTTGGGCAAGAATGTGAGGAAGCCGCGGAACGGGTCAATTGGCGGGGGATTGTTGTCCTCGCGACTGGCTGCCGGCTCAATCACGGCGGCGGCTGAGCCGTTTGCGCGGCTTGATCTGGCGGAAGCTCGACCTCAACCTGACCATGGTGCTGGAGGAAGGCAGAATGGTGGGCGCCGCTTCGCGGCTTCACATCTCGCCATTGGCCGTGAGCCGGGCGCGGAATTCGCTCTGGGCGCTCGACCTGATCAGGCGGGTCGCAGCCTCGGTGCCCCGGCCCGTCTCCGTCCTGCCAGCGTGAGGCCCTGGCCCGGTCAGGGGCTCTCTGGCGAACGCGCTCGCCCGATGAGCCGGTCAATGCTCGAACCCAGCGCGATACCGGCGCCATAGGCCACCAGATTCCAGGGCGAGAAGACGCGCCCGAGCAGCAGCGCGCCTGGCGTCGTCAGCCTGAAGGCATCGAGCCAGGGCGTGTGATAGAGGCGGCTGAGCTCGACGCAGAGCGCGATCAGCGCGGCAAGGATCGCCAGCCGGGATGCCGGCTGACGCCGGGCGATGATAGTCAGCAGGATGTAGACCATCATCCCCCAGAGCAGCGAGCCGCCATATTTCACGACGCCGAACGGCAGCCCGAGCCCCATCCCGAAACGGCGCAGGAGCAACCCCGCGGCAATCGTCGCGAGGCAAAGGGCGATCATCACCCCGCGCGAGCGCTGGCCCGTCTCAGACACGCTTGTCTCAGACATGGGTTTCCGCCTCGGTCACCCGCTGAAATGCCAGGGCGAAGGTGGTGCCAGGCTCGTCGTCGAGAAGAGCGATCGAGCCGCCATGGGCATTCAGCATGGAGCGGACGATGGACAATCCCATGCCGGTGCCGCCGCTGTCGCGGCGCGTCGTGAAGAAGCTGTCGAAGATCCGCGCCCGGTTGTTTGGCGACACGCCGCCGCCATTGTCGCGCAGGGTGAGGCAGAGCCGGTCGACCTCGGTGGCTGCGACGACGTCGAGTTCGCTCGCGCCATGACGCAGCGCATTGTCGGTGAGATGGCTGAGGATGATGCGCAGATTCTCGACCGAGATGCGGATGGCGCTGTCGAGATCGCCGCCGGCACGGATCGCAAGGCCGGGGAAATCCCGCTGCAGATCGGCGATTGCCGGAGACAGGCTGGTCGTGCCGCCGGTCGGCGTGCTTTCGGCGCGGGCGAGTTCGCGCAGGCGGTTGGTGATCGCGGTCAGGCGATGCGTGTCGGCGATGATGTTGCCGAGGAAGAGCCGGCGCTTCGCCTCGCTCATCGCAGGCCCGTCGCCGGCGCCATCGTCACGCAGCAGCTCGGCGGCGCCCTCGATCGAGGTCAGCGGCGATTTCAGCTCGTGCGAGACATGGGCCGCGAAGGTCGCGATGAAATCGGAGCGATTGTTCAGGCTGCCGGCCATGTCGAGGAAGCTCTGCGACAGGCGCGCGAACTCGGAAGTGCCGTGGTTCGTCAGCGGCCGCATGGCACTGCGGTCGCCATGGCCGATGGCTGTCGTGCGCGCGATCAGCTCATGCACCGGCCGGGTGATGGTGCGGTGAAAGGCGAGACCGATCAGCAAGGTGAGCGCTGCGACGGAGAGGCCGGCCAGCACGACCTTGCCGCGCTCCTCATAGAGATGGCGGAAGACATTGCTAGGCGTGCGCGAGGCGTAAAGCACGCCGGCGACGCGATCCCGCAGGATGATCGGCGTCGCCGTGAAGATGCGGATGCTGGTGCCGCGGCTGAGCGAGTAGAGCGGCGGCGGCGCATGGCTCGAGACGCGCTGCCGCAAGGTCGCGGCGAACGCCCCCTGCAGCGCCTTGGCGACCTCCTCGACATGGGCGAGCGACAGGCCGATCTCGTCTCGGCCCGCGATCACCACACCGTGGGGGTCGAGCAGGCGGAAACCGGCGAGCGTGATTGTCTGCGTCTCCAGGAGCAGCGGCGAAAGCCGCTCGCCGGCAGCCTTGAAGGCTGCGCCGGCGGGCTCGGGCGCGGGTTTCGCGTCCGGCCTGCGGCCCAGCAGGTTGTCGCGCGTCAGGTCGAGACTGGGCAGGATCGGCCTGAACGGCTCGTCCGGCGGCGAGGACGGCGTTGCCGGGACGTGAGCCCCCAGCGCGACGTCGCTCGGCAGGTTGCTCTCGAAATCGCGCCGGATGGCAGCTGTGAGCGCCACGCTCTGGGCGATCAGCTCGGCTTCGGTCTGGTGGACGAGTTGGTTCTCGTAGATCCGGAAGAAGAATAGCCCGACGAGAGGCAAAGCCAGCACCGCCGTCAGCATCAGGAAGACGATGAGGCTGAGATTGGGCCGCCATTTCGCGGCGACCTGGGTCGGGGACAGGGCAGAGACCGTCACGTCCCGGCCTCGCAGCGTCCAAGCCGGAAGCCGACGCCGTGCACGGTGTCGATGGCGCTGCCGCAGCCCGATGCCGCGAGCTTGGCGCGGATGTTGCGGATATGGCTGTCGATCGTCCTGTCGGCGACATGGATCGCGCCGCCATAGGCGCTGTCCAGGATCTGCTCGCGGCTGAAGACCTGGCGAGGGCGGGCTGCAAAAGTCTTCAGGATCGCGAACTCGATCCCCGTCAGCGGCAGCGCCCTGCCCGCGAAGCTGGCGAGATGCGACTCGGGGTCGAGCCGCAGGGCGCCCCAGGACAGCGGCTCCACCGACACGGCCCCGACTGAGCGGCCGGTGCGCGTGCGCCTGAGGATGACCGTGACGCGCGCCACCAGCTCGCGCGGGCTGAACGGCTTGGTGACATAGTCGTCACCGCCGATCTCGAGGCCGAGCACCCGGTCGATCTCCTCGTCCCGTGCCGAGAGGAAGAGGATCGGCGCGTCCGAGGATTTGCGGAGCTGGCGGCAAACCTCGAGCCCGTCCATCTCGGGCATGCCGATGTCGAGGATGACGAGATCGGCCGGCTGCCGTCGAAAGCTCTCCAGGGCCTGCACGCCGTCCCGGGCGATCGACGTGGCCATGCCGGCCTTTTCGAGTGCGAAACAGATGACCTCGCGGATATGACTGTCGTCATCGACCACAAGAATGCGGGGCGCCATCGTCACGTGCCTGTCACTGGCCGGCTGGGGCCGGGGCTGCTCGTGCCCCCGAGCGGGGCGGTGGGAGTGTTAGCCAAGTATCGCGACAGGCGCCACGCGCGAAAGCCCCAGGCCCGCCAATCCGCCTGTTCCCAGCGGTGCCGATCGGCCATGCGCACGCGGCTGCCCTGCGTGTATTGGCTGCTGGCCCAGGTGCAGCCGGGAACCGTGCGGCCGACGGCGGCAATGCGCGGCGCGTAGCGGTCGAAGGCCGGGATCACCTGGGGACCGAGCGATGTCAGATAGGTGGCGTCGAGACGCGCGCCGGTGCCGCGCAGTTCCTGGGAATGGCGGAAATTATAGTTGGCGATCACCGCCGGCGTGTTGACGAAGCAGAAGGCGTAGAGCGCCAGGGCCAGGGCGGCGACATTGGCCGAGACGAGCCAGTTGACCGATTTCCGCCCGACGATCTGGACGATGATCAGCACCAGGCCGAGCGCGACGAGCAGCATCCAGATGAAGGCGACGAGCCGTAGCCAGGTCAGCGAATAGGCTTCGACATAAAGGTCGAGCCGCAGCAGCGTCGAGACCATCAGCATGATGTTCTGGCCGACCCAGGCGAGGACCAGCGGCCGGACCAGGCGATGACGCTCGGAGGCGCCAGCCGGCCGCATCGCGACCATGACGAAGACGGCCGCGAGCAGCGCCGTGACGACGAGCGGATAGGCGCCGCGATGGGCGTAGGCCGCATAGCTCATGCCGTCCGGCAGTGCGCCGCCGCCCCAGAGATAGGCGATGTCGAGCAGGGTCTGCACGGCAAAGAGCGCGTTGAACAGGACGAGCGACCGCAGGATCGCCGTGTCGCCGAGAAGCCCGTGACGATCGGGCTCGGTCTTGGTCTTAGGTGTTGCCGGGATCGCCGTCGCCTTGCGCTTGCGGGCGAGCCGGACATGCAACATCGGCCAGACCAGGCAAAGCACCATCAGCCAGAAGGCGGCGCGCCGGGGCGAGAGCAGATCGAGCAGCAGCCTGAGGTCGATACGGCTCAACCAGATCTCGACGAGCGGATTGGCAGAGGCGAACAGCGTCGCGAACACGCAGACGAGGACCAGCGGCACGATCCAGCCGATGAGCCAGGCGCTGCCGGAGGATGCGCGCCGACGCTGTGCCGAGAGGCGGCCGACACGGCCGATATCCCGCCTTAGCCCGCCGGCGCCGGACAGCAGCATCGCCCTCGCCTGCCGCAGCAGCTCCTGCCAGCGCGCCTGCTGCTGGCTGAGAATGACGGCAAAGGCCGCCGTGCAGAGGATCGCAACGAAGGAAGACAGCAGGCTGACCTCCTCGGCGATGGCGAGCAGCCCCGCCCCCAGCACCGCGAGCGCCAGGATGCGCCTGCCGGCGCCGGCGCGGATTGGGTTCGCCCAGAGCGAAGCGATGGCAAGCGCCGCCAGGAAATAGGCCAGCGAGATGCCGAGCCAATGGCCGTAGAACAGGAAATCGGCGAGCAGCACCAGGCCGGCGGCGAGCCCGAGCCGGGTCGCGAGCCAGCGCGTCGCGCGGCCCGCGGACGGCGATGCCGTCAGCTCCGCTGGCAGGGAGGATATCGGCTCTAGGGGTTCTGCTGAAGGGGAGGACATGGGCATGGGGCTTTGCTGATCGAGGATTCGGGCGCGCGGGGGCCGCGCGGCGGAGTGGGAAAGGCCAGGATGGCGGTCTCGGCAGGCAGCGGTCTGGCCACGAGCCACCAGCCATCGGCGGCCAGCCGGCGCGGCAGCCTTGATGTGAGGGAACGGGGAGCGACGATCTCTGCCATGCCGCAGAGATGCCGCAGCCGATTGCAGCGCCGGTCCTGAGAAAGCTCAGGATCTCAGGATTGTTGTGCAGTTTTCGTGCAGGGAACGGCGCCTGCGCGGGAAGCGGCCGTTCGTCGACCCTGATGACCGGCAGTGTCGCCTAAAGCATCGCCCCGAAAAGTGGATTGCGGTTTTCGGGAAAGCCGAGGCAAAGACAAAGGGTTAGATCAGCGGACTGGATACGATATCCGGTCCGGTGATCTAGCAGGGCCAAGCATCGGTGCTTCCGATACCACGATCGGTTTATTCCGCTTCAAAGGCCCTGCCCGGCCTGCGACGTCTGCCGACGACGTTTCAATGCCCGCAGGGATCGATCATCATGGATAAGGCACTCGCGCATAAGAAGATTCTCATCGCCGGAGGCGCATCCGGAATGGGTCTGGCCCTGGCGCGGCACTGCCTCGACGCCGGCGCCGAAGTCATCATCGTCGGGCGCAATGAAGCCCGGTTGCGGGCTGCCGAAGAGGCTCTCGGCTCTCCCGCGGCGCTCGCCGCCGTCGTTGCCGATGTGTCCCGCGAAGAGCAGGTGGTGACGCTCTTCGAGCGCGTCGACGCGCTCGACCATGTCGTCTGCACGGTGGCTGACATCGAGGGCGCTTACGAACTCCTGCCCGCACTCGACCTGAAGGCCGTCCAGAGAGCCGTGGACAGCAAGATCTATGCGCCACTGCTGCTGGCCAAGCATGGCGTCTCGAAGATCGGTCGCGATGGCTCGCTCACCTTCACCTCCGGTATCGCCGCCTACAGGCCCTCGGCCCGCGGGGCTGCGGTGGCGGCCGTGAACGCGGCGCTGGAAGGGCTGGCCCGGGCGCTTGCGGTCGAACTGGCGCCGATCCGCGTCAATGCGGTGTCGCCGGGCTGGGTCGACACGCCGATCTGGGCTTTTGTCGCCGGCGACCGAAAGGACGAGGTGCTGGGCGCCATGGCCGAGCGCCTGCCGGTTGGGCGGATCGGTCAGCCCGATGACATCGCAGACGCCGTTCGGTTCCTGATGGGCAACGGGTTCACGACGGGGACGGTATTGCATGTCGAGGGCGGACACCGGCTGATCTGACCGGTTCGAAACTGTCGCTGGCGGCCAGCACATGCTTGAGCGCCGCGGGCTGGATGCGGCGGCGGCGCCATATCATCGCAAGCGAGGGCGGCGGTCCGGGCCATGGTGCGTCCGCGACCTCGCCGCGCTCCAGGGCCTCGGTGACGGCGAAGCGCGGGACGAGGCCGAGGCCCGCCCCGCTCGCGACCAGGCGCACGATCATGGCGATGCTGCCGACCTCGGCTGCGGGGCTCGGGCGTGCGAGGCCCGCCTGAGCGAAAGCCTCGTCGAACAGCCGCCGATAGACGCATCCAACTTCGGTGACGATGAAGCGCGCGCCGGCGAATGCAGCAAGATCCCCGGGGAGCGCGCTGCGCTTCTCGGGTGACCCGATGACGACGAGGGGCGCCGTCACTATCGCACGCCTGGCCAGACGTTCATCGAGATCCGGCTGGTCGAAACGGAAGGCGACATCGATGTCTCCATCCACCAGTTGCCTCAATAACTCTCCGCTGCTCGCGATCTTGATCGTGAGCGTGACCTCGGGATGCTCGCGCGAAAAGCCTGCAAGCCATTGCGGGAGCTTCGCCGACGCGATGGTCTCCAACGCGCCGATGGTGACCGATCCAGCTGGGCGCGCCGCGACCGCGCCCATCGCCGCCCGCGTTTCATCCGCCAGCTGCATCAGCTCCTCGGCATAGGGCTGGAGAACTTTTCCGGCAGGCGTCAGCTCCAGGCCGAGCCTCGAACGCGTGAAAAGGCCAACCCCGAGTTCGGCTTCCAGGGCCTGGATCTGGTCGCTCACACTTGACTGAGCGAGATGAACCTCTTCGGCGGCGCGGGTAAAATTCAGCGTTCGCGCCACGGTCAGGAAGGTCTTGAGCGATCTTGAGAGCATGGCGACGCAGTCCGCGATTGTGCATCGATACGCTACGCGGCCGGCCGCCTGCTGACCACCCGCCGCGCCCTTCCGATCACCTGCAAACGGGCAGGCTGCACCGCTCTTCCCCGTGCAGCGAGGACCGCTGCCGGCGGACCCGAGCATCCGATTCAATCCACGCGATTGCTAAGCCGGCTCTTGGTCCAGCGTTCGCGTCTGCAGGATGCTGACCGGCGGCTAGGACAGGCAATCCGCGACATCGAGGGTCAGCGTGAACGGCGTGAAGGGGCGCCTGGCGAAGTCGAGGGCGGCGTCCCGCTGCGGCGCGGGGATCGCCATCGCGATCGTCAGATGCGGTCTCCAGTGCTCCGGGAGATAGTGCGGATCGCTGAGCGCGGGATCGACGCGTGCATGCAACCTTGCATGAGCCTCGATCAGGCGCCGATCGGGGCTGGGCTTCAGCCAGAGCACCAGCGGCTCGCCATCGAAGAATTCAATCCGCTCGAAGGTCAGCGCGAAGGCCCGTTCGCCCACCAAAGCCTCCGCGGCGGCGGCCAGCCTGGATGTCCCGATCGCCGGGCAGCGCGCCAGCGTGATGTGGGGGAAATAGCCGAGCGCGCTGATCGAGGGCGCGGTCTCGAAGGCCGAGGCCTTGTCGACCAGCGCCCAGAAGGGCTTTGCAGGGTCCTGCGTGCGCAAGGTGATGCCGAACATGCTGCAGCCTGTGTGCCCCGCCTCGCCCCTTCCTGCAATGGCAGAAGCGGGACGGAGAGACCGCAAGGCTTCGAGCGTCATGCCCGCCACGGCCCGGCGACCGTGCCTTGCCCTACCCCGGCCAGCCCGAGGCGCGCGCCGATCCAGCCGTCATCGTCACGAAGCGCTGCAACCTGCGCGGCCGGGCTAGATCATCGGACAGGAAATCCTATCCGGTCAGATGATCTAACCCTTTGTATTTGCGCCGGCTCTGTCCCGAAAACCGCAGTCCACTTTTCGGGCCGATGCTTTAGCGGGCACCGGAGCGCGCTCCGTCACCCACCCTTCTTTCCGCTCGCATCGAACTGCTTGAGGAAGGCCAGCAGATCGGCGATGCGCTTCTCGTCCTTGAGGCCGGCATAGATCATCTTGGTGCCCGGCACCTTTGTGCGCGGGTTCTGGATGTAGTCAGCGAAGGTCGCGTTGTCCCAGGTCAGGCCGGAATCCTTCATCGCGGCGCTGTAGCCATAGCCTTCGCGGGTTCCGGCCTTCTGGCCGATCACGCCGTTGAGGATCGGCCCGACCGTGTTCTTGGCGGTCTCGCCGACCTGATGGCAGGAGCGGCACTGGGCATAGACCTTCTCGCCGGCGGCGGCATCCTGGGCACGGGCGGGCTGGGCGGCGGCCGCGAGCAGCGCGGCGCCCATGAGGTAGGCAAGCTTCATATCGTTGGAGTCCTATGGTTTTGGCGCGAAGGGGCTGACCCAGCCGCCGCTCTGGGCCGGAGCCTTTGGCGGAAAGGCCTGGGCGAGATAGTCGAGCAGGATCGCGCGCATCTCCGGATCGGGCGCCGGCATGCTGTGCTTCTCGGTCATCCAGTTCAGGGTTTCGTCCCAGCGGACGCGGTCCATGCCCTGGCGGCCGACGACCTTCATCGAATGGCAGCCGATGCAGTAGCCAAAGGTTTCGTCGCGGCCGCGAAAATCGGGCAGCGCCTCTGGCGTCTCCTCTTGGGCAAAACTGCCGGCGGGGGCGAGGAGGATGGCCGCAAGAGCTGCCATCCGGAGCGAGTGAAGCGCGGCCATCGTCAACCGACCAGGATCGCGGTGCGGTGGAACGGGTTGGAGCCGTAGCCCTGCGGGTTCCAGTTGGTCGCGACATGCGGCTGGGCAACCCCGCGGGAATCCGTGGCGCGGACCCAGAGCTCGAAATAGCCCTCGCTCGGCAGGGTCACCGCGCCGGTCCAGCGCACCCAGTCATAGCGGTTCTTCGGCTTCGCCAGCGTCATGGCCTGCCAGCGCTGGCCGGCATCGAAGGAGACCTCGACCTTGGCGACATCGTGATCGCCGGCCCAGGCGGCACCGCGCAGGGCGACCTCGCGGGTAGTAGCCGGCAGGCGCGTGCCATTGGCGGGCGCGGTGATGATCGAGCGCACCGGCATCGAGGTCATGTCGGTGAAATTGGTCTTGCCGTCGGCATTCGACCCGGGAATGAGCGGCACGGTCGGGATGCGGTAGGAGGTTCCGCCCATGCCCTGCCCGTCATGCGGGGTTGCGCGCACCAGGATGCGGTTCAGCCATTTCGACGAGAGCGAGGCCGGCCAGCCCGGCACGAGCAGGCGCAACGGGCCACCATGGATATGCGGCAGCGGCTCTCCATTCATGGCCCAGACGATCAGCGAATGCGGCTCGAGCGCCTTCTCGATCGGCATGCCGCGCGAAATCGCATCGCGGGTGGTGTCGCCGGAGAGATGCGGATCGGCGCCAAAATGGCCCGTGAACCTGGCGCTGGCTTTGAGACCCGCGGCCTTCAGCACATCGGCGAGGCGCACCCCGGTCCATTCGGCGCAGCCGGCGCCGCCATTGGTCCATTGGTTGCCGCGCCCGGCCGGCTGGTAGAAGGAACGGCCATTGCCGCCGCATTCCAGCACCATCCGGAAGGTCTGCGCGGCGAAACGGGATTTCAGCTCGGCCAGAGTCAGGGTCAGCGGCTTCTCGACCTCGCCCTCGATCTTCAGCTGCCAGGTCTCGGCATTGGCCACCGGCTCGGGGATCTGGCCATTATTGCGGATGAAGAATTTTGAGATCGGCGTGGTGTCGTCATTGAGCAGGCTTTCCGGCGTCTCGGCGACGAGCGGCCGATCGCCCAAAAGCACCAGGCCCTTGTCCTTGCCCGGAAAATCGAAGGGCTGCGGGCCCTTTGGCGGGGCGGCTGCGGGCGCGGCAGCAGGAGCCCCTTGGGCGGCGGCCGGCGATACGATCGAGAGGCGCGGTAGGCCGCCAAGCGAGGCGCCGAGCGCTGCCAGGCTGCCGCCGAGCAGGAGGCGTCGCGATGCGCGCGGGGCGGTGGAGCGTTCGGAGATTGAATCGTGATGCGGTTCGGCGGCGGCATCCCGCGCCTGGACGTCTTCCAACATGGTGTCTTCTCCCGAGGACATGTTCCTCGCTGGAGACGACGCCGGGCCGATGCGATTTATTCCAGGTCGAGAAAAATATTCTGGCGGAGCGAAAAAACCGTCAGCCGACGCAAGCAGGCCGGAGGCTGCGCGCCTCGGCCAGCGCCGCGATCTGCTCGCGCGGGATACTGCGTTCATCCTCGGTCAGCCTGGCGACGAGCGCGGCGATGCCATCGAGGCGGGCGGGATCGATGCCCTGCCCGATCAGGGCGTAGCTTGCGTGGTGGCCGTGCCAGGCGCGGATCGCGAAACCATCGCGATCCTGGACGGCTGGCCGTGCCGGCAGGCTGTTATCGACCGGCGCAATCCACAGGCCGACGCGGCAGCCATTTGGTCCGACATAGCCGGCAAGCACGCCGCCGCCGCGCCGCACGGCGGGGTCGAGCGAGAGATGCACGAGGCGCAGCGAGGCGAGCGACAGATCCGGCAAGGCACTGACATCGGCGCCTGCCAGCTCGACGCCGAGGCGCTGCTCCTGGGCGGCGGGCCCTTGGCCGGCCGGCCCTTGCGCGAGCCAGAGCCGATGCGCGGCAACCGCCGCCGTCAGCGGCGGTTCTGCCGGGTCCGCGCGATACAGGCCGAACCAGGCGACGCCGAGCCCGCAGGCGATCAGCAGCGCAGCGGCCACCTGCAGCCATGGCCGAGGTTTCAGCCGTGTTGGCGGCGGGGGGGCCGGCAAGGCGAAGGCCGGCGCTCCCTCCTGCGGCGGCAGGGCGCGCATGGTGGCGCGCAGATGCGTCAGCGTCGCAACCTTGGCGGCGATCTCGCGATCGACCGCGATCGCGGCTGCGACCTTGGCCGTCTCGCCCGGCTCCAGCTCGCCATCGACATAGGCGTTGAGCAGATCCCAGGAGATGGTTTCGCGCCCGGTCATATCAGCCACCAGCCTGGCGGCGCCGTGCAGGCAGGACGCGGAGATTGCCGCCCTCGATCGCCTCCAGCAGCGCTGCCCGCGCCCGGCTGATCCGGCTCATCACGGTCCCCGTGGGAATGCCGAGGATCTCGGCCGCCTCGCCATAGCGAAAGCCGGCGAGATCGATCAGTTCGAGGATGTCGCGATGCGACGGATCGAGGCGTTCGAGCGCCTGGCGCACGGTGATCTCGGCGATCAGGCTGTCATGATGGCGCCAAAACCCGCCCTCCGGAGCTTCCGCCTCGCTAGCGGCGAGCACGGAGGCCTGCCCGCGGCGATGCTCGTCGATCCAGAGATTGCGCAGGATCGTGAAGAGCCAGGGCCGGAGACGCTCGTCCTCCTCGGGCGGCGACGCGGCCAAAGCCTTCATGGCGCAGGATTGCAGCAGATCGGCCGCCGCGTCCCGGCTGCCGCTCAGCCGCAGCGCATAGAAGAACAGGCGGTCCCAGTTCCGGCGCAGGGCACGCTCGACGACGATACGCAGGATGAGCCCCTCCGCGATGGCTTTCAGGCCCCATCCTATCGCAGAGGCTCCCGGGCTTCTCAAGGCTCGGGCAGGTTTCCGGCTCGGATGATGACGCCAGGTGCGCCGTCAAGCTCAACAAATGTTAATTCCTTTCCAGCACATGAAAGGAGTGACGCTGCCATAAAGGACCCTCCCGACCTCGCCTGACGTGCCTGAGGCCAGGTCCCAATGACGCGATGAACATGGACCTTCCGACCCTCTGGTACTTGACCGTTGGAACATCGCTGGTCGCCGCAGCGATGACGCTCTGGGAGCGCAAGGCGCATGCCCAGCGCTCGCGCCCACTCGGAATATGGGCCGCCGGCTATGTCGCTTTCGCCATTGGCTGCCTGCTGGCCATGAGGCGCGAGGCGTTTCCCGGCATCACCGGCCCAGCCCTCACCAATATCGTCATGGTTCTCGGCTACCTCCTGGTTCTCCAGGGCGTCAGATGCCTCGACGAGCGCGTACGCATCGGCCGCTGCGCCGCAGTGCTCATTGTCCTGGCCGCTGCCTGGGCCATCGGCGGCGAAGAGTTTCCGGTGTTCTTCTGGACCTATGTCGGCTCGCTGCCGATCGCCGCGATCTGCGGCCTGACGGCGCTTGTCCTGTTGCGCAGCCGCGCTGTGAAGCCTCTGCGATCCCGGCCGATCGCGGTCGGGGTCTTCGTCTGCCACAGCCTGTTCTATCTCCTGCGCGCGACTGTCGCGCCTGTGCTCGTCACAACCTACGGGGAGAGCCTGCTGCCGGTTCTCGCCAAGGTCACGATGTACGAGGCCGTCCTCTTCATGATGGCCATGCCGATGGCCTTGCTGGCGCTGATCCGCGAGGAGTATCAGGCCCAGCTCCTGGCCGATTCCCGCACCGATTTCCTGACCGGGCTGCGCAACCGCCAGGGCTTTTTCGAACATGGCGCCAGGGCGCTGCGGGATGGCGCGGCGCAACGGCCGGTCTCGCTGCTCGCCTTCGACCTCGATCATTTCAAGGCGATCAATGACCGCTACGGCCATGACGCCGGCGATGCGGTGCTAAGGCTCTTCGCCGCCGTGTCGCGCGACATCGCCGGCGCGGACGGGGTCATCGGCCGCCTGGGCGGGGAAGAGTTCGCGATCCTGCTGCCGGGCCAGGATAGCCTTGCCGCAAGCCGGATCGGCGAGACTGTGGCCAGGGAATTTGCCGAACGTGCCGCGCGAAGCGACGGTTTGCACATGACCGCCACCGTCAGCATCGGGCTGGCCGAAGCCCGATCGAACGCAACCGCCCTCGCCGAACTGCTCTCGGCCGCCGACCTCGCCCTCTACAAGGCAAAGGCGCTCGGACGGAACCGTATTCAGATCGCCGGGGAGAACGGTGTTTCCGAGGCGGCCTGACGGGCTTCAGAGGGCCGAATGGCGGCGAGGCTGCCGAACGCTTTCAAGCGTCGACGATAGCCGTGGGCCCGCCGGGACCAGCGTGCTGTACCGCCGAATTGCGCGTGTGAGCGAGGCGGGCTGCTGCGCACTAACGCTATGTCGATCCGCGCGTTGACTTAACCTCTCCCAACCGTACCGTAGATTAGAATTCGTCGAGGGGCTGGGTTGGGTATGCGTTCGCGAGTAATCGCTTTGGTGTTGGCGTTGCTAGCCGCGTTCAGGCCAGCTGCCGCGCAAACCTATGACCCCAATTTCAGGGAGGCTGAGCGGGCCTTCCTGAGCCTCGAGCTCAACACCCGACTCTGGTTTCAGGTCTTCCTGACGAGCGCGGGGCATTGGCCGGCCGTGCCCAACGTAAATTTCTCCCGGAGGCTCTTTGAAGCCACCAAAGACCTCCAGCGGGCACGGGGAGAGGCCCCCAATGGCATCCTCACGGAGGCCCAGGTGGGGCAAATGCTTGCGTCGGCCTCCTCGGTACTGAAGGGCTGGGGGTTACGCTGGGTTCCCCATCCGACCCGCGGCCGCTCAATTTGGGTCCCGATAGGGCTCGACCTCGCTGCCTTTCGGACCGAGCGCGGCGTCGAAATCAAGGAGCCGCGCAACAGATTCAAGCTTTTGTTCAATTCCTACCCGACCATAGACGTGAAAACCGCCTACGACGTCACTTTGCGGGAGATGGTCCGAGGCGGCGACCACATCAACTTCAAAGTCCTGAAGGGCGATTTCTTCGTCATCACCGGGAACCAAGGCAGGTATAACCGCTACGTCCGTTACCGTGCCGATGCTGGAGGCATTCTCGGCTTCGATATGTCGTGGTCTGAAGATGACGCTCCCGTCTTCGGAAATCGGCTCGTCACGGTCATTTCCGGGTCCCTTTGGGCTTCGATGACGGGAGCGCCATTCCCCACTGTGAAACGCGGGGGATATCCGTGGGAGAAGAGCGAACCCGAGGTCGCTAGCCTCCCGACCCCTGCCCCGACTCCAACACCGCCGCCGGTCAGTGCCGAACCGCCAAAGAAAGCCGGATCCAGCGGCTCAGGCTTCTTCGTCTCGAAGGCTGGGCACATTCTGACCAATGCCCATGTCGTCAAGGAGTGCACGACCATTACAGCGCGGCCGGACGGCGGCACTCCCGGTCCCGCTCAGGTGCTCGCGCGGGACGCGATAAACGACCTTGCGGTGTTGAAGCTGGCGGGGCCCGTGGAGCGCACCCTCCCCATTCGAGCCAGTGTCCGGTTGGGAGAAGGCATCGCGGCCTTTGGATTTCCACACACCGACCTGCTGGCGACGACAGGAAACTTCACGCAGGGCAATGTCACGGCGCTGGCGGGCCTTCGGGATGACAGCCGGTATCTTCAAGTCTCTGCCCCGGTGCAATCGGGGAACTCAGGTGGCCCACTCGTCGATGCTTCGGGCAATGTCGTGGGCGTGGTCACCGCAAAGCTTGACGCGATCAAGTTGGCTGAGTCCCAGGGCGACCTTCCGCAGAACGTCAACTTCGCCGTGAAGGCGTCGTTGGCAGCGAGCTTTCTGGATGCCAATCAGATCGCATTTGACGTCGGGCTGCCGGGAGAGAAGCTGGACCCCGCCGATCTTGCCGAGCGGGCGAAGAAGGCGAGCGTCTTCATTACCTGCCGGTAGTCTCCAAGCTGGATCAAGGCGGTCCCCCGCCGAGAGCTCCCGGAGGGAAGGACGAGACATGAGACGAGACATGACCTGCGCGGACGGCGGCTGCCTCCGCAGAAGCAGGCTTGAATGACCCTTCCTTCCCCCTTTGCGGCTTCCGAGACCCTCACACCGCCTGGCGTTGCAGGCGCGTCTCCAGCGCGCGGCTGTAATGCGAGATGAAGGAGCAGAACGCGACATAGAGCAGAGCGACGAAGAGGTAGCCTTCGAGCGAGAAGCTGCGCCATTGCGGATCGCCCAGCGCCTGCTTGGTTGCGAGCAGGAGGTCGGTCAGGCCGACGATGCCGACGAGCGACGTATCCTTGAACAGGCCAATGAAAAGGTTGGCGATCGCCGGAACAGCAAGGCGCAGCGCCTGCGGCACGACAACCAGCAACGATGTCTGCCAATAGCCGAGCCCGAGCGCCTTGGCCGCCTGCTCCTGCCCGGCGGGCACGGCCTGCAGGCCGCCGCGGATGGCTTCCGCCAGATAGGCCGCGCTGAACAACGTGATGGCGATGAGGGCACGCAGCAAAGCATCGACCTGCAGCTTTCCCGGCAGGAAGAGCGGAATCATGAACGAGGCCATGAACAACACGCTGACCAGCGGCACGCCGCGGACCATCTCGATGAACATGACGCAGACGCCCCTGATGATGCCGAGCTGCGAGCGCCGTCCGAGTGCCAGCGCAATGGCGAGCGGGAATGCACCGAGGATGCCGCCGACCGCGAGGAAAACCGTCAGCGGCAGCCCGCCCCATAGATCGGTCGCCACAAAGGACAGGCCGAGCACGCCGCCGCGCATCAGGACGATCACGGCGGGGATCCCCAGCAGCCAGCCCGCGATGACGGCCCGCACCCCAAAGCGCAGCGAGCAGCTCGCCAGCACCAGCGTGATGGTCAGCAGCAAGGCTGCGAATGGTCGCCACTGCTCCTCGAACGGGTAGCGGCCGAACAGGATCAGCCGCAATTTCTCGTGGACGAAGGCCCAGCAGGCCCCGCCCATGGCGCGGCAGGTCGCCGGAGACGCCGCCCACCAGGTTGCATCGAACACGGCCCAGCGCAGCAGCGACGGGACGTAGGTGACGAAGAGGCCGAGCATCACGACCGTCAGCAACGTGTTGCCGATGCTGCCGAACAGGCGTTCCCGCACCGAAGGGGCGGCGGCGCTCATGACGCCCCCTTGAGCGCGACGCGGCTATTGTACCAGTTCATGAAGCCCGAGATCGCGAGGCTGAGCGCGAGGTACACGCTCATCAGGATTGCGATGACCTCGACCGCCTGGCCGGTCTGGTTGATGATCGTGTTCCCGATCGACATCAGGTCGGGATAGCCGATCGCGATGGCGAGCGAGGTGTTCTTGGCCAGATTGAGATACTGGCTGGCGAGCGGCGGCACGGCGACCTTCATCGCCTGCGGGATCACCACCAGGCGCAGCGCCTGGCCCTGCGTCAGCCCCAGCGCAGCGGCGGCCTCGCGCTGGCCGCGGCTGACCGACAGGATCCCGGCACGCAGGATCTCGCCGATGAAGGCGGCGTTGTAGAGCGACAGCCCGATCAGGAGCGCCGTCAGTTCCGGCGTGATCATGCCGCCGCCGGAGAAGCCGAAGCGGGTCGGCCGCGGCATGTCGAAGGAGGTCGTCGCAGCGAGATCGAGCGCCACGGCGGCAAGCGGCAGCAGGAGCAGCAGCAATCCGGGCCAGAGCTTCGCGGGCGCGCCGGTCAGCTCCGCCCGGCGCCGCGCCCACAGGCCATGGCCGGCGAAGGCGACGAGGCCGACGATCACCGCCACGAGGATGAGGTCGGCGCCATGCTGCAGCACCGGAAAATGCAGGCCGCTCTTGGCGAGATAGACACCGGGAAGCAGCTGCGGCGCGGCCGATGCGGCGGGCAGCATCTGGGTCAGAACCGCATACCAGAGATAGAGCTGCAGCAGCAGCGGCGTGTTGCGGACGAGCTCGACATAGAGCCTGGCCAGCGGGCTGACGAGAGGATTGCGTGACAGGCTGGCAATGCCGACGACGAAGCCGGCAAGCGTCGACAGCACGATCCCGAGCACGGCAACCACGAGCGTGTTGAGCAGACCGACCAACAGCGCCCGGCCGAAACTCGCGCTGGCGCTGTAGGCGATGAAACTCTGGCCGATCTCGAAGCCGGCCGCCTGCCAGACGAAGCCGAAGCCTGTCCGGATCGAGCGCGCCTCGAGATTGCCGACGAGGTTCGTGGCGAGGAATGCGATGGTGCCGGCCAGCACGGCCAGCACGATCACCTGCGTCGCCAGGGCCCGAAAGGACGGGTCGTTCCAGCCTCTCGCCAGGCGCGTCGGCGCGATCGCGACGGCGCTCATCTCAGCGCGTCGGCATGGCGTACATCTGCCCGCCCTTTGTCCAGAGCGCGTTGGCACCGCGCTCCATGCGCAGAGCTGTTTTGGGGCCGACATTGCGTTCGAAGATCTCGCCGTAATTGCCGACCCGCTTGATCGCGCGATAGGCCCAACCCGGGTCGAGGCCGAGTCTCTGGCCCATATCGCCGGTGACGCCGAGCAGGCGCTTGATCTCCGGGTTCGCGCTCTCCTTCATCTGGTCGACATTGGCAGCGGTGATGCCCTTCTCCTCCGCCTCGATCAGCGCCATCAGGACCCATTTGACGGCGGTGAACCATTCCAGGTCGTTGCGGCCGACGACCGGCCCGAGCGGCTCCTTCGAGATCATGTCCGGCAGGATCTGCCATTCGTCGGGATTGGGTTCGTCGGAAGCCCTGACCGAGGACAGATAGGACATGTCGGCGGAGAATGCCTGGCAGCGGCCACTGAAAAAGGCGGCCCGCGCCTCGTTCTGGGCCTCGAACACGACCGGCGTGAATTTCTTGCCGTTGGCCCGGAAATAATCGGCGAGATTGAGCTCGCTCGTCGTGCCGGTGGCGGTGCAGATGCTGGCGCCGTCCAGTTCGAGCGCACTCTTCAGGCCGAGCGATTTCGGCACCAGGAAACCCTGGCCGTCGTAGAAATAGACGCCGGCATAGAGCAGGCCGAGCGAGGCGTCGCGCGTCAGCGTCCAGGTCGCGACGGTGGTGAGCATGTCGATCTCGCCCGATTGCAGGGCCGTGAAGCGCTGCTGCGGGCTGAGCGGGACGAACTTCTCCCGTGCGGCATCGCCGAGCACCGCCGCCGAGACCGCCCGGCAGAAATCGGTCGTCAGCCCGGTCCAGCGGCCCGAACTGTCGGCGATCGAGAAGCCGCCGATGCCGGTGCTGACCCCGCAGGTGACTTCGCCGCGCTTGCGGATGGCATCGAGCGTCGGCCCGGCCTGGGCCGCGGCGGAGAATGTCGCGGCCGCCGCCAGCGCGGCTGCGGCGAGGCCCGATCTGACTAGGCCTTTCCTAACGAATCCTGCCTTGAACAGAGTCTTCACGTGTCCCTCCCCTGGAACCGCCGCTCGCCGCTGCAAACGGCTTGCGGACTTGCGCTCTCTTTTTTGACCGGCGCATGCGCGGGCTTCGCCGGCTGCGCTCTTGCTATTGGCCGTATCGTGGCGTCGTCAGGTCACGGCGCGCCGTTTGGCGAAGCGCTCGTCGCGCCAGATCCCCGAGGTCATGACGTCGTTGAAGGCCTGGGCGGCGCGCTCGATATCGGCATAGCCGAGATAGGCGGGTGCGAAGCCGAAGCGCATCATGTCCGGGGCCCGGAAATCGCCGATGACGCCGCGCGCGATCAGGGCCTGTACGACGGCATAGCCGTTGTCTGAGGTGATCGAGACCTGGCTGCCGCGCGCCGCATGAGCGCGCGGCGTGACGATTGTGGCGCCATGGGCGCGGCAGACCGGCTCGACCAGCTCCATGAACAGATCAGTCAACGCGAGACTCTTGGCCCGCAGCGCGGACATCTCGACATCCTCGATCGCGGCGAGGCCGGCATCGACGACGCGCATGGACAGGATCGGCTGCGTTCCGCATAGCAGGCGCTGGATGCCACCGGCCGGCCGGTAGCCGCGCTCGAAGGCGAAGGGGGCGGCATGGCCCCACCAGCCGGAGAGCGGCTGCGACAGGGCATCGTGATGACGCGCCGCCGCATAGATGAAGGCCGGCGCGCCCGGACCGCAGTTCAGATATTTGTAGGTGCAGCCGATCGCGAGATCGGCTCCCGCGCCGTCGAGATCGACCGGCACGACGCCGGCGCTGTGGCAGAGGTCCCAGACCGCGACGGCGCCCCTGGCGTGGATCAGCCGGTTGAGCGCCGCCATGTCGCGCAGTCCGCCGGTCTTGTAGTCGACATGGTTGACCAGCACGACCGCAGTGCGCTCGTCGACCAGATCCTCGATCCGCGGGCCGTCGACGCCCTCGAGCTTCAGGACGAGATCGGGCCGCCCGGCCGCCACGCCTTCGGCGACATAAAGATCGGTGGGGAAGCTGCCGCCTTCGGCGACGATGACATTGCGATCGGGGCGCAGCGCGAGCGCGGCATGCAGCGCCTTGTAGACATTCACCGAGACGGAATCGCACACCACCGTCTGCCCCGGCGCCGCGCCGATCAGGCGCCCCAGACGGTCGCCCAGCGTATTGACCAGGGCGAACCAGCCGGCATCGTTCCAGCTGCGCACCAGCCCTTCCGCCCATTCCTCGCGCATGGCGACCGCCATGTCGCTGAAAGCAGCCACCGGCGCCGGGCCGAGCGAATTGCCGGCCAGATAGATCGCGCCCGCAGGCAGATGAAAACGGCCGCGCAGATGCCCCAGCGGATCGGCGCCATCGCGCCGCGCGATCTCGGACGCCACCCCTGCCCTGTCCAGCGATGCCAGGTTCATCTCGCCTCCACTCATGGCCGATGCCGCCAGCGCGGCCCATCTGTCGGGGACTATCGAGACCGATATCGAAGATGTCAATTGATATATATAATTTTGCCAATCGCGTCATATTATATATATTGCCGGTAGCATGCGAGGATCCAATGGACGAAACCGACGTCGCCACCAAGACCGAAGCCGCCTACCGGACGCTGCGCCAGGAGATCCTCGAAACGCGGCTGCGGCCGGGTGCGCCGCTGAAGCTCGGCGCCATGCGGGAGGCCTACGGCATCGGCTGGACTCCGTTGCGCGAGGCCTTGTCGCGCCTTGAGGCCGAGCGCCTGGTCACCTCCAGCGCCAACAAGGGTTACGCGGTCGCGCCCGTCTCGCTGGAGGAGTTGAGCGACCTGACCAGGGCCCGGCGCCTGGTCGAGCTGCCGATGCTGGCGGAATCCATCGCCAATGGCGACGAGGCGTGGGAGACCGCGCTGGTCGCCGCGCATTTCCGGCTCTCGCGCTGCACGCCGCCGGTGGAAAAGCCGGAAGAGCTGGTCATCAGCGATTGGGAAGAGCGGCACGAGGCGTTCCATCTGGCCCTGCTGGCCGCCTGCACGTCGCGCTGGCTGATGCGCTTCTACGTGCAGATCAAGGATCAGCTGCGCCGGCATCACCGCATCCTGTCGATCGCGCCCGCGCTTTCGCACAGCGCGGCGGGCACGCCATGGCAGGACAGCCCCGCCTTCGCGGCCTTGCGCGATGCGCTGGCGCTCGAGCCGCATACCGCCTTGATGAATGCGGCCCTGGACCATGACGTCGATCGCGCCGTCAGGCTGCTCGACGAGCATATCGAGTTCACCCGCAAGGTCTTCGTCGCTTCCGATCTCGACGGCGCCCCCGGCCCCGCTTCCTGACCCCAGGCGCTTTCTCGTCCGTCCCGCCCGTCCCCCCGTCGCCGCTCACACCGGGCCCAGACAAGCCTTGATGAGGATCTCCATGCCGTCCGCCCTTCCCGGCGCCACCCCGTCGCTCGTACTGCTCAATGGCCGGGTTCTCGGTGAATCGGGGCCCTGCGAGGCCCTGGCCATCGCGGGAAACCGGATCGTCGCGCTTGGGTGTTCCAGCGAGATCGCCGCCCTGGCCTCGCCCGAGACGGAGCATGTCGATCTCGCCGGCAAGACCGTCACCGCCGGTCTCATCGATGGCCATGCCCATCTCGACCGCGAAGGCCTGAAGAGCGTGCTGCCCTCGCTCGCCGATTGCCGTTCGATCGAGGACATCGTCGCGCGCATCGCCGAGATCGCGCGGCAGAAGAAGCCGGGCGAGTGGATCATCACCATGCCGATCGGCATCCCCCCCAGCTATGAGAGCGTGCTGGCGGGAATCGCCGAACATCGCTTCCCCGACCGCTGGGACCTCGACCGCGCCGCGCCCGACAACCCGGTCTATATCCGCTCGATCTGGGGCTATTGGCGCTCGACCCTGCCGCTGGTTTCGATCGCCAACAGCCGCGCCCTGCGGCTGGCCGGCATCGATGCCGCGACGACGCCGCCGGCCCCGTCGATCGAGATCTGCCGCGATGCCGCCGGCGAGCCGAACGGCATCTTCGTCGAGACCAACAAGATGCCGGTGGTCGAGATGAGCCTAATGCGCCGGGCGCCGCATTTCTCCGCCAGCGAGCGGGCCAGCGCGCTCGCCGCCTCGATGAAACTCTACAACCGGGCGGGCACCACCAGCGTGTTCGAGGGCCACGGCATTGCCGCCGAGGTGCTGGACGCCTATCGGCAGGTCCGGTCCGAGGGTCGCCAGACCGTGCGGGCATCGATGATCTTCAGCCCGGCCTGGCCCTCGACCTCGGCGGAGGATTGCCGGGCCCTGCTCAAGTCCTGGGGACATTGGCTCGCCGGCCGGGGACTGGGCGACGCCTGGCTCGGTATGGCCGGGCTCTACGGCGAGATCGACGATTCCGTGGAGCGGGAGCTGCGCAGCGCAGCCTTTCCGCAGACAGGCTGGGCCGGCTTCCACTATAATTCGTCGCTGCCGCGCGATGCCCTGAAGACGGTGCTGATCGAAGCCGCGCGCAACGGCATCCGGGCGGTCGGCATCCTGCCCAATATGCTCGACCTCTTCGCCGAGGTGGACAACGTCACCCCGCTCGCCGGCCAGGGCTGGGTGCTCGGCCATGTCGTCAGCCTGACGCCGGACCAGGTGAAGCGGGTTGCCGATCTCGGGCTGGCCGTGACCACGCATCTGACCGCCTATATCTACAAGCGCGGCAGCGAGCTGGTCGAAAAGCTCGGGCGCGAGCGGGCTGGCGAGATCGTGCCGCTGCGCTCCCTGCGCGAGGCCGGCGTGCCGATTTCGTTCGGCAGCGACAACGCACCGCTCAGCCTGTTCCACTCGATCGCCCATGCGGTGAACCGACGCGACCGGACCGGCGCCGTCATCTCCCCCGAACAGGCGCTGACGCGCGAAGAGGCGCTGGAATGCGCGACGCTCGGCGGCGCGAAGCTGATCTTCGCGGAGGGCGAGCGGGGCAGCATCGCGACGGGCAAGCTCGCTGATCTGGCCGTACTCTCGGCCGACCCGCTGCGCTGCGCGCCCGACGCGCTCGCCCGGATCGAGTCTCTGCTGACCGTCGTCGATGGGCGCATCGTCCATCGCGCCGACGGCGGGCGCTGAGGGAGGCCGCCATGACCGAACGTCCGACGAAACCCGTCTTTCTCGACTACGACCAGGCCCGGCTCGACCTGAACTACAATCAGGGCGCCTGGGCCGCCAACGCTGACGAGATCATCGCCTGGTACCGCGAGGCGAGCCTCATTGCGCATCGGAACCTGGCCTGCCGCCCTCTCGCCTATGGCGAGGGGTCGGCCGAACGGATCGACCTGTTCCCGGCGGCCTCGCCGCGGGCACCCCTCGTCGTCTACGTCCATGGCGGCGCCTGGCGCCTGCTCGACCGCATGGACAGCGCCTTCGCGGCGGAAGCCTTCGTGCGGGCCGGCCTGAACTTCGCCGTGCTCGATTTCGCCAGCATTCCCGCCGTCCGGCTGCCCGAGATGGTGATGCAGGTCCAGCGCGGCATCAGCTGGCTCGCCCAGCGCGCGACCGAGCTCGGGTTTGACCCCGAACGCCTGTTCGTGATCGGCCACTCCTCGGGGGCGCATCTCGTCGCGGCTGCGCTCACCGCCGAGACGCCGCATCGCATCGCGCCTGGCATGGTCACTGGCGCCCTCTGCGCCAGCGGCGCCTATGATCTGGAAGGGCCGATGCTCAGTGCGCGCGGGCGCTATCTCGGCCTGACCGCAGCCGAAATCGCGGCATTCAGCCCCATCCGCCATATCGAGGCGCTGACCTGCCCCGTTCTCGTCGCCTATGGCGAGGCGGAAACCGACGAGTACCGGCGTCACGCCACGACGTTCCACGCAAGCCTGCAGAAGGCGGGAAAGGCAACGCAGCTGCTGCGTGCCGAAGGGCAGAACCATTTCGAGCTCAGCCGCATGCTGGCTGCGCAGGATAGCCCGATCTTTGACGCGCTCATGAAAGCCGTCTGAATTCAGGCCGGGACAGCCTGGCCGCAAGCCGGATCGGCGACGCCGTCGCCAGGGGATTTGCCGAACGCGCTGCACGATCCGATGGCTCGCAGATGACCGCCACCCTCAGCATCGGGGTTGGCCGAAGCCCCATCGAACACGACAGCACTCGCCGAGCTGCTCTCGGCCGCCGACCTCGCCTCTCCAAGGCAGAAGCGCTCGCACGGAACCCTATTCAGATCGCCGGGGCGGAGGAGGTTTCCGAGGCGGCTTGATGCCGAGGAGGCTCGGATGGCGACAAGGCTGCCAGCTGCTTTCAGCGCCGAGGCACATGGCGGCGTCCAGAGCTGGCTCGCGCACCCACAATTATGGCAAGTCTCCAGCGACCTCAATGGGACGGCGTCAACGCCACTGGTTTCGAGTGAGACGAATCATTTCAAGGTCACGATCTGGGGACCGGAGCTGGCCCATATGTATGGACCGGCTGCGTTTCACAACGGGTTCGGCGCGGTGGTCGCCGCCGAACCGGCTTTGAGGAAACTGGATTCCCTGCGCTCCATGCGCCTCTTCTCCTCTCCGGTCACACGGCACCGGGACGAAGACGCCAGGCAGCGGGCGCTGGCGCGTATGGACGCACTGGAACGCGCGGCGGCGGTGGAAATATTCGATTCGCTCTTTGCCAAGGCGCAGGGGGGCTCCCGCCGACCACACGCATCGCGTGTAGACTGTTGCAGCATTGTGCTGAATTGTTTGGGGATTGTTAGAAAGCGTGTTATTTCAGTCACTTACAGATTCTACATTGGCCTTAAACCCCCAATCCTGGTTGTGAAGCTGCACCTGTCCGGTGTTGAACTCCCAACCAGAGATGCGTCACGGGCGCGGAATTGATGGGGGCGAGCGTGCAGTTTGGTCGTGGACAGGGGTGGGTGCAGAGCGCTGCAATCGTGACTTTGGCGATCGGGGGAACGGTCTCGATGGCAACTCCGGCGCAAGCCGCCTGTACGCCCGGCGCCGTCGATGCCACAACACCTGCGCCGGGCACCACGGTGACCTGCACGGGAAACACCGTTAATCAGAACGTTGACGCGGGCTACGGCACCGGCAATCAGACGGGCATCACGATCAATGTCGGCGATGGCGCGTCGGTGGAATCGGTCGGCAGAATCGGCATTTGGGTCGGCGATGCCGTGATCCGCAACGGGCTTGGCGCTTCGGTTCTGGGCCGGACAAACGGCATCGACGCTGCCACCGGTTCGCTCGCCGTGACCAACTATGGTTCGATCACCGGCACGAACGGAGTCGGCATCAGCGCGAGCGCGGGAGCTGCTTCCGTCATCAATTCCGGGACGATCAGCAGCACGAACGGTACCGGCATCACTGCGTCTTCCAACGTGACGCTGACCAATCAGGCCGGCGGCGCCGTCCGGGGTGCAGTCGATGGCGTCGTTTCGACCGCCGGCGCCATCACGGTCGATAACGCAGGAAACATCACCGGGACCAACGCGGCCGCGATCGATGCCCTCACCGATATTACGGTGACCAACCGCGCCGGCGGTGTCATTTCCGGTGGGACACGCGGCATATTTTCACGCGGTGGCAACATCACCATCGACAATGCAGGAAGCATCACGAGCACGGGCGGTGTGGCGACCGTTTCCGCCGGCTTCGATAGCGTGAAGCTGATCAACCGGGCCGGAGCAAGTATCGGCGGCAGCGTCGTGGCATTCAAGGCTGTCGACGTGGAAAATGCCGGAGATATCGGCGGCATCTTTGGGCAGAACGTCAGGGTGGTCAATACCGCGACAGGCACGATTGGCAGCATAGCCAGCATTGCAGGCGCCGATATCGTCAATTTCGGCAACATGACGGACGTCAGGACGAGCGGCACTCTGGTCAATCACGCCGGCGGAAACATAGGCATCCTCCTTGGTATGGGGGGCTTGTCCGTCACCAATTCCGGAACGATGGGGGGGTGGGGAACGGCTTCGGCGACCTGCAACTTGTCAACAATGTGGGAGCCAGCATCAGCAACGCGACGATTGCGGTTGCGGCAAACGGCTCACACACTGCGTCGATCTTCAACGCAGGCACCATCAGCGGCGGCATCGCTGCGGTGTATTTCGCGAGCAGCGGCAACACGCTCACGCTGGCGCCAACCTCCGTCATCTCCGGGTTGGTCGTGGCCCTGGTCCCTGGCAACACGTTGCAGCTCGGTGGCGCCGGAACCGGCAGCTTCGATATCTCAGCGCTCGTCCCGGGGCTCACAAACCAGTATTCTGGTTTCACGACCTTCAACAAGGTCGATAGCTCGCTGTGGTCGCTGACCGGCAACTCGACTTTCAACGGCGACGTCAACGTCAATGGCGGCACGCTTGCCGTAAACGGCAGTCTCGCTGCCGCCAGCCTGCTCACCGTCAATGCCGGCGGCATACTCGGTGGCAACGGCACGCTCGGTGCCACTGTCATCAATGGCGGCACGCTGGCGCCCGGCAATTCCATCGGCACGCTGACCATGAGCAGCCTGGCCATGAGTGCGGGCTCGACCTATCTGGTCCAGGTCGAAGGTACATCGTCGGACAGGGCGATCGTCGCCGGCACCGCAGCCATCGCCGGCAAGGTCAGCGTCGATCCGCTTGCGCGTCTCCCATCGACCAGGACCTACACGATCGTCAAGGCGGGCACGCTGACCGGCACATTCGGCAGCGCCTCCGTCATCAACTATTTTGCGCGCAATCCACGGCTGAGCTATGTCGGCAATGACGTGTTTCTGACCCTCGATCCCGGCCTGCTGTCGCCGATCCTATCGAGCAATGCCTCGATCAACCAGCGGAACGTTGCCGCCGGCATCGACAAGGCTTTAGAGGGCGGGGTGACCATGCCTTCGTCGTTCAATTCGCTGTTCGCGCTCACCGAAAACAATCTTCCAAATGCGCTGACGCAGATCTCGGGCGAGACCGCCACCGGCACGCAGCAGACGACCTACGATGCCATGACCCAGTTCATGGGCGTGCTGTCCGATCCCTTCACCGCCGGCCGCGGCGGCGCCGCGCCCGGCGCATCGTCTTTCGCCGCCGGGAGCGGTGCCCTCGCCTATGCTCCGGACAGGCGCACGCGCGCCGAGCGCGATGCCTATGCGATGTTCGCCAAGGCGCCGCCGCGCGCTTACGACGCGCGCTGGAATATCTGGGGTGCCGGCTTCGGCGGTTCGCGCACCACCGATGGCAACGCGGCCCTCGGCTCGAACCGCACCACCGGCCGCAGCGCCAGCCTGGCCGTCGGCGCCGACTACTGGTTCTCGCCCGAGACCGTTGCAGGTTTCGCCCTGGCTGGCGGCGGCACCAACTTCTCCGTCGCCAATGGCGGCAGCGGCCGCTCCGGGCTATTCCAGGCTGGCGCCTTCTTCCGCCACAATTTTGCGTCGTCCTATATCGCCGCCACTGCTGCTTACGGTTGGCAGGACATCAGCACTGATCGTCTGATTTCCGCTGTCGGCCCCGAACGGCTCAGCGCAAACTTCCATGCCAATGCCTTTTCGGGTCGTATCGAAGGCGGCCATCGCTGGCTGGTGCCCGCGCTCGGCGGCATCGACCTGACGCCTTATGCCGCCTTCCAAGTCACGGCCTTGCATCTCCCGGCCTATGCCGAGACTTCGCTCAGCGGTGCCGGCGGCTTCGCGCTGAACTACTCAGCCGAGACCGGCACCGCGGCCCGCACCGAACTCGGCCTGCGCGCCGAAAAATCCTTCGCGGTCGGTGGTGCACTCGTCACGCTGCGCGGCCGCGCCGCATGGGCGCATGACTACGATACCAACCGCAATGTCAGCGCCGTGTTTCAGTCGCTACCCGGCTCGAGCTTCGTCGTCAACGGCGCACGCGCCGCCCGCAACTCCGGGCTCACTTCTGCTTCGGCAGAGGTGTCCTTCAACAGCGGCTGGTCAGTCGCCGCAACGTTCGACGGTGAATTCTCCAACGTCAGCCGCAGCTACGCCGGCAAGGGTGTCGTGCGCTACGTCTGGTAGCGCTACGCGCGCTCGCGTTTCTCCGATTGAAACGCCTTGGCGCTCCAGTCTCACCCGCGGCGATTGCCTGTTTGAGGGTCGCCTTGTCGACGATGATCCGGATAACGTCGTCGTCGACCTCGATCCGATCTACCACGGCGCGCATATAGGCTTTGCTGAACGGCACGTCGCCTGATGAGATGCTGTGGTGCATAAGCCAGCCGAACTGCTCGATCGCTCCCGGATCGAATGAGAAGGCGGATGCAGTGCGCCCCCTGATGCGGTCGAGCGCAGCCTTCGCCTTGTCGCGATCAGCGTCTTCAAGATGTCATCCAGATCAGTCACGCCCCCCCTCGACCATGCGGTAGCGCAGGTGGAGCTTCTTCTCGGGTTCCCAAAATTAAAGATATCGGACGCGCTTTCGGTAGCCGTTGATAAGGTAAAGCTCTTGCGGCTTGATGGGCCAAGCTACTGAACCATTTCAGGCAGTCGTGGCGCCCAAAGTATCTCACTCATTTTCCGATATTAGAACGCCATAATTGCGTATGGCATCGTCCCGCGCCATACGTTCAACCTGCATGTTGCGAGGAGGCTTCCGCATGTCCCCCGCTGGATGAGTGATGCCACGTCAACCGGCGGGCGCGAGTTCGGATGGAACGTACGATGCTGCAGCCGGAAGGCCTGGTGTTCGGTGATGTCGCCTTGGATCGCAGCTGCCTGTTTGCTCATCGCGACGGAAAACAGATACGGTTTACACGCAGCGAGCGGGCGCTCCTTTTGCTTTTGACCCGGAATCCGCACAGTCTGATGCGGCGCAGCCAATTGCTTGACGCAATTGCGTCTGCGAACTCGGATACTTCAGACCGCAACGTCGATTTTCTCATCAACCGGGTGCGTTCAAAGCTGGGCGACAGCGCACGGTCCCCCAAATATATCGCAACGCAATATGGCGAGGGCTATGTCTGGATCGCGGCACAATCGCCGGCGGCTACACCGAAGCCGGATCTCGCCCCAGCCCACAGACTTCTGGCGATTGCCCCCTTTGTCCCCCGGCATGATGAGCGTCTGACGAAACGGGCAGAAATTATCACCGGACAGATGCGTGACATGATCGCGGGCATGGCAGGCGCGGGCCAAACCGTGATCGTCGTGGAAAGCGAAGAGAGCGCCGCGACGCGATATGTGTTGAGGGTGAGCTTTCGGGACAGTGGGGCCCGCCTGGATTGCACGGCCACGCTTCGGGAGGTGCAGACACGGCGCATCATCCGGGCTTTTCGGGTCGAGTTCGCAGCGGCCGTCACGACATCGCTCGCGCCGGAGATTGAACGTGTGTCGAACGACGTCATCGCGGCGTTGCAGAAAAATCTGGCCGAGGCTTCGGAAGGGCTCGGCACGCCCACCGACCAGCCGCTCGAGATCCGCTTGCGCAAGGCAACGACGCTGTTGTCGGCCTCCAACCCGAAATGGCTGGAAAAGGGCCTGCAACTGCGCGATGCGCGAGAGAGGAACCCGGCTAGTGCGGACCTCGCGCTTCAGTGGTGCCTGCATTTGTTCGCTCGTCTCGTCCTCACCAATCCCTTCACGGGTATCAGCCGCAGCGGGCGCGACGATCTGGAGAGTGAGATCGAAGCGACTGTACTGGAATGCCTGCCGCTCATCGAGAGCAATCCCCTGCTGATGCTGGCCGCCGCCAAGCTTCTCTATTTCGTTGATTGCGGCCATTTGGAACTGGCGGAGGATCTTGCGGAGCGGGCCTTCGCCCGCACGGCGGACTTCGCTGCCGCCCTGCCGGTGCTCGGGCAACTCCGGCAGGCGCGCGGCGACTTCGTCGCCGCGGTATCATTCTTCGATCGCGGTATCGAGATGGCGGAGCCGGGTTCCGAATTCGAGAGGCACATGCGTGTCCTGAAATGCATCGCGCTGCTGGCAGCCGGCGAGCGTGAAGCGCTGAAGGCGGAGGCTTTCGCCCACGAGAGTGTGCATTCTCCGCCGGACCTCACCGTGATGATCGCCGTGCTCGTCACCCCGCCCGGCCAATCGCTGCCGCAGGCGGTGACCGACGCTCTGGTCGCCGCCGGTCCCGAAGGAGCGCGCAACGCGATCGATTACACCTACATGACGTCCGTGCGGCACCTCACCTCGCTGAAGGCCCGCGCCAACATCATGCAGGGACTTCTCGCCCACCTGACCAGGTTACACGGCGAGGATATCGTTCCGCCGTTCGTCCTGAGGGGAACGGGGCTGATCGGCTCGAGCTGAGAGCGCGGCCGCCCCACATTTCCGGACGCCTCTTTCGCTGCCACTCCTTCGAGGCGTATGAGCCGACCTCGATATCGAGCATCGCCTCACCAAACCACGTCACCCTTGGACGAACGGGCGTTGTCTCCTACGAGACGGTTCGGCGCCGGGCCCTGAAATTCGGGCGGGATTACGCCCGCCGGCTCCGGCGGGAGAAACCAGGTCCGCGCGACATCTGGCATCTCGACGAGGTCGTGATCACGATCGCCGGGAAGAAGCATTGGCTCTGGCGCGCCGTCGACCAAGGCGCAGCACAGGTGAAGGTTAGACATCCCCGTTGATCCGAGACATTCGCGACGACGCGTCTGCCGGTCGGAATGCCCCCGTCGCGGCTCCGACGATCTCGGTTCTCCCCCCCTCACCCCCCAAACACCGACCTCTCCGCAAATCCCGTATGCCGCCGCATCATCCGGCCCACCACCCGGTCGCGCGAGGTCCGGATGTGGCGCGCGACGGCTTCGCGGGCCGCGCCCGCGTCCCGGCGCGCCAGCGCCTCGATGATCTCGTCATGGTCGTGGCGGACCTCTTCGCCATCCTCGGCCGCGCCGAGATCGGCGAAGAGCAGGCGCTGCATCTCGTCCATGGTCTGGGCGATGCCGCGCAGCAGCCGGGCGTTGTCGGCGATGGCCGCGATCGCCTCGTGAAAATCCTGGTTGGCGCGCATGAAGGTGCGGTAGCTCGCCTGGTCGCCGATGCGCAGCTCGACGGAAGATAGCCGGCGCATCATCGCGACATGGCTGTCGGTGATGCGCGGGGCGGCGAGTTCGGCCGCGGCGCATTCGAGGATCAGACGCATCTGGATCAGCTCGTGGAAATCGCGGAGCGAAAGCTCGGTGACGCTGTAGCCCCGGCGCGGAATGACGCGGACCAGCCCGTCCTGCCGCAGCCGCGACAAGGCCTCGCGCAAGGGCGAGGTGCTGACCTTGAAGCGCGCGACGAGATCCGATTCGTTGAAGACCGCTCCTTGCGCGATCTCCCCAAAGATGATCGCGGCGCGGAGTTCCTGATAGACGCGCTCGGCCAGCGAGAGCTTGGCGTCCTGTCCTGCTTCGGCCTTGGCCGGCATCGTCTCAAGCCCTTCGTGAAAAGGGTCGCGGCGCCTGATGCGCCGCGACCGCTCCCTGCCCTATTGGTCGGCGGGTTCGGCAGGCCCCGTCAAGCCCGGCGCCCGGCGAAGAAGCGCTGGACGACGACGAGGATGACGAGCGCAGCCAGGCCCTCGACAAGCGCAACCGCAATCAGGCCGGGCGCGATCTGGCCCGTGGCGTCCTTCAGCAGGCCAAGGCCATAGGGGGCGAGGAAGCCGCCGAGATTGCCGAAGGAGTTGATGATCGCGATGCCGGCTGCGGCGGCCGTGCCGGCGAAGAGCCGGTTGGGCAGCTGCCAGAACACCGGGATCGCGCCATAGGCCCCGGCGAGCGCCAGCGAAAACAGCACGACGACCATTTGCGGCGAGCCGTGCAGGGTGAAGGCGACGCCGGCCAGGCCGAGCGCGCCGACGATCAGCGAGCCGACGCATTGCAGGAGCGGGCGGCCCGTCCGGTCGGCCATCAGGCCGTTGCCGATCATCACCGCGGAGCCGACGAGCGAGGCGCCCGAGACCAGCCAGCCGATGGTCGCGACATGGCCGAATCCGGCCTCGCGCATGATGGTCGGGCCCCAGAAGGCGACGGTGGCGTTGGCGACGATGATGCAGAAATAGACCAGCGTGAAGATCCAGAGCCGCGGATCACGCAGCACCGTCGACAGGCCATGCTCGCGCGGGCCGAGCGCCCTTGCATCGCGCTCGAGATCATCACGCACGGCACTGCGCTCAGCATCCGAGAGCCAATGCGCCTGCTCCAGCCGGTCGGTGAGCCAGGCCAGCGCAAAGAGCCCGATCAGGATCGTCGGAATGCCTTCGACGATGAACAGCCATTGCCAGCCGGACAGGCCGCCCATGCCCTGCATCCCGGTCATGATCTGCCCGGCGAGCGGGCCGCCGATGACGCCGGACAGGGCGACCGACGACATGAAGATGCCAAAAACCTTGGCCCGGCGCTCGCTCGGGAACCATTGCGTCAGGAACAGGATGACGCCCGGAAAGAACCCTGCCTCGAAGGCGCCGAGCAGGAAGCGCAGGATGTAGAAGGTTGCGGGCGTCGTCGCATAGGACATCAGCGCGCAGATCGTGCCCCAGCCGATGGCGATGCGGGCGATGGTCTTGCGTGCGCCGATGCGTTGCAGCAGCAGGTTGCTCGGCACTTCGAACAGGAGATAGCCGATATAGAAGATGCCGGCGCCGAGCCCGTAGACGGCCTCGGAGAAGCGCAGCTCGTCGGCCATCTGCAGCTTGGCGAAGCTGATATTCACGCGGTCGACCCAGGCCAGCACCCAGAGAACCATCAGGATCGGGATCAGGCGCCAGAAGATCCGGCGATAGGCAGTGTCGAGCAGCGTGTCCGTCGCGCGGGCGGCCGCCCCCGGTAGCGATGTGTCGGTCATGTCAGAATCCCCTCGGCGGCCTTCGGCAGCATGAGCGATGTCGTGGCCGGATTTGTGATGCATCAATAAAACATCATAGATAAATCGCGGCTGTCAACAGGCACACCTGAGGCCATGACGACGCCGATCCGTTGAACGTACCCTCCCCCGTGATCCCAGCACGGGCTCTTGACCGCCGGCACAAACTGCGAGCAGTAATTGAAACATCAAAAAAACATCTAAGGGATGACCATGTCCATTCTGACGCTCGGCGCTGCCGGAGATATCGTGGTCCGCGAGCGGCTCTATGCCGGCGATGCGCTCATCGATGAGGGCTATGGCGAGACGCTCGCCTATCTCCGGCAGAGCGATCTGGTCTGGGGCTCCTGCGAGGTGCAGTTCGCCGATCACGGCTACAGGAGCGATGCGCCGATCGCCTATCTCGTCGACCCGACGGTGGCCGCCGATCTCGGCCGGGCCGGGTTCGGCCTGATGACGGTCGCGACGAATCACACCTGCGATTTCGGACCCCAGGCCTTCCTGGAGACACTGCGCCACCTGCAAGCGGCCGGCGTCGAGACGGTCGGCGGCGGCAAGGACCTCGCGGCCTCGCTCGTGCCGGACCGGCGCGTGATCAATGGCTGCAGGCTCGGCACCATCGCGGTCTCCTGCCTGCTGCCGCCGGATTATGCGGCAACGGAGACGCGGCCGGGCATCGCGCCGCTCGCGATCGAGCAATGGCCGGAAATCCACCCGGTCCTGCTCGCGACCGAGCCCGGCGCACCAATGCGAATGCGCAGCCGGGTCCGCGAGAGCGATCTCGCACGGCTGCGCGGGCAGATCGCCAGCTTGCGCCCTGAAGTCGACGTGCTGATCGTCAGCGTGCATTGGGGCTATGGCCGCGGCGACCCGCTGGCCGAATACCAGCGCCCGCTGGGACAGGCGCTGATCGATGCCGGCGCCGACATGATTCTCGGCAACCACGCCCACAGCCCCGCCGGCGTCGAGACCTATCGGGGCAAGCCGATCCTCTACAGCCTCGGCAACCACATCGCCCAGCAGGATTGGGACAATGCCACGCCCGACCAGAAGATGATCTTCTCGCAGATCGATCCCTGGTCGCTGGTCTGCCGCATCGGCATCGGCCAGGGCGGCGTCGAGACGATCGAATTCCGCGCGACCGAGTGCAACAGAAGCGGGATGCCGGTGCTGATCCAGGAGCCGGCCCGCGCCCTGCCCGTACTCGAGCGCTTCGACCGGCTCTCACGCGGCATGGGCACGCAAGCCGAGATCGACGGCCTGAACCTGACCGTCCGGTTCGGTGGGTGAACGCGCCCCCGAGTGCGCCTTGGCTTACAGCAAGGCGCGCTCGTCGCGCCCCAACAGGCGGAAGGCGAGATAGATCGCCCCGGCGCTGAGCACGAGCAGGATCGTCGAGAGCGAGGCGGCCGTGCCGTAATCGCCATCATTGATCGCGATGTAGATCTTGACCGGCATGGTGATGGTGCCGCCGACATAGAGCACGAGCGACGAGGAGAGTTCGTTCACCGCCGTGACGAAGGAGAGCATCGCGCCTGCGATGATGCCGGGCAGGATCAGCGGGATGGTGACGCGCAAAAAGGCCTGGACCGGGCTGTAGCCGAGCGAGATCGCCGCCTCCTCCATGCTCGGCCCGACCTGCCGCAGCGCGGCGGCCGAGGAGCGCACCGCATAGGGCAAGCGCCGGATGAAGACGGAGAGGATGATGATCGCCGCCGTGCCGGTCATCACCAGCGGCGGCGTGTTGAAGGCCGCGATGAAGGCGACGCCGACGACGATGCCGGGCATGACATAGGGCACCATCAAGGTGGCATCGAGCAGCGAGGTCTGGGCGGTGTTGCGCCGCGCGACGAGGCAGCCGATCAGCGTGCCGATGACCACGATCAGCAGCACGGAGGCGCCGGAGAACAGCAGCGAATTCCACACGACATCGCCGAGTGTGGCGACGATGCGGCGGTAGCTGTCGAGGCCGAAGCCCGGCTGGAACACCGGCCCGTTCGTCTTCCTGACCGAATAGAGCGCCGCGATGATCGCCGGCATCGCGCCGCCGAGCGCGATGAAATAGACCGCGGCATGGGCCGCGACATTGGCAAACCCGCGCAGCCTGATCTTCTCCGGGCGGTTGATCAGGTTGCTGTGATAGACGTTTTTCCGCGACATGAAGCGCTGGATGCAGACGAAGACCATTGACATCAGGATCAGCGCCAGGCTGAGCGTCGTCGCCATGCCGAGATTGGAGCCGATCTCGGCGGAATAGGCGGTATAGGCCTCGGTCGCCAGCACATTGAAGCCACGCCCGAGCAGCCGCGGCGTGCCGAAATCGGCGATGGCATGGATCAGCGCCAAGAGCCCGCCGGCCGAGAGCGCCGGCAGGACCAGCGGGAACGAGATCTTCAGCACGCGCTGGAACGGCGTCAGCCCGAGATTCTCCGCCGCCTCCTCCAGCGAGCGGTTGACATTGGCGAGCGCGCCCGAGGTCAGCAGGTAGACATACGGATAGAACTTGAAGGCGAAGACGATGAGGATGCCCCAGACGCCGTAGATCGGCGGCATGAAGACGCCCCAGGACATCAGCGTCTGGCGCACGATGCCGCCCGAGCCGAACAGCACGATCCAGGAATAGGCGCCGATAAAGGGCGGCGAGACCAAGGCCAGGATCGCCAGCATCGAGACGAAGCGGCCGCCCGCGATCTCGATGCGCGCCATGCAGAAGGCCATGACCGAGCCGAGCAGCAATGCACCCGCCAGGCCGCCGAAGCCGATGATCAAGGTGTTGATGAAGGCGTTGAAATAGCGCGTGCTGCCGAACAGCCTTTGCCAGTTGGCGAGCGTCAGCACCCCGCTCTCGTCGCGGAAGCTGGAGACCAGGACGAGGCCAAGCGGGATCAGCAGCAGCACGATCAGGATCGCCCAGGCCCCGACCGCGACCAGCGTCCAGAAATCCGGACGCCAGCTGCGGCGCGTGGCTGAAACCGCGATGGCGCTCATGCGGTAAGCTCCGCCGGGACACGCCGTCCCTTAGCGTCGAAGCCATGGAGATCGGCAGGGTCGAAACTCAGGCGGATCTGCCGGCCGGCCTCGATCGCGAGATCGGGCGGCGGCGCGCCGATCTGGGCTACGAGCCTGTGCCCCTGCGCCTGGACGGTGAGATGCGCCTCGCGGCCGAGATAGCTGAAATGCTCGACCGTTCCGGCGATGCTGGCGGCGCCGTTTCCACTTCCCCCTTCGCTAGCCCCCGCCTCGGCGAGGCGCAGGCGCTCCGGCCGCAACGCCCATTGCGCCACGTCCTTCACCTCCGGCAGGCCGAAGGCGGCGGGCGCGAGCAGGTTCATCGTCCCGACGAAGGAGGCGACGAAACGCGTCGCCGGCTTCCCGTAGATCTGCTGCGGCGTGCCGATCTGCTCGACGCAGCCATGGTCCATCACGCAGATCCGGTCGGAAATGGCGAGCGCCTCCTCCTGGTCATGCGTCACATAGATCGCGGCGATGCCGATCGTGCGCTGGATGGCGCGGATCTCGTCGCGCAGGTCGAGCCGGAGCTTGGCGTCGAGATTGGAGAGCGGCTCGTCCATCAGGAGCAGGCGCGGCTTCACCACCATCGCCCGGGCAATGCCGATGCGCTGCTGCTGGCCGCCCGACAGTGCGGCGGGCAGGCGCTCGGCAAGCGCCGCCAGCCGGACGGTCGCCAGCGCCTCGGCGACGCGCTCGCGGATCTCGGAGGCCGCGACCTTGCGGGCTTTCAGGCCGAAGGCGACGTTCTCGGCGACCGTCAGATGCGGGAAGATCGCATAATCCTGGAAGACCATGCCGATATCGCGCTTGTGCGGCGGCACCGAAAGCAGGTCGTGGCCGGCGAGATCCACCCTGCCCTCGGTCAGCTGCGAGAAACCGGCGATCGAGCGCAGCAAGGTCGTCTTGCCGCAGCCCGATGGGCCGAGCAGCGTGAAGAACTCGCCCTTCGCGACCGAGAAGGACACGCCGTTCAAGGCCGTCGTGGCCCCATAGCGCTTGATCGCGCCGTCGACAGTCAGATACGCCATGCCGGCAAAGCACTCCCGTCCCTTCCCTAGTTGCGCATGGCCGCGATTGGACGGCAAGATGGAGAAACTGCGCCGGCGAAGATCGGCGCGACGGGGACGGAGAGCAGGCGATGATGTCGAGCAGGAACTGGGTGGGTCACCTCGTGCTGGCGGCCGGGATTCTTGGCATAACCGGCGGAGCCTATGCGGCCGACAACAAGGTCGTGCTCTACACCGCCCATAAGTCCTCGATCGTGCAGAAGATGATCCCGCTCTTCGAGGCCGAGACCGGAATCAAGGCCGAGGTCGTGCAGCTCGGGTCCGGCGATGTCTTCCGCCGCGCCCGCGCCGAGGCCAGCGCACCCAAGGCCGATGTGATCTGGAGCGTCACCGGCTCGCTGCTCAGCGAAAACGCCGATCTGCTCACGCCCTATACGCCCAAGGAACAGGCGGCGATCGACGAGCGTTTCGTCGCGAGCCCGGCCTGGACGCCCTATACGACCGTGATCTACGTGCTGATGGTCAACAACAAGATGGTCAAGGACGCCGAGATCCCGAAGACCTGGGCCGAGCTGTCCGATCCGAAATGGAAGGGCAAGGTCGCCTCGGCCCGCGTCGACAATTCCGGCTCGGCCTTCCAGCAGATGACGACCGTGCTGACCGCCGGCGGCGACAAGGGCTGGGAGGTCTATGGCAAGCTCGCCAAGAACTTCATCTTCTCCGACAGCTCCGGCGCCGTGCCGCGCTATGTCGCCGATGGCGAGGCGCCGCTCGGCCTGACACTTGAGGACAATGCGCTCGAATATGTCGCCGGCGGCGCGCCGGTGAAGATCGCCTATATCGCGGACGGCACGACGACCTCGCCCGACGGCGTGGGGCTGGTGAAGGGCGCGCCCAATCCCGAACCCGCGAAGCGCTTCATCGACTGGGCCTTGTCGAAGAAGACGCAGGAAGCGCTGGTGAAGGAAGCCGGCCGCCGCTCGGTGCGCAAGGATGTTGCCGCGCCGGGCGATGTGAAGCCGCTCGCCGAGCTGACCCTGGTCAAGCTCAAATCCGTCGAGGAACTCGGCGGCACCAAGGCGATGATCGAAAAGTGGAGGCAGGCGACCGGCCAGTGATGGCTTGAACGAGCCGGCTGAAGCCGCCTCGCGCCGATATCCACCATGCAGATTGAAAGCTTCAGCCTCGGCAAGCGCTTCGCCAGCCCTGAGGAGAACGAAGACAGCGTCGTCATTCTGCCCGGCCGCGGCTATGCCGTGATCGATGGCGTGACCGACCGCAGCGGCCGACGCCTCGGGACGATGCGGGCCGGGCGCTTCGCCTCGGCCCGGGTCGCGACCGAAGTCGCCCGCTTCCTCCTCAGCGAAGACCTGAGCGTGCGCGGCGGCGATGCGCGCGTGCGCCGGCTGGTCCTGGCGCTCAGCGACACGCTGCGCGCCGGCTACGCGGCGCATGGCCTGGCGGAGCGGGTGGAAGGCGATGCGTCAGCGCGGATCGGCTGCACGCTGGCGCTGGGCTACCATGACGGCCCGGCCCTGCAGCTCGTCTCGATCGGCGATTCCGGCATCCGCTTAAGCGGACAAACGCTCGGGACTGTCCGCCATGTCGAGGCGAAGCCCCTCGACCGCGTGACCGCGCTGATCCGGCGGGAATGCTGGGCCTATCTCGGCCGGATGCGGGCCGATCCCCTGCACCAGCGCACGATCTCGGACGATGCCGTCTGGAACGGGTTGCGCGTGCCGCCGGCAGGCTTGAGCGCGGAGGCGAGCGCCGAGGTCAGGGCCCATGTGCTGCATCTTTGCAGCGAGGAGATGTCGACGATCGCGCGCACCGAGATCGAGCGGCTGCTCGACAGCGGCATCAGCGGCCAGCGCGTCTTTGCCAATCACCCGACCAGCGATCTCGGTTACGGCGTGCTCGACGGATTCGCCATCGCCGAGCGGCATGTCTTCACCGCCGACTATGCCGCAGACGAGGTCTCGCGGCTCGAACTGTTCAGCGACGGCTATTTCGCCGAGCCCGAGGCTTTTGGCGTCGCGGCCTGGGAGGCGAGCTTCGCCGAGGTCGAGCGGCTCGACCCCGACAAGATCGGCCCCTATGCCAGCGTAAAGGGCTCCGGCCCCGATGGCTGGACCGACGACCGGACCTATCTCGGAATCGCGTTCGATCGCTGAGCGGGTGAGCCGGCGCGGCAGGCGCAGGGCTGGCCGTCCCGCCCTCGCCGTCTTCCGGCGGGATGGCGATCATCCGGCCGCAGCAGCGCTTCCAGCCCCTATTCGGGCGCGCCCTCGCGCCGCCTGAGCGCCTTCAGCCGGCTGATCAGATGGCGGGCGCCCATCAGGATATGCTGCTCCAGATGGTCCTTGGCGCGCTCGATATCGCCCGCTCTGCAGAGATCGAGCAGGAGCTGGTGCTCGCGGTTCATGCGCTCCCGCCCGCCCGTCAGCCGGATCGGCAGCGGGAAGTGGCGATAGGCGTTCAGATAGAGCTTTCGGATCAGCGCCAGCGTCTGCGGGCGGTTGGCCGGTGCATAGAGCGCGGCATGGAAAGCCCAGTTCAGGCTCGACCAGTTCTCATCCTGCTGGTCTTCCGCGATCTGCACCAGGATCTCTTCGGCCCTTTGATAGTGCTGCGCCGTCATCAGCGGCATCGAGAGTTCGAGAAGCCAGGTCTCGAGCCGGGCTCGGATCTCGTAGGTTTCCTCGAGATCGTCGATCGACAGGCCTGAGACCACCGCGCCCTTGTGGGATTCCTGCCTGACCAGGCCCTCGGCCTCGAGCTGATGCAGGGCTTCGCGGATCGGCACCCGGCTGACGCCAAGCTCGGCCGCCAGTTTCTCCTGACGCAGCTGGATGCCCTCGGGCAAGGCGCCCGACAGAATCTGGTCGCGCAGCAGGTCGACGACCCGCGCGGTCGTCGTCTTGCGCTGAAGCGCGGGAGGATTGTTCGACAGGATGGAAGCCGTCATCGCCTGCTCACGCGTCTCCTGCTCTGGCGCCTGGAGCCAATCCCTGCCCTGAAGCGCAGTTCATTTCAATCCGGGCAGCGGCCATAGGGAGGGATAACCAGTTTTGTATCCAATCCCGACGCGCGCTTGGAGGCGTCCAAAAACGACATACCGCGCCGTTCCGCCCCCTCTTGCGTCGGGTCTGTCGGCATCGTAATGGGAATTGGATCCAATATCCAATCTTGTTGAGAACACCCGTGATCGCGATCAGCAACAATGAAGGGGCCTGCGGCATTCCCGCGACCGCCCGTGGACTGGCCGCCGGCGAAGCGGCGCTCGACGCGATCGAGGCGGGGATCCGGCTGGTCGAGGAGAGCGAAAGCGTCCGCACCGTCGGCCGCGGCGGCTGGCCCAATCTCCTGGGCGAGGTCGAGCTCGATGCCTCCGTGATGGACGGAACGACCCTGCGCAGCGGCGCCGTCGGCGCGCTGACCGGCTATCTGCATCCGGTCAGCATTGCCCGCCAAGTGCTTGAGCGGCTGCCGCACGAGTTGCTGGTCGGCGAAGGTGCCAGGCGTTTCGCAGCCGAGATCGGCGCCGAGGCCGGCGAGCTCCTGATGCCGCATGCCCGGTCCGCCTGGGAGCGCTGGTTCCGGGACGAGGTCAGCGAGGCCGACCGCGCGAACTGGCCGGACGTGCCGATGGCGGAGCTCTGCGCCCAGGCGATCGACCCGGAAACCGGCCGCGACACCACCGTCTTCCTGGCGAAGGACGCGCAGGCCCATCTCGGCGCCGGCACCAGCACCTCGGGCTGGGGCTGGAAATATCCGGGGCGTCTCGGCGACAGCCCGATCATCGGCGCCGGCTCCTATGCCGATACGCGTTACGGCGCCTGCGCCTGCACCGGGGTCGGCGAAATGAGCATCCGGGCCGGCACCTCGCGCGCCGTCGTTCTCTACATGAAGATGGGCATGAGCGTCGAAGAGGCGGTCTATGAGGCCGTTGCCGACATGCGCGCGCTGAAGGGCGGGCTGATCGGCCGGGTGACCATCCATGCCATCGACGCAGCGGATGGCCACAAGGTCGTGGCCGTGAACGGCCTGCCGGAAAACCATTACTGGCTCTGGCGCGGCGGCGAGGCGGCGCCTTCGAGCCACCCTTGCGAGATCATCGCGATCGGCGAGGACCCTGCCCCCACGCCAACCGCCCATCGCCGCTATGAGGCGATGGGGCTTTGACCTCCTGCCCTGGATCATCGGACCGGAAACCTATCCGGTCCGATGATCCAACCTTTTGTGTTTGCATCGGCTTTGCCCCGAAAACCGCAATCCACTTTTCGGGCCGATGCGCGAGTTCCATCGATCATCAGGGATAATGACCATGGCCCATTCCGGAAGAATCGTTCTGTCAGCGCTGGCAGGCCTGTTGCTCGCCGGCACCGCCGCCCGTGCCGAGGGCACGCTCGACCGCATCAAGCAACGCGGGCAGTTGATCTGCGGCACGAGCACCGGCATTGCCGGGTTCAGCATGGCCGATGCGCAAGGCAGCTGGAGCGGGCTCGATGTCGATATCTGCCGGGCGCTCGCAGCCGCGATCTTCGACGACCCTTCGAAGATCAAGTTCGTTCCGCTGGCCAGCAAGGACCGCCTGACCGCGTTGCAGAGCGGCGAGATCGACGTCCTGCCGCGCACCACGACCTGGACGCTGAGCCGCGACGCCGGCCAGGGCCTGAACTTCACCGCCGTGAACTATTATGACGGCCAGGGCTTCCAGGTGCGCGCCAAGGCCGGGATCAAGTCGGTGAAGGAGCTGGATGGGGCCTCGATCTGCACCGTGCAGGGCACGACCAATGAGCTGAATCTCGCGGACTATTTCCGCGTCAACAAGATGAAATACGAGGTCGTCGCCTTCCAGGGCATCGACGAGACGGTGAAGGCCTATGAGAGCGGTCGCTGCGACGCGATCTCGACCGATATCTCGCAGCTCGTCTCCTATCGCCTGAAGATGTCGGACCCGGCCGAGCATGTCCTGCTGCCGGACGTGATCTCGAAGGAGCCGATCGGGCCCTATGTCCGCCAGGGCGACGATGAATGGTTCGACATCGTGCGCTGGACGGTCTTCGCGCTGATCAATGCCGAGGAACTCGGCGTCACCCAGGCCAATCTCGCCGAGATGCTGAAATCCGAGAATCCGGAGATCCGCCGGCTGCTCGGCGTCGAAGGCAAATTTGGCGTGGGGCTGGGCCTGACGCCTGACTGGATCGCCCGGATCATCCGGCATGTCGGCAATTACGGCGAAAGCTACGAGCGCAATCTCGGCACCGGCAGCCGCATCGGCCTGCCGCGCGGGCTGAACAATCTCTGGTCCAAGGGTGGCATCCAGTTTGCACCGCCCGTGCGCTGATCCGCGCCTTTCCAGGGGACGCCGCAAGCTCCCTGGACGTGCGTCATGGTCGGTCGCTGAGAGCGGCGTCGCGGGTTCTCCCGCGGCGTCGCTTTCTTCGTCCGTGCGCCCTTGTGCGTTCGGCTGGCGCCAACCGCCGGCGCGGCGACAGGATCGGCTGTAGGGAGCCGGACGCGAACAGCCACGTAAACGGCGGTTATTCGGGTTGGTGATCAACCGCCGCTTCGACCGACGGCAGACGCAAGTCTATTGGATGGGCGTTCTCATACCTTCAAGCTCATGCCGAAACATGTCGAAGCTCTGCGCCAACGGCTTGGGGACTGGCTGGGCGGGCGGCGGCTGCATTATTTCGTTTCGCGGAAGCGCAAGCCGCCAAGCGGTGCAGCCTTGGCACGCTGTGATGAGCCAACCCGGTTGTCGCGAGATCGCAACTATTCCCGCCCCATTGTGGCCTTCGAAGAACAATGGCGGCGATGCATCGCCGTACGCAACGTCGGAAAAGTAGACCGAATCCCCAGCGTCGAGCAGCACTTCAAGCTCAATCATCCGTTCCGCAACGCGACCAACCAGCACCATGCATATCCCGACAGCTGAGCAACCGGCGTCTGTCCGAAGAATAATTTGGTCGCTCCAGATAGTCCGGAGCATTCTTGCGTTACGAACGGCGTCACTCCAATCGCCCGGGCGAACCTTTTTGAAAAGATCGGTGACTCTGCCCAGCAATTGATCAGGTATTGGCATATCGATGCGGTAGACTGATCCCTTGGCGCTGGCAGCACTCATCAGCCCACAGCTGATCGCGGCGATGAGAAAGAGACGACGCAGCGCGAAGAAAGCCAAGTCCATTTCCTACGAGACGCCGCTGTCCGGGCAAGCTTGGCACGCTGGGTCAAACTCACGCAAGTTCACCTTCCACGCCCGCAAACCACACCCACGCACGACGACATTCGACGCGCGGCCACATCTGGACCAACAGACGCAGGGTGCAAAATATCGCGCCCGGCGACACCGGCGCACCTAGTCAGGCTGCGACCGCTGGGGCCATCACGAGCGTCTGGGGCCCTCATCTTGCACAGCCTCCACCGGGCACTGATTCCCGGCCGATCGAATCGTCGCGGCTAGGTTGACCGCTCCGGATCGACGGAATCAGCGAGTCCCTGTCCGCCCCGTCCCGCATGGCCAGCACTGGAGCTACCTGAGACAATACGCTGCAACGCGCTGGCGTCTCAGGAGCGACCGAGTAGCCGAGGCGCAAACGCGTGTGCTGCGGGCGGCGGGACCGCTGCCAGCAGCGCTGTGGAACGGCCCCCGCGCGAGGCCGCCGGTCACGCAGGCCCTCGGGAGCCACACAGCTCTCCACACACATCATCCCCCGCATTCAACCGATTGGCAGAAAAAGCGTTTCCTGCCTTTCAGCACATTTTCTAGGGTCGCATTCCGGTAGGTGAAGGGGCGGATTTTTACGACTCGTTAACCATTCCATTCCTAGATCATGGCAACTGAAAATTTACCAAGATGACTGACGTGTTAACTCAACCTAGGCCGATCCGCCTCAAGGGGCGCTCCTATCTTGCTCTCACGCTGACCCCGGAGCTTCCCTTCGAGGATTGGCTGACGCGGCTCGACGAACTGGCTGGTCTGTCCGCCGGATTTTTCCTGCGGCGGCCGGTGGTGGTCGATGTCGAGGGCCTGAATATCGACCGGCCGCAGCTGCGCGACCTCGTCGGCCAGCTCGGCAAGCGCAATGTGCGGATCATGGGCATCGAGGGCGCACCACCCTCGCTGCTTGGCGCGGACCTGCCGCCGGCGATGTCGGGCGGGCGCGCGGCCTCGGATATCGAAGCCCCGACCGCCGAACAGGCGCCGCAGGCCGAGGTCGCCGAGAGCGTGCAGCCTCCCGCCTCTGCCCCGCAGCCGGTCAAGGCGACGCCATCGATCATCGTGACCGAGCCGGTGCGCTCGGGGCAGTCGCTGATCTTCACCGAAGGCGACGTCACCGTCATCGGCTCGGTCGCATCGGGCGCCGAGATCGTCGCCGGCGGCTCGATCCATGTCTACGGCACGCTCAGGGGCCGGGCGATCGCCGGCGCGATGGGCAATGCCTCTGCGCGCATCTTCTGCCGCAAGCTCGAGGCGGAGCTGCTCGCGATCGACGGCTTCTACAAGACGGCCGAGGACCTCGGACCCGACATGCGCGGCAAGGCCGTCCAGATCTGGCTCGAAGGCGAAACATTCAAGGTTGGATCACTCGCCTGAAACGACGGCGTATCCACAGAAAGCGGGAGAGTGCAATGGGCAAGGTCATCGTAGTCACATCGGGCAAGGGCGGCGTCGGCAAGACGACATCGTCCGCCGCATTGGGGGCAGCGCTTGCGCATAATGGCGACAAGGTCGTGGTCGTTGATTTCGACGTCGGGCTGCGCAATCTCGACCTCGTCATGGGTGCGGAACGACGGGTGGTCTATGACATCGTCAACGTCATCCAGGGCGAAGCGAAGCTGACGCAGGCGCTGATCCGCGACAAGCGGCTGGAATCGCTCTACCTGCTGCCGGCCTCGCAGACGCGCGATAAGGACAATCTCACGCCAGAAGGCGTCGAGAAGGTCATCGCGGCCCTGAAATCGGCCTTCGACTGGGTCATCTGCGACAGCCCGGCCGGCATCGAGCGCGGCGCGACGCTCGCCATGCGCCATGCCGATGTCGCGATCGTGGTGACCAATCCGGAAGTCTCATCGGTGCGCGATTCCGACCGGATCATCGGGCTGCTCGATTCCAAGACGCTCAAGGCCGAGCAAGGCGAACGGATGGAGAAACACCTGCTGCTCACCCGCTACGACCCGATCCGGGCCGAGCGCGGCGACATGCTGAAGGTCGACGACGTTCTTGAGATCCTGTCGATCCCGCTGCTCGGCATCATCCCGGAAAGCATGGACGTGCTGCGCGCCTCCAATGTCGGCTCGCCGGTCACCCTGGCCGATGGCCGCAGTGCGCCGGCGATCGCCTATTTCGAGGCTGCGCGCCGCCTCAAGGGCGAAAACCTGCCGGTAACTATTCCTGGTGAAAAGAAGGGCTTCTTCGGCAAGATTTTCGGAAGGAAAGCGGCATGAACTTCCTTCGTATTTTCACCCGCTCTCAGTCGTCGGCCCCCGCCGCCCGCGAGCGCCTGCAGGTGCTGCTCGCCCATGAGCGCGCCTCGGTCGGGGATTCCGACCTCGTCACCAAGCTGCGCGACGAAATCCTGCGTGCGATCTCGAAGCATATGCAGATCGATGACGACCGGGTCAGCGTCAAGATGGAGCGCGGCGCCAAGGTCTCGACGCTCGCCGTCGATATTGAGATCCCGTTCGACGCAGAGAAGAAGACGAAGAAGGCGGCCTGACGGCCGCCCCGCCCCCTCCCTGGGGGCTCAGCCATGCTGGATCATCCGACCGGAGCTCGTATCCGGTCAGATAGTCCAGCATTTTGCGTTTGCACGCATCGAACAGGCCTGCACCCGGGCTTGGCTCAGAGCGCGGTCAAGGCCTGACGATCGTCCTGCGATCCCGCCCAGCTCAGCCACATGGCAGCGGTCCAGGAGAAGTCGGGGCCACCGCATCCAGTGCCGTCGCGCGGGTCGAAATACTCCCAGAAGCCGTTCTGCCGAACGAGATCGCCGCTGTCGCGCCGGAGCAGGCCGGCCTCCTCGGTCAGACCATAGACAGAAAAGCCGTCGGCGATCATCCGGTTCATCATCAGCCAGACCGGGCCGCGCCAATAGCGCGTCGCATCGAAACGGCGATCGCGCGGATCGCTGCTGGCGACGGAGAAGCCGGCTGCGGCCCGGCTTGCCGCGAGATGGCGCTTGAGCGCGAGCGCATCCTCCTGGCTCGCCGTGCGCGCGTAGAGCGGGAGATAGGCGGCGCAGGTGACGGCCTCGCTGAGACGCCCGCTGCGCAGGTCGAGCGACCGATACAACCCGTCGAGCCCCTTGAGCCGCGACATCGCCGTCTCGCTGCGTGCGATCCAGCCTTGCAGGGCGGCGGCCTCTTCGGTGAAGCCCAGTTCTTCCGCCAGTTTCAGAAGATCGCGATCGGCGCGCAGCAGGATCGACTGGATGCCGAGATCGCAGACCCGGAAGGAAAGCCCGCGCGCCACGGCCACCCCGTCCCAGCGCAGGGCCTTGGCTTCCTCGACCAGGGTCATGACCCGGTTGTAGAAATCATGCGTCGGGCGGTGGGCCGCATCGACATGGCCGAGATCCTTGCGCAGATGCGCGACATCGACCTGTGGCACGACATTGGCGAGCGGCTCGTCCCAGTCCGGCGAATTGTCCCGCCCCGATTCCCAGGGGTGGACCATGGTGACGAGCCCGGTGCCGTCCGGGTCGCGGGTCTCGTGCCACCAGCGATGCGAGGCGAAGAGTTTTGGGACGAGAGCCCGGATCCGCGTGGCATCGCGGCCGGACAGCCCGTGCAGCACCCGCGCCGCGGTCGCTGCAACGGGGGGCTGCGAGATTCCCGACGTCAGCGGCTGGCGCTGGATGCCCCAGGCCTCGGGGCCGGGATAATAGCCGTCTGCCGGGGCGCGGAACACGATATGCGGCACCATGCCATCGTCCCACTGGCCCTCGAACAGGGTTTCCAGCTCGCGCCAGGCGCGATCGAGATCGAAGGTGGCGAAGCCGAGCGCGACGAAGGCCGAATCCCAGTTCCACTGAAACGGGTAGACGCGGCCATTGGGGACGGTGAACCCGCCACGGTCATTGCGGCGCAGCACGGCGCGCGCCGCCTCATCGCGGTCGGAGGGAGGTGTGGTCGACAGCATGGCTCAGGCTCCGGGATGAGTGCGGCCCGTTTCCGGGTCGATCCAGACAATGCGGGTAGGGTCGAGCGCCAGACCGAGCGTTTCGCCTGCCGCGATCCGGGCAGCGGGGGGCGCAACGACACGGGCAAGGTCATCGCCGATCCTGCCGGTGAGCAGGAGATGCGAGCCCATCGGCTCCGCGACCCGCACGGTGAAGGGCACGCCGCCGCCGGCATCGGTCAGCTTCGCATCCTCGCCGCGAAAACCGAGGACGATCGGCCCGTCGGCAGGCGATGCCAATGTCAGCCCGCCGAGCCGGGCCTGGCCGGAGGTCGCGACCGTGTTGACGAAATTCATCGGCGGCGAGCCGACGAAGCCGCCCACGAAGCGGGTCGCGGGCCGCGAATAGACCTCGGTCGGCGTGCCGATCTGCACGATATGGCCGCCATGCATCACCGCGATCCGATCGGCCAGGCCCATGGCCTCGGTCTGATCATGGGTGACATAGATCGTGGTCGTTCCGGCCTCGCGCAGGACGCTGCGCAGCTCCGCCCGCATCTCCAGCCTGAGCAGCGCGTCGAGATTGGAGAGCGGCTCGTCCATCAGGAGCACGGCCGGCTCGACCGCGAGCGCACGCGCCACCGCGACGCGCTGGCGCTGGCCGCCCGAGAGCTTGGCCGGAAAGCGCTCGAGGTATTGCTCGATATGCAGCAGCTCGGCCGCCTTGCGCACCTTCGCCTCAACACGCGCCTGGTCGGCGCCCTTCATGCGCAGGCCGAAGGCGACATTCTCGAACACCGTCATATGCGGGAAGACGGCATAGTTCTGAAACACCATGGCAAGGCCGCGCTGGGCCGGCTTCAGCGAGGAGACGTCGCGCTCGCCGATCATGACCTTGCCCGCGCTCTGCACCTCCAGCCCGGCGATGATGCGCAGCAGCGTGGTCTTGCCGCAGCCGGAGGGGCCGAGCAGCGCGACGAATTCGCCATCCTCGACGGTGAGCAAAATCTCCTGCAGGGCAACCGCATTGCCGAACTGCTTGGCGACCTTGTCGATCAGGATCCCGGCCAACGGTCTCCTCCCTATTTGCTCGAGACGCCCCACATCGCGAACAGGTATTTCCTGACCGCGAAGATGAAGAGCACCGAGGGAATGATGAGAATGAAGCCGCCGGCGAAGCGGTAATGCAGCGGCGACTCGGAGAGGACCGTCAGCAGATAGGCGGTGAGCGTGCGCTCGCGCACCGTCAGGACCGAGGCGGCAAAAACCTCGTTCCAGGAGATAACGAAGGCGAAGATCGCCGCAGCTGCGATGCCGGGAAGCGCCAGCGGCAACACCACCTTGCGGAAGGCCTGCCAGCGCGTACAGCCGAAGACCCAGGCCGCCTCCTCGTATTCGCGGGGAATGCCCATGAAGAGCGACGAGGTCACGAGAGCGGCGAAGGGCAGCGCCAGCGCCGTATGGATCAGCGAGACGCCGAAGGGCGTGTCATAGAGCCCGACGCGGATGAAGATGACGGTCAGCGGCAGGGCAAGGATCGCCAGTGGAAAGGCGCGCGTCAGCAAGACCAGCAGGCGAAAGGCGCTCTGCCCCCGGAAGGCGAAACGCGCCAGGGCATAGCCCGCGGGTGCGCCGAGGAGGATCGAGAACAGCATGGTCAGCGATGCGGCGATCAGCGAATTCAGGGCCGCGTTCCAGACGCCTTCGATCCTGAGGAAGGCGGCGAGCGCCGCGAAACCGGCCTCGCCGGGGGCAAAGGATTTCGGCCATTTGAACACGGCGAGCCGCCCGCCCATGGCGCCGAGCCCAATCAGGTAGATCGGCACCAGCACCCAGGCGCAGAGCGCCAGCACGCCCGTGACATAAAGCCATCTGCGGGGCGCGCTCATGCTTGCGTCTCCGGATCGACGCGCAGCGCCTTGAGGTAGATGATCGTCGCCGCGAGTGAGATCACCATCACGAGCACGGCATAGGCGGCCGCGACGCCGTAATTCTGGTTCTCGTTCTGCCAGGTGTAGGCTTCGCCGACGATGATCGGGAAATTGCGCCCGCCGAGCGCATAGACCACCGCAAAGACCTCGAAGGCCAGAACCGTGCGCAGGATCAGCGCCGATTGCAGGCTGGGCTTCAGCAGCGGCAGGGTGATCTTGCGGAACTTGGCCCAGGGGCTGGCGCCGAAGATGTCGGCAGCCTCGCCGAACTCCTTGGGAATGAGCTGGATGCCGGCGACGAGAATGATCAGGACGATCGCGGTCGCACGCCAGATTTCGGCCAGGACGACGGCGAAGAACAGCGCGACCGGCGTCTCGCTGTTGAGATAGGCGGTCGGGCCGCTGATCACGCCGATCTGGAACAGCAGCGTGTTGAGATAGCCGGAATCCTGCAGGATCGCGAGCCAGACAAGGCCGGCTGCAAGATCCGAGACGCCGAGCGGGATCGTCCAGATCCAGAGCACGAGCTCGCGCCCGCGCGTCATCCTCTGGAGCATCAGCCCCATGACGAGCGCGAGCGCCACCTGCAGCGGGATCACCACCGCGACGAGGGCGAAGGTGTTGCGCAGCGCGGTCGGAAAATTGAGGTCCCCCGCCATGCGGGCATAGTTGGCGAGCGAAAACCCCTGCCCGCCATCGAAGGAGAGCAGGATGGTCTGGCCGAGCGGTACCAGGAAGAAGGCTGCAAGAAAGGCGACCGAGGGCGCGATCAGCAGATAGGGCAGCCAGCGCGGCTGGAGCATGGTCGAAGGCCTCTGCAAGGCGCTCCAGGCTGGCTGCGCTTCGGCCGGGATGACCGGAGCGCAGCTCGTCCTGAGCTCAGGTGACCGGGCAGGCGCCCTGGCTCGGCTTGTCGGGCGCCCAGCAGGGCGCGGCGGTCTGGATCATCAGGCTGCGCAGGATCTCGGCCTGCGCGTCGAGAACCGCGCGGATCGGCTCGTTGCGCAGCACGATGCGCTGGAACGTGTCGAAATAGACCTTGTTGAACTCGCCGCCCTTGTCGCCGAGGCCGATCGGCAGGAGCGCGACGATCGCGTCCTTCGCGCCTTGCGTCTTCGCCACGCCGTCGGCGAGCAGCTTGACTCCGGCCGGCAGGTCGGGCGGCAGAGGCGCATCGACGACCGGGAAGAAGCCGACCTCCTGCGCCGCGGCAAGCTGTGTCGCAGGTTTGAGCAGATGCTCGATCACGGCCGCGGCCTGGGCCCGGTTCGGCGCATCCTTCGCGATGGCGAGCCCGGCAATGACGGGCATATAGGCGCGGCCCTTGGTGCCGGCCGGAGGCGCCACGACGAGATACTGGTCAGGCTCGGCAGTCAGGGCGTCCTTGACGCGGGCGATATGGTCCCAGGCGATCCAGACCTCGCCGGCCATCAGCGGCTCCTGCATGAAATTATAGTTGTTGGCGTTGGGGTTCACCGTCGCCCAGAGCGCCTTGAAATCGGCCCAGCCCTTTTCGGCCGCGGCCGAGCGGAACTCGGTCACCATCGAGCCGGTATAGGAGGGCACGAGATTGCCCTGCACGAAGCGGGCGAACAGGCCCTTCGGCCCGGCCGGGAAGCCGATGCGGCGCTGGCCTGTGTTCTCCTGGATCGCCTTGCCCCAGGCCGCGAGCTGCTCATAGGTCAGCGCGTTGACATCGGCGCCAGCCGGCAGGAAGGGCAGCGCCGCCTTCTTGACGACGAGGACATAGGTCGCCTGCATCCAGGGGATATATTGCTGATTGGGCGTGCCGAGCTTGCCGAGTTCCATCAGCCCGGCTGGAATGCCGCTCGAGCCGAGTTTCGCCGCGATATCGTCGACCGCGTCGAGCGAGCCTGCCGGCACGAGCGGCTGCAATTCGCCGTGCAGCGCGCCCATCAGGCTGATCGTGCGCTTGCCTGCCGCCTGCTCCGCCTTCATGCGCACGGCAAATTGCGGCGGCTCCTCGACCACATAGGTGGTTTTCGGCGCGCCCTTGAGCAGGACCTCGCGCACCTTCTGCGCCTCGTCGATCGGGCGCAGCTGCGTCGAGAGAAAAACGAGATCCTGCGCCTTCGCAACGGGCGCTGCGAGCATGGCCCCCGCCGCGACGGCGGCGCACGCCAGATGGTTGAGCGTCTTCATATCGTCCTCCCTGCCTCGCTTGTTCTGGTTTGCGGGGGATAAGGCCGGTTGCGAGCGCCTGGCCGTTTCCGTGATCGGATCAGCGACGCGCCTCCCCCAGCGAGGCGCGTGCAATGAACTCGACCGAATTGATCTCGGTCAGGTCGCGGGGATCGGCTCCGCCGATGCGCGCCAGCGTCATCTCCGCGAGGCGGCGGCCGGTCGCGGCGATCGGCAGCTCCATCGTCGCGAGCGCGGGGTCCGAGAAGGCGGAGGCGGGAATGTTGTCATGGCCGATGATCGCGATGTCGCGCCCGACAACGAGACCGCGCTCGCGGATGGCGCGCATCGCCCCCAGCGCCATGCTGTCGGTCGCACAGAGCAGCGCGGTAGGCTGCGCCGGCTGCGCCAGAAGCAGCCCCGCCGCACGATAGCCGCCGGCCTCGTCGGCGCTGCCCTCGATGATCGCGCCGAAAATGCCAGCCTGGCGAAGGGCCCGCGCGAAGCCGCTGCGGCGCAGATGCGCGAAGGTGAAGGCCGAGGGCGCCGCAAGATGGCCGATCCGGCGGTGGCCGAGGGCGGCCAGGCGCAGCACGGCATCGTGGAACGCGGCCTCGCCATCCCCGTCGACAAAGGCATAAGGCTCTGGAAAATCGCTACGCCCCATCGCGACGAAGGGAAAGCCGGCATCTGTGAGGTAGCGCAGGCGAGCATCCTCGCGGCGGGTGCGGACGACGATGATGGCGTCGGTGCGGCGGCCGTCGACAAGGCGGCGATAGGTCTTGAGCTCGTCGGGGCCGGGCAGCGCGGCGATCAAGGTCAGATCATAGCCCTGCTCCGCCAGCCGTTCGCCGATCGAGCCCAGCAGCTCTAGATAGAGCGGCTCGTTGAAATGGCCCGGCCCGGCCGGAAGCACCATCGTGACGATCTCGGTCAGCCCACGACGCAACCGCCGGGCTGCGGAATTGGGCCGGTAACCGGCCGCCTCCGCCGCTGCCCGCACGCGGTCTCGCGTGGCGAGCGCAACATCGTCATAGCCGTCGAGCGCCCGCGAGACGGTGGTGATCGACAATCCCAGCGTTTGCGCCAGCGCGCGCAGCGAACTCATCGGCATCTCAATGGTTGGACGATCGGCGCCTCACGTTCAGGATAACCCGATCCAAAACGTTTTGGGAAGTCGATTCAAGCTTGGCATGCGTCACGGCTTGCGGCGACGGCGCGGCGCGCTTTCGGGCTTGAGGTTGCTCGCGCCTAGGCCCGGCGGGCTGCGGCCGAGAGGCGCACGGCCTCGGAAATCTGTGCAAACTGCTTCGCGAGCGGGCTCGTCTTGCGCCAGACCATGCCGATCGTGCGCGATGGCTGGGGGTCCTTGAAGCGCGTCACGCAGACCGAGGCCGAGCGTGTCTCGACCGGGACCGCCATCTCCGGAATCAGGGTCACGCCCAGGCCGGCATCGACCATCTGCACCAGGGTCGAGAGCGAGCTTGCATCCAGCAGGTCGCGTGGCTGCATGGCGCGCGGGTTCTTGTTGCAAAACGAGAGGGCCTGCTCGCGAAAGCAATGCCCCTCCTCCAGCAGCAGCAACCGCATTTCCTGAAGATCTTCGCGATTGGGGGCTGGCTTGCCCTCGTCCTCGCGTGGCCGGACGAGGACGAAGCTTTCCGTGAAGAGCGCGGCCTCGGTCAGCGAAGGCTCGGAGACGGGCAGCGCCACGACCGCCATGTCGAGCCGGCCTTCATTCAGTTCCTGCACGAGTTTCGGCGTCAGCGTCTCGCGGACATGGAGGTCCAGCCCGTCATGGAGGCCGGTCAGGTCGGCGATCAGGCCGGGCAGCAGATAGGGCGCGACCGTGGGAATCACACCGATGCGCAGCCTGGCGACGAGCCCGCCGCGCGAGCTGCGCGCATAGTCCTCCAGCTCGTCGACCGAGCGCAGGATATCCTTGGTGCGCAGCGCGATCTCTTCGCCGAAACTCGTCAGCCGGACCTGGCGTCGGTCCCTTTCGAAGAGTTCGGCGCCGAGTTCTTCCTCAAGGGCCTTGATCTGCATCGACAGGGCCGGCTGGGAGATGGCGCAGCTCTCCGCCGCGCGTCCGAAGTGGCGCTGGCGGGCCAGCACCTCGAAATAGCGCAGCTGTTTCAGTGTCAGGTTCGTCATAATCTTAGCTTATCGACGCAATCAGAAAATCGGAATTAATATAATGAAACCCTTTTGCTAAGAGGCTCCTTGCGACGATGAGGAGCAGGCAATGCCGAGACCGCCCCGCATGATCAAGACCGGTGGCGTTCCGCTCGTGGCCGACCTGGCCCAGTCCAGCCGCCGGCACCCGTCGATGTCCCTGTTTCCAGCCGCCCGGCTGGCAGGCCTGCCAGGCAGGCCATGAAAGCGGATCGCCTGTCCCGGCACCGACCCGCCTGTGATCGAGAAACGCGCAATCAGCGTAATGTGAATTGGAGAGAATCATGAATGCGAAGACTGAGGGGGGAGCCGGGAAATGCCCGGTCGCTCACGGGACCAGCGGCACCCAGAGCCGCGACTGGTGGCCCAACCAGCTGCGCGTCGACCTGCTGAACCAGCACTCGTCCAAGTCCGATCCGCTGGACCAGGCCTTCGATTACCGGCAGGAATTCAGCAAGCTCGACTATGAAGAGCTGAAGAACGATCTGCGCAAGCTGATGACCGACTCGCAGGACTGGTGGCCGGCCGATTTCGGCCATTACGGCCCGCAATTCGTCCGCATGTCCTGGCACGCAGCCGGCACCTATCGCCTGAGTGACGGCCGTGGCGGCGGTGGCCGCGGCCAGCAGCGTTTCGCCCCGCTCAACAGCTGGCCGGACAACGTCAATATCGACAAGTCGCGCCGCCTGCTCTGGCCGATCAAGCAGAAATACGGCCAGCGGATCTCCTGGGCCGACCTGATGATCCTCACCGGCAATGTCGCGCTGGAGACCATGGGCTTCCGCACCTTCGGCTTCGCCGCCGGCCGCGCCGATACCTGGGAGCCGGATCTCGACGTCAACTGGGGTGCCGAGACCGCCTGGCTGACGCATCGCCCGCTCGATGCGTTCGACGCCCCGCTCAGCGCCACCGAAATGGGCCTGATCTACGTCAACCCGGAAGGCCCCGGCGCCAATGGCGACCCGCTCTCGGCGGCCCATTTCATCCGTGAGACCTTCGCCCGCATGGCGATGAACGACGAGGAGACCGTCGCGCTGATCGGCGGCGGCCATACCTTCGGCAAGACCCATGGCGCAGCGCCCGAATCCCACAAGGGACCGGAACCCGAAGGCGCCGGCCTGGAGGCGCAGGGCCTGGGCTGGGCCAGCAATTATGGCAGCGGCTTTGGCGCCGACGCCGTCGGCAGCGGCATCGAGGTCACCTGGACGCAGACGCCGGCGCAGTGGAGCAACCACTTCTTCGAGAACCTGTTCAAATACGAATGGGTGCAGACCCGCAGCCCCGGCGGCGCCATCCAGTGGGAGGCGAAGGACGCGGAGGACGTCATCCCCGACGCCCATGATCCGTCGAAGAAGCGCAAACCGACCATGCTGACGACCGACCTGTCGCTGCGCGTCGACCCCGCTTACGAGAAGATCTCGCGCCGCTTCCTGCAGAATCCGCAGGCCTTCGCCGAGGCCTTCGCCCGCGCCTGGTTCAAGCTGACCCATCGCGATCTCGGCCCGCGTTCGCGCTATCTTGGACCGGAAGTGCCCCGGGAAGAGCTGACCTGGCAGGATCCGGTGCCGGCTGTCGAGCATCCCCTGATCAATGACGAGGATGTTGCGGCGCTGAAGGCCAAGGTCCTGGCCTCGGGCCTGAGCGTCTCCGAGCTCGTCGGCACCGCCTGGGCCTCGGCCTCCACCTTCCGCGGCGGCGACAAGCGCGGCGGCGCCAACGGCGCGCGCGTTCGCCTCGCGCCGCAGAAGGACTGGGAGGTCAACCAGCCCCTGCAGCTCGCCAATGTGCTCAAGGTCCTCAAGGGCATCCAGTCGGAGTTCAACCTGGCCGCGACCGGCGGCAAGGAGGTCTCGCTGGCCGACCTGATCGTGCTGGCGGGCAATGCCGGCGTCGAGCAGGCGGCGAAGGCTGCCGGCCAGAATGTCACCGTGCCGTTCGCGCCGGGCCGCACCGATGCTTCGCAGGGGCAGACGGACATCCATGCCTTCAACGTCATGGAGCCGCAGGCGGACGGCTTCCGCAACTACCAGAAGGCGGCCCTCAAGGTGCCGGCCGAGGTGGCCCTGATCGACAAGGCGCAGCTGCTGACGCTGACCGCGCCCGAGATGACCGTGCTGGTCGGTGGACTGCGCGCGATCAACATCAATGTCGATGGCACGAGCCACGGCGTCCTGACCGACCGTCCCGGCGCGCTGACAAACGACTTCTTCGTCAACCTGCTGGACATGGGCACGCAGTGGAAGGCGAAGCCTGACTCCAAGGACGTGTTCGAGGGCACCGACCGCAAGAGCGGCGCGCCGAAATGGACCGGCACCCGCGTCGATCTCGTGTTCGGGTCGAACTCGGTGCTGCGTGCGCTGGCCGAGGTCTATGCCAGCTCGGACGCGCAGGCGAAGTTCGTGAAGGACTTCGTTGCGGCCTGGACCAAGGTGACGAACCTCGATCGCTTCGATCTGGTCTGATCCAGACGAATAATACCTTCAGCGGCCGCTCCCGGGCGGCCGCTGAAGCTCTGTCCTTGCCCGTGAGCCAGGCTCGGCTTCGGGCCAGGGGTCAGCGAGAGCCCGGCGCCGCTGACGTCGACGGCCCCTGCCCCGTCTTGCAAGATCCGGCTATTCCGGCCATCTGATGGGCCGCGTTCCCCAGCCAGACAGCATGCAGCCATGACAACTCAGACCGCCGAAAGCCGAAGCTTCGAAGCCGATGTCTCCCGCCTGCTCCATATGATGGTGCACTCGGTCTATTCGGACCGGGACGTCTTCCTGCGGGAGCTGATTTCCAACGCCGCCGACGCCAGCGAGAAGCTGCGCTACGAGGCTATCGCCAAGCCGGAGCTTCTCGGCGACGACCTGAAGCTCGCCATCACGATCGCGGCCGATCCCGAGGCCGGCACGCTCGTCATTGCCGATAACGGCATCGGCATGAGCCGCGACGAGATGATCGAGGCGCTCGGCACCATCGCCCGCTCCGGCACGCGCGGCTTCATGGAGCGCATCGCGACCGCCGAGGGCAAGGAAGGCGCGCAGCTCATCGGCCAGTTCGGCGTCGGCTTCTATTCGGCCTTCATGGTCGCCGACAAGGTCGAGGTCGTCAGCCACCGCGCGGGCAGCGAGGAGGCCTGGCTCTGGTCATCGGACGGCAAGGGCGAGTTCACCGTCGCCCCCGTCGCGCTGGATGATGCCCCTCTGCGCGGCACGCGCGTGACGCTGCATCTGATGGAGGATGCCAAATCCTATGCCGAGCGCTGGACGCTGGAGCGCATCGTCAGGGAACAATCCGGCCATGTGCCGGTGCCGATCTCGCTGATCGAGAAGCCGGGTGCGGAGGCAACCACGCTGGCCGACGGCGCGGCGCTGTGGGCCAAGCCCAAGAACGAGATCAGCGCGCAGGACTACACGGATTTCTATCGCAGCGTCGCCGCGCAATATGACGAGCCGGCCACGACGGTTCATTTCCGGGCCGAGGGCCGCCATGAATACACCGCGCTGCTCTTCGTGCCGGGCGGACGCCCCTTCGACCTGTTCGATGCCGACCGCAAGGGCCGCATCAAGCTCTATGTGAAGCGCGTCTTCATCACCGACGAGGCGGAGTTCCTGCCGCGCTATCTTCGCTTCGTGCGCGGCATCGTCGACACCGCCGATCTGCCGCTGAACGTCTCGCGCGAGATGATCCAGGACAGCCCGCTGCTGAGCGCGATCAAGAAGGGCGTGACCAGCCGCGTCCTCTCCGAGCTGTCGAAGCTCGCCGAACAGGACGGCGATAGCTTCGCCAAGATCTGGGAGAATTTCGGCGCGGTCATCAAGGAGGGGATCTACGAGGATTTCGAGCGTCGCGCCCAATTGCTCGGCCTCGCCCGCTTCAAGACGACAGCCGCAAGCGACGGCCGACGCAGCCTGAAGGACTATGTCGCAGCGCTCAGGGAGAACCAGACGGCGATCTACTATATCGCCGGCGACGACGCAGACCGGATCGCGAACTCCCCGCAGCTCGAAGGTTTTAGGGCGCGCGGCATCGAGGTGCTGCTGCTCAGCGACCCCGTCGACAGCTTCTGGGTCTCGGGAGCGCCGGAATTCGAGGGCAAGCCGTTCAAGTCGGTGACGCAGGGCGCAGCCGATCTCAGCCTGATCCCCCTGCTCGACAATGCGACGCCGCCCTCCGCCGAGACGAGCGAGGCGGTGCAGGCCTTGCTCGGGACGATGAAGGAGGTTCTCGCGGGTGAGGTCGCCGATGTCAGGGCCTCCGACCGGCTGACCGACAGCGCGGTCTGCCTGGTCGCGGCGGAAGACGGTCCGGATCGCCAGTTCGAGCGGCTCTTGACCGCGGGCGGGCGCATCGAGCGCGCCAGCAAGCCGATCCTCGAGGTCAATCCGCGCCACGCGATGATCCAGGGACTGGCCGGCGTGCAGAACGAAGCCGTGCGCAGCGATGTCGCCAACCTCCTGCTCGATTGCGCCCGCGTGCTCGACGGCGAGCGCCCCACCGATGCCAAGGCGTTCTCCGAGCGCCTGAGCCGGCTGGTCGCGCTTGGCCTTGCAGCCTCGTAGGAACTGGATGCAGCGTGCGTGCCGGTTCGGCGCGCACGCCCTCTCGGCTCCAGGCGAAAGGCGCCGAGCCAGATGCTACCGACTGGCGTCGAGCGCAGCTTTACTACGTAAAATCAAGGTGTTGTCTGCTGATTCTACGACTTTGAATCGCCTGGGTTGACCTGCCTCTCACGGGAGGCATGAGCCTCAGGCGCTGGTGAGCTGCGCCTGCAGATCGGCGAAATCCGTGAACACCAGATCCGGCCATTGGGCGAGCAACGCGGCAGGGGCGTTGTAGCCGAAGGTCACCGCCCCGCAGGCCATCCCGGCCTTGCGGGCGGCCTCGATGTCGCGGAGCTCATCGCCGATCGCGATCGCGCGCTCCCGGGGGACGCCCAGCCGCTTCGCAACAGCCTTGAACTTGGCGCTCTTTCCCCAGAGCGAGGCGCCGCAGTCGAAGGCGCTGACATGCTCCGCAGCCCGGCCCAGCGTTCGCCGGATCGTCTCCTCCGCATTGGAGCTGACGACGGCGATCCTGATGCCGTGACGGGCGAGGTTTGCGAGCGCCTGTTCGACACCGTCGAAGAGGCGAACCTCGCCCTGGCTCTGCGCATTGAGCTGGCGCATATGGGCGGCGATCGCGGGGATCTTCCACAGGGGAACACCGAGATGGGCCACAATCTCGCGGCTACCGAGGGCACGCAGATCGTCCCTTTCCTGCTCCAGGACCTCGCGAAAGCCAAATCGCCGGGCGGTCTCGTTCAGCACCGAACAGAACCATGGAAAGCTATCGGCCAGCGTTCCGTCGAAATCGAAGATGGCGAGCGCGTAGCGAGGCATGGCTGAGAGTGGAGTGTGAGAGGTTTGCGGGGATAACCCGAACTGCGGTGGCGGAGGACATTCATTCGAATGAGACGCCGCTTGTCCGGTATCGCTTCGTGGTCGTGGATGACAGAGGCATTATCGCAATGTTCGGGTTCTGCGCATGGCCCATCGCCGTTGCGGGTCCGATCCGGAGCCCCGCGGCAGAGCGGGGCGAAGCTCACTGCTCCGCCGGCGAACCGGCGGCGGCGGGAGGCGCGAGGTGGCTTTCTGGCGCCGGGCTATTTCGGGAACAGGAACTGGAGCTGGGCCCTGAGCTGCCAATCGGCGGCGCCGCTGGGCTTTGCGACATTGTAATAGGCTGCGAGCTGGGCATTGACGGGCTGATGGCCGATCTTGAAGACGCGTCCGAAGCCGCCTCCGATCGGCACCGTCCAGCGGTCGCCATGGCCGGCTTCCCAGTCGGCGGTGATGATCGGGGACGAGGTCAGGTACCAGCCGCCGTGGAAATTGTAGTTCACGAAGGGCTGCAGCGTCATCGCGTTGACCGCGCTGCGGTTGCTCTTGCCCGCGAAGGACCAGACATTGTTGACGAGAACGCCGACGACCCAGGGGCCTTCGATGGCCAGGGCGACGAAAGCCGGACCCGCCGAGTACTTGCCGGCGGTCAGGGTCTTGTCGGTGCCGGTCGGGAATACGAAGGTCGGGCCGATGCCCCAGATGATGCCGTGCGTCGGCTGCTTCGGCGAGAAGAAGAAACTCGGATTGATGTCGCCGAGGCCGAACTCGCGGTCGCCATTCACCGTCAGGGCCGGTTGCGCGATCACCGGCGTGATCCAGCGCGTGATCAGGTTCCAGTCCTTGTTCAGCGTGATCGGGACCACGGGCTGGATGTTGAGCACGTTCTGCATCTGCTTATGCGGCCCGACATTGAAGTTGAAGTTGTTCTGGAAGGGCAGGCTGATCATGTCGGCAACGGGGTTCTGCGCCGCCTTGGCCAGATCGGCCGTGCTTTTCCCAGGTTCCTCCTGCGCGACCGCGAAAGAGCTCGCCAAGCCGATTGAGATGGCGAGCGCGAACCTCAGTGCCAATCGCCCGCAGCCATCGCGCCGTGCAGACATGAGACGCTCCGTCTGAAGTCCAGACCGCCTGCAGACAGTGGAACAGAGTTCAGTCTGGGACGCTAGACCACACGACACCTGGCAAACGTAAAGTTGAGCCTCCGTTGTTTGCGGGACACATCTGCGCGAAGATTGAGCCGCATCTCCAATCGCCGCAACATAAGCGATTGCCCTCCAGGAACCTCTGCCAAGACCGGGGCAGCCCCCCTCCCTTCGGTTCAGGGCTCAGTCCCGATCACCTTCAGCCGGCTGGGTACGCTCCCTGCTCAGGTTGCCACGGGCGCCAGGTGCTCATCGTCGATCGAGCGCGTATCGCCGGTCTCGACCAGCGTTCGCGTGGCGTCGATCGAGGCATAGATCCAGAGGATCTTCATGCCCTCGGTCGCCGAGACGTTGCGAAACCGATGCGGCAGATTGGCGGGGATGAAGGTGATGTCGCCTGCCGTGATCGGGTACTCGGCACCGTCGATTTCGGCGATGGCCTCGCCTTCCAGCAGCATGACGCTCTCTTCGCAATTGTGGCTGTGCAGCGGGATCGCAGCCCCCGGCTCGAAGATGGTGATGCCATTGATGAAGCTGGTCGAGCCCGTGCGACGCGTGACGAGCGGAATCGTTTTGGCCCCACCGCCGCGCTGGCGCGCCGGGATCTCGGACGGACGAAGAACGGCGGGCCTGGCGCGAGCCGTATCCGGATTAGTCGACATGCGATCTCACCTGATGAATTGGGTTCAGGATCGGACGGGCCCGATCCAAGCGGCGTTCGGCTTCAGGCCGCGACACGTCCCGAAAGTTGCCGGCGCAATTCCGCGGTCACAGCCTCCGCGAAGGCGTCCGTGCCCAATGTGCCGCCGATATCGCGGGTGCGCGTCGCTGGATCGTCGAGGACGACATCAACGGCGCGTTCGATCGCGCCCGCGGCCGCGATCAGCTTGGCATTGGCGTCGCGCCGGCCTCGCCAGTCCAGCAGCATCGCAGCCGAGAGAATGAGGGAGGTCGGGTTCGCCAGGTTTTGGCCTGCGATATCGGGCGCGGATCCGTGCTGGGCCTGCGCGACGCAGATGTCATGGCCGGTATTGATCGAGCCGCCGAGACCGAGGCTGCCGGACAGCTCGGACGCCTCGTCGGAGAGGATGTCTCCGAACATGTTGGTCGTCACGATCACGTCGAAGCGATCCGGCGAGCGGATGAGCAACGCGGCCGTCGCGTCGACGATCAGTTCCTCCAGCTCCACATCCGGAAAATCCTCCGCGACCTTGCGGACCTCGCGCAGGAACAGGCCATCCGACAGCTTGACCACATTGGCCTTGTGGACGGCGGTGACCTTGCGGCGCCGGCCACGCGCCAGCTCGAAGGCGGCGCGCGCGATGCGGGCCGAGGATCTCGCCGTGATCTTGCGGATGGACAACGCCATGTCGGGATCGGGCATGAACTCGCCGCCGCCGGCGAACATGTTGCGGTCGGAGTAAAATCCCTCGGTGTTCTCGCGCACGATGACCAGGTCCATCGGCTTGCGCAGAATGCTCAGGCCCGCGCGCGACCGGCAGGGGCGCAGATTGGCGAAGAGCTCGAAGACGACGCGCAGCTCGGCGGACGGATTGATGCCGCCCTTGTCGCGGGCCGGATATTCGTAATGCGAAACCGGGCCGAGGATGACACCGTCGACCTCGGGAATCCGGGTCATGACGTCCTGCGGCAAGGTCGTGCCGTGCGCCCTCAGGCTGGCGAGGCCGATCTCGCGGGTCTCGATATCGAGCCCGAGCGCCAGCGCCGCATCGGCAACGTCGAGTACCGCAAGGGTGGCGGTGGTGATCTCGGGTCCGATGCCGTCACCGGGAAGAACGAGGATTTTCATCGTGAACCTGTGGGGTTGTGTTCATCGCCGCGCGATCCGCCCCCGGGTGGTGCCCCCGGGGGCTCGTCTCAGGCTGCTGCCCGCGACAGCGCACCGTTCAACGTCGGGTGCTTCGTCAGGCCGGCATTGACGTTGACGCTGCGGTCGAGCTCGACCGTGTCGCCCTCGATGCGGAGGATGACGGTGTCGCAGAACACGGTCTCGACATAGCGCCACGTCATGACGAAGGTCGCCTCGTCGCGCCAGACGCCGCTTGCGATCACCCGCATGAGGTCCGGCTGGTAGGCGTGATGCAGGTCCTGCCCGCTCATCGTCGTCTGGCCTTCGATGCCATGCCCGAGGCCGAGCGTGATCTTGTGCGTGCCGCGGTGGTCGACGAGACGGAATTCGCAGTGCCCTGCCGCGAAGCTCAGCGACGCTTCCGATACGTGGTTGGCATTCGGCGCGAAGCGAATGGTGCGGCCGCTGATCTCGGACGCGCGAGGGCTCTGCAGCGCTCCCGCCTCGACCGGCATCGCCAGCGTCGCCAGGCGTGACGAAAGGGCCGCGTCGGCTGCCGCGGAGCCCGGCTGCGTCAGGGCCGGGAACAGCTCCGCCCAGACCGTGCTCAGAAGCCGCTTCTCGCTCAGCGGAAGGGCCGCGGTGATCGTGATCGCGGCGCGTTGCTCGGGCAACAGGATGTAATATTGCCCGAAGACGCCGGCGGCGCGGGTGCCGCCATGGGGCGTCATCCACCACTGGTAGCCATAGCCCGGGCGGATATCGGGCACGCCAGCGGGATCGGCCGGGCGATAGCGCTTGCCGTCGAACGACATCATCTCGAATTCGCCGACATGATTATGCCGTGTCGCCCGGACCCAATCGGCCGGGATCACCTGCTGGCCGTTCCACATGCCGTCCTGGAGATGCAGGACGGAGAACTTCATCATGTCCTCGGCGGAGCAGCTCAGCCCGTTCCCGCCGGTGCTGATGCCTTCCGGCGAGACATCCCAGCTGATCTCCCCCATGCCGAGCGGGCGGAACAGGCGCGGTTCCAGATAGTCGCTGACGGTCTGCCCGGTCAGCTTCGTGACGATGGCCGACAGCATGTAGCTGGAGCCGCTGCTGTAGACGAAGCGCGTGCCGGGGCGTTCGACGACCGGCTCGTTCAGAAACGCCTCGATCCAGCTTCCGGTGAGGTAGCGCCATTCGCCGCCGGAGAGGCCGGTGCGGTGGCCCGTGCGCATGGTCAGCAGGTCCTTGACCGTCATCGCTGCGAGGTTCGGGCTGATTTCGGCCGGCAGATGCTCGGGGAAGAAATCGACGACCTTGTCGTCGAGGTCGAGCAGCCCATCGGCATGGACGAAGCCGACCGCGACGGCCGTCCAGCTCTTCGTGGCGGAATGCTGCATATGCGGGCGGTCGGGACCGAACGGCTTCCAGAAAGCCTCGGCAACGACGGCATCGTCCTTGAAGACCATGAAGCTGTGCAGTTCGAGGCCGGCGAGCTGCACAGCGTCGAGAAAGCGCGTGATCCCGGCAGCGTCGACATCGCGCGATGAAGGCGTCGCCCGCGGCAGTCGTGTCAAAGTCATGGTCCAATCCTGTTCAGCGGAAAGAGCGTCAGGGGCGGTGCGCCCGGCATCCGCGCCTGACGAGAGAGTTTGGGGATGAGCTTCGGCACCGGCGCCAGCCTGTCGGCCATCATGGCGGTGCCCGGCATGGGCTACCTGGCGATGGAGACACCCCAGGCTCGCGGTTGCCCCATGGCCCAGCTCCTGTACCCAGAGACATAGGAGCGGGCAGCGCTGGTCCGGACCTCCGAGTAGAGCACGATCATCGGAACATCCTCGCGAAACATCACCTCGAGCCCGTCGATGATCGCCTGACGCTGCGCCGGGTCGGCGACCTCCATGCTTTGAGCAAGGAGCTTTTGCGCCTCGGGGTTGTCCCAGGCCTTGCGGGGCTGCTCCGCCTTGGAACCGGTGAACATCTCGAAGGACAGCGACGGGTCGAGCCGCGCGGAAAAGCCGTGCGACATCAATTGATAGGACCCCGCGAGATAGCGGTCCTGCTGCGCGCCCCATTCCAGCACGTCGAGATCGATCGTGATTCCGGCCTCCCTGGCCATGGCCTGCGCGATCACCGCCTGGTCGAACATGCTCTGGTAGCGCCTGTTGGTGATCATCCTGATCGGCTGCCCCTTGTAGCCCGCCTCCGCCAGAAGTTTCCTGGCGGTGGCGAGATCGCGCGCGATCGGCTGCGCTTGGAGCTTCCGGTGATAGGCGCTCGCCGGCGGGATCGGTGAGTTGTTGGGCTTGGCCGTTCCCTCGCTGACCTGGTCGACCAGGACGGGCAGGTCGAGGGCGAGCTGCAAGGCGCGTCGGATGCGGACATCGGACAGCAGCGGATCCTTGGTCTGGATCAGGATGTCGTTGACATTCATCACCGATGCCGAGTCCAGGGTGACGTCCTTATTGGCCTTGTACTCGGCCAGATCGGCGTTCTGGACATCGAAATTGACGTCGATATTGCCCGCCAGCAGGGCTGCCTTCGCCGTCGACTCATCCGGGATGATGGCGAAGCGCAGCTTTTGGAGCGTGGTGGACTTGTTGCCGGTGAGGCCGTCCCGCGCCCCCGGCAAGGCGGAATATCTGTCGTTGCGGACCAGATCGATGAACTGGCCGCGCCGCCATTCGCCGAGCTTGAAGGGTGCCGTCGTGACGGGCGCAAGCCATTTGCCATCGGGGCCGAGCGAGCTCCTGTGGTAGATGCCGGTGCCGCCGCAATCGGGACGGGCCAGGGTCCCGAGGAAGAGCGCGGAGGGTTTTGCAAGCGTGAATGTGACGGTTCTGGCGTCCTTGGCGACGACATCCGTCACCTTCACGGCGCCGCGCCCATCGACCTCGGAGAGGCAGCGCCATCCGGTGGCGGGATCGGTGTAGCGCTTCCAGGCGAACAGCACGTCGTCGCTGCCGACCGGCTCGCCATTGCTGAAGTGGAGATCGTCCCGCAGCACGAAGGTATAGGTCCTGCCGTCCTCGGAGACGCTGATCGATTTCGCCAGGAGCGGACCGACGCTCGCATCCTCCCTGAAGGCGACCAGCCCTTCGAAGAGATGGTTCTGGACCGCGTCGGTATTGGCATCGCGATTGACGCCCGGATCGAGCGAACGGATATCGGCGTTGAGGCGAAGGCGGAGCGGCTGCGCCTCCTGGGCATTCGCGATGCCGGCCAGGAGGCCGGAGGACAGTACCAGCAGCGTGGGCAGTCTCATCTTGCTCCCCTCGTTTCTTGAGTTGGCTTCAGCTCCACGGGGCCATCGCTCCGCGGCCCATGGGCATGATCGATTCAAGGCCGCCGATCGTGCCGTCTCACTCGGGAATCCGACGGTTGCGCGCGGCACTTCGATCCTCGTTTCCGGCGAACAGACCGCGATGCGCGGCCTGGCCAGAATGCTCAGCGCGCGGATCAGGCGCCCTGCGACGCCAATGGCTGGCATCCGGATCGCCGGGTGGCCAGCGCCCTGCCCGCTGCGATCCCGCGTGCCCCCGCCGCATGGGCGGCCGCGCTGCCGCGACGGGCTGGCGATTTCACTCGGCGGGCAGTGCGAGGAAAACGGCATTGTTGCTAAGCTCTCCCCTTCAAGGGCTGCCCGGGCCCGCCGCAGCCTTGACGAGACGTATCAGAATGTTTTTTGTGATACAATGACCATTATGAACAATGAAACCAGCCGCCAGCCCACGCGCCTCCAGGAAGAGCTCGCCGGGCGCATCATGGATCTCGCCCGCGCCGACGGCGTCGCTCCGGGCGACCGCCTGAACGAGAAGACCCTGTCCGAGCGCCTGAACGTCTCCCGCTCGCCGGTGCGCGCCGCGCTTGATCTGCTGGCCACGCGCGGGCTCGTCATCCGGCGGCCGCAGCGCGGCGTCGAGCTGCTTGCCGCCTTGCCGGCGGAAGCGACCGCACCCGGCGAACGCTCCGGCGATGACGACCTGCTGGTGCGTATCGCCGCCGACCGGGACAATGGCAGGCTTGGCGACGACATCTCGGAAACGGAGCTGATGCAGCGCTACGATGCCGTGCGCCCCACGGTCCGCAGGGCGCTCGACCTGCTTGCCGATCTGAAGATGGTGGAGCGCAAACCGGGCTATGGCTGGCGGTTCCTGACGCGCTGGAGCGCAGAACTACGCCGGGAGAGCTACCGGTTCAGGCTGATCATCGAGCCGGCCGCGCTTCTCGAGCCTGGATTTGCGCTCCTGCCCGGCTTTGCCGAAGAGATGCGGCGCCAGCACGATGAAAGCCTGTCCCTGCCCTGGAGCGAATCCTCCAGCGTCGCCTTCTTCGAGATGAACGCGGCATTCCACGAGGGCCTGGCCGAGGCCTCCGGCAACCGCTTCTTCCTCGAGGCCATGCGACGCCAGAACCGGCTGCGGCGTTTCTCGATCTATAACTGGAAACACGGCTTTGACCGCGTGCGGGCCAACCACAGCGAGCACATGGAGATCCTGTCGAGGCTGGAGGCAGGAGATGCGGAACTGGCCGCCGTACTGATGAGGCGCCATCTGGAGATCGCTGTCAGCATGATCCCAACCTCGCCGTAAGTGTTTTTTCTTCTGAAGAAGTTATTTTAACGGATTGCTACAGCCGCTTAGTCCCGCCCATTGGCTACCATCCCAGCGCACAGCCATCCTTGCGGGGATCGGAGGCGCCGATCAGCGAACCTTTAGCCCAGTCGATCTGGATCGCCTGGGCGCCACCGATCGGCCTCGCGGCCGCCCTCACCTCGAAGCCGCGGCGTTCCAGCTCTGCGCCGTGGCGCGCGAGCAGGGCCCGCTCGGCCTCGACGATGCGCGTGCCCGGCAAGGCAAACAGGCGCGGGAGCGCCATGGCGCTCTGCATGTCCAGGCCATGGTCGAAGAGACGCGACAGGAAATAGGCATGGCCCATCGCCTGGTAGTGACCGCCCATGACGCCGAATGGCATCGTCACGCGGCCGCACTCGGACACCATGGCTGGGATGATCGTGTGCATCGGCCGCTTGCCCGCTGCGATGGCATTGGGGTGCCCCGGCTCAAGCGAAAAGCTCTGCCCCCTGTTGTGGAAGAGCACGCCGCTCGTCCCGCAGGCGATGCCGCTGCCGTATCCCGAGAAGAGCGAGTTGATCAGGCTGACCGCATTGCGGTCCTTATCCACGACGCAGACATAGACGGTGTCCTTGTGGACCACGTCTTCGAAGCTCGGCAGGTTGAGCGCACCCCCCTTCGGGTCGATCCTGGCCGCAAGTTCGTCGGCAAACCGGTCGGAGAGAAGATGGGCCACGGTGGCGGCGCCCGCGTTCGGCGTGTCACCGAGAAAGCGGTTGCGGGCGGCATAGGCAAGGCGCGCGGCCTCGATCTCGACATGCAGATTGTCGATCCCGAGCGGGTCGCCCTTCAGCGTGAAGCGCGAGAGGACGTTCATGATCAGCAGCGCGATCACGCCCTGTCCGTTCGGTGGACATTCATGGACCTGCCGACCGCGAAAGCTGCTCGAAATCGGCGTGACGTATTCGCCCTGCGCAGAGGCGAAGTCCTCCAGGCTGTGCAAGCCGCCGTGTTCCCGCAGGGTCTCCAGCATCGCTTCTGCGATCCTGCCCCTGTAGAAGGCTTCGGGACCGTTCCGCCCGATCGCCTCGAGCGTCGCGGCAAGCCTCGGCTGGGAATGGAGCTGCCCGAATTCCAGAGCCCGGCCCTCAGCGAGAAAAATCTCACTCGCAGCCTGGTTGGCCCTCAGCCGTTCGACGGCATGGCGCAGATCATAGGCGACGCGCGGCGTGATTGCGTAGCCGTCCCGCGCCAGCGCGATCGCCGGCTGCAGCACTGCGCCGAGGTCCAGCCTGCCATGGTCTGCGACGAGCCGGCCCCAAGCCTCGACCGCACCTGGTACCGTGACAGAATGCACGGACTGGCCGTCGATACGCTCAACGCCGAGCTGGTTCAGGCTGTCGATCGTCGCGGCGGCCGGCGCGCGGCCGGCACCGTTATAGGCGATGATGTCGGCGGAGCCTCCCTTGGACAGCAGCGCGAAGCAATCGCCGCCGATGCCCGTCGAACCGGGTTCGACAACGCCTTGCACGGCGACAGCGCCAACGGCCGCATCGACGGCGTTGCCGCCTTGCCGGAGGATGTCGATCGCCGTGAGCGTTGCCGCCGGATGGGAAGTCGCCGCCATCCCGGACCTTGCTGCGGCCAGGGACCGTCCGGATTGTTCGAAATCTCGCATCGTTTCACTGCGCCAGGGAAGAGGAGTGCGTTGCGACGCCAGGGTGCGTCAGCGCTGCCGCGACCTTGGGGGCCGCGGCGTCGATAGTGGCTGATTGACAGCCGGCGGCGTTGGCGCGCGCGGCCTGTTCGGTCAGTTCTTGGCCACGCCCCACAGGATGAGGTTCGATGCCCAGGGCGCGAGCCCCGTGATGCGCTTGTTATGCGCAAGGCAGTCGATGTCGTTATGCGTGAAGATCACCGGCACATCCTCGAGCAGCATCGCATGCAATTCGTCGAAGATCGGTTGGCGGACCGCAGCATCGGTCGTCTGGCTCGCCTTCTCGATCAGCGCGAGGGCCTTCGGGTTTTCCCAGACCTTGCGCGGCTGCTTGTCCTTCGGGCCCGATATCTGCTCGAATCCCAACGCCGGATCGAAGCGGGGCGAATAGGTGATCGACGCCATCATCTGATTGCCCTTGTTGTAGCGATCGAGTTGGGTCGCCCAGTCCAACACGTCGATATCGACATTGAGGCCGACCGACCGCCACATCTGCTGGGCAATCACCGCCGAATTGAAGCTCGGCACCGTCGCGCGCTTGTTGGCGATGATCGAGATCTTCTCGCCCTTGTACCCAGCCTCCTTCAGCAGGGCCCGAGCTTTCGCGGGATCGTATGAAAATCCTTTTTTCTCGACCTGGCCGAAATACTGCGAGGTGTCGTAGACCGGCGAATTATTGACCTTGCCCAAGCCGCTGGTGACGGTGCCGACCAGCTCTTCATAGTCGATGGAAATGGCCAGGGCCTGCCGAATTTTTACGTTACTCAACAGCGGGTCGCGCGTTTGAAGAATGAACCCATGCCTGACCGGGTTTGTCCCGGTCTTGATGTCGAGATTTGGATTCTTGCGGACCTCTGACACTTCACTCTCGGGGACCGAGGAAATATCGATCGCGCCCGACTGCAGTCCGGCCTTCACGGTGGCGCCATCGGGAATGGCGAGGATCCTGACCTCCTTCACCAGCGCCTTCTTCGCGCCCAGGAAGCCGTCACGCTTGTCGCCCTTCGGCGATGCATAGCCGTCAAAGGCCAGGAGCTGGACGGATTGCCCGCGCTTCCATTCGCCAAAGCTGAACGGTCCGGTTCCGATCGGCTTGTCCCAGGAGCCGTCGGCCTTCACCGAGCTCTTGTGCACAATGCCGGTTCCGCCGCAGTCCGGGCGGGACATGGTGTCGAGGAACATCGCGTCCAGCCGGTCGATCGTCAGCACGAAGGTATCGGGGCTCGGAGCCTCGGCTGACACAACCTTGGTGCCGTTGCGACCGTCGAAATCGGCAAGGCAACGCCACTCCGTCTTTGGATCCATGTAGCGGTTCCAGCTCCAGAGCACGTCGGCGGAGGTCAGTTCCGCCCCGTTGTGGAAACGCACGCCCTTGCGGAGCGTAAAGGTATAAACCTTGCCATCTGGTGAGACGTCGACCTTCTCCGCAAGGAGTGGGCCGGGGATTCCTCCCTGCGAGTAGCCGACGAGACCCTCGACGACATGCAGCATGACGATATCGGTGTTGCCGTCCCGGTTTACTCCAGGGTTCGAGCTGCGAATGTCCTGGCTGAGCGCGGCGGTAATGGTCTGCGCAATTCCGGGGGATGAGAGGAGAGGTAACAAGCAGGCCGAGGTGAGCAAGCGGTTCATGAGAATCCCCTTCTTTCTCTTTTTCGTCGAGCAACAATGGTATTCAGGCAGCCTTCACCGCTTCGGCGCGGCGCCTGGCAAGAATGGTGGCGAAGAACTCTTCGACGCGGCTGACGGCCTTCAGCCCGTCATGGGCCATGTTTGGCACGAGATCGAACCGAACATTGATCTCGTGGGCCTCGAAGGATTTGCGCAACAAGGCGAGCCGTTCCGGGCGGGTTGCGCCGGCATGATTGGCATCCAGCATCCAATGGGGACCGCCCGGCTTATGGGTGATCTCCCATGTCTCCAGATCCGCGTCGCCGACGATCATCTGGACCGGGACCTGCCGCATGGCATCGAAATCGACCGGCGCGCCAAAGAGTTCCGCGACATTGCGGGTGCCGACCCACCAGTCGCGCGTCGGATCGAGCAGCGTCACGGAACCTGGCGCGCCGATAGCGACCGCCCATAGCCGATTCGGCTGCAGCATCAGGAAGCGATGTGCGAAGTGGCCGCCACCGGAATAGCCGAACAGGCCGAAGCGGTCGCAGGACAGGCCGTAGCGCTGCACGACTTCATCGACCACTGCGAGCAATGCATGGTCACAGCGGATCGAACCCTCGCGCATGTATTTGAAGCCGTCGCGATTGCCGTCGCCGAGCGGCCCGATCGGGAAGAGCGGCGCTAGCACGATGCAATTGTTCCAGCGGCCGAACGCGGAGAAGGCGTCGCGATACTCCGTGAAGCTGCGCCCGGTGCCATGCATCGCCACGACGAGTTCTACGCTTTCGGGCCGGCTTTCGACGCTGCTGGGAACGTAGAGGCAATAGCAGAAGCGCGGATCGGCACTGCTGGCCGCGGTCGGCGTCACCCCGAGTTCGAACACGTGGAGCCTGCCCCGTTCTCCAACACGCTCTTGGTCCATGACCCATCCCCACGTCACACCAAAATTGGTACCAATTTTATTGCAGATTGATTTTGGCCCCGCAAGGGCTATTCCAGCGTGCCATCAGCATTTCGGACCGACAGGATGAAGCGACCACTGGCTGCAAAGATTGTCGAAGCGATCGAAGCGGGCGAGCTACGGCCTGGGGAATGGCTGCGGCAGATCGATCTCGAGGAGAAATTCGAGGTCGGCCGTTCCGACGTCCGCGCGGCCCTGGATGAGTTGGTCGTGCGCAAGACGATCCAGCATGTGCGCAATCGCGGCTACAGGGTCGCCATCGTCGACGACACCACCCTGAATGAAATCCGCACCGTCAGGGCGATCCTGGAGCGCGGCGCAGCGCCCCTGATCATCCAGAACGCCACCTCCTCCGACCTCGAAGAACTCTGGAAACTCGCCGATATATTTTCAGAGGCGGTGAAACTCGGCGGTTATCTCGATCGCAGTCGCACGAACCGCGATTTCCATCGCAAGTTCTTCCGCGTCTCCGGCAATACAGTTCTCGAAGAGGCGATCTGGGCGCTTCGCGAACGATCGCGCGCCGAGCCGCTGACCTTGTGGACGTCCCATGAGGCGCTGGTCCGCAGCGACAAGGAGCATCATGCGATCGTCGCCGCCCTGGCAGTGAAGGACGAGGCGTTGCTGTCGGCACTGATCGAGAACCATGTCATCAAGGGACGGCATGGCGATGATGAACGCTGACGTGAATCTGAAACATCGGCCCGAAAAGTGGGTTGCGGTTTTCGGGGTAAGGCCGATGCAAACACGAAGGGTTAGATCATCGGACCGGACATGATTTCCGGTCCGATGATCTAACTCGACGCTTCGATGATCGAGGCGACGACAGGCACGAGCGCCAGCCCGATATTGCAGGTGTTTTCGGCGTCCAGATGAACACCGTCGATGACCGAAGCCTTCGCGACCGATGCGGCGTTGAAGAAGCTGCAGCCGCGGCGTCGGGCGACCGCTTCATATTCCGCTGCCAGGCGTTGCGACTCGGCAATGTCGCGCCCGCCGGCGGGCAACCCGTCCGCCGCGCGCGACGCAGCGAAGATCGGCGGCGATACCACCAGGACCTTGGGCGCCGCTGCATCCCAGCCATAGGGAAAGCTCTGCGCGATCTCGATCAGCCGGTCGATTCCCGCTGCAGCGCCCGCGGCCCGCCCGCAGATATGCGGCTTGAGATCGTTGGCGCCCAGCATGATGATGAGCAGATCGAGCGGATAATGGCTGCCGAGCAGCGTCGGCAGGATCCGCGCGCCATTCCGGTCCGACGGCGACATATGATCGTCGAAGCAGGTTGTTCGTCCGCCCAGCCCCTCAGTCACGACGGTCGCGGCGCCCCCTAGCCCGGCTGCGAGCACATTCGGCCATCGATCCTGAAAGGCATGCCGTCCGCCCCGCTGGTGGTCCGAACCCCAGGTAAGGCTGTCCCCGAATACCAGAATGTTGAAGCTCATCATTCGTTCCACATTTTGCCGATCACGGGTCAACACTGCCGAGGAGCGTCCGACTGCTCTTCCCGGCCGGACGCATTGCCGTATCCGCCGGGACGAACGCGATCAAGCCTGTCGCAGATCGCGGGACGACGGAGGCATGGAAGCGGGTAGCCGCCCCTATCCCCTTGTGGCGAGCGTGGGACGAGGGACCAAGGGCTCAACTAGGAGGCGCTGCCCCATGGACAGCCGCAGCACGGCATGGAACGCTACGTCAGGCTGGGGAGAGATTGCCGTGAAGATGAGCTTGGTCGTGAGCAGCGTGCTGTTTGGCATGCTGGGTTTGGCCTCGGCTGCGTCAGCGCAGTCGGGCGGCACGAGGCCGGAATGCAGGGGCGTCAAGAATATGCGCGCCTGCAGCTGTGCTCTCAACAATGGTGGCTCGATAACTGCCGATCCGCATCGCCCGGGCAAGATCAAATGGAACGCAGCACCCCGGCGCACGCCCGCGCATATGGCTTTCATGAACTGCACCAATCGATCGGGGCGCGGTTCCTAGGACTTTAGGACGCATGATCCTCAAGCGCATTCTTGGGCCCCTGCTGCTCTACGCGCTGTTTTTCGCAGCGAGCTTCAGCGCCAGCTTTGCCGGCCTCATCTGGCTCACGGGCGTGCCATGGGCCTCGCCGCTCGCCGAAGGACACCGGATGCTGGCGGTCCTGTCGTTCATGACGGCCGGCGTTTGCCACGGACCGGTTCTGGCGTGTGCTTCTGCTCGGCGAATAGGTCTGCGACCGGCGGCGGCAGTCGGGGGCCCTTCGGTTGTGCCCGGAATGGTTGAGAGCAGACATTTTGAACGGAAGGAACCCGGAGCTTCCGCCTGGCAGGTATTGACAGGATACGGGGACCGGGCGGCTCCTCAGTCGCTTTTCCGGTCGACTAGATGCTCAACCGGCTTCATCATGCCCTGACTCGGCTACAAGCGGGGCGTGCATATGGGGCGATGGCTTCGAGCGACCGGGGCAAGGCGACATTCCGCTCACGGCCCTGTTTCCGCCCTTGCCTCCGGTCTCATCGGGTTCTTCGCGTCCCTGCCCGCGCAGGCACAGTGCGCACCCGATCCGCCCGGAGCCGGGGCGATCGTGACCTGCTCGGGTACGGACGCCGATGGTTTTGCGGCGCCGGCCAACACCCCCGTCACCATCACGGTCGCGCCGGGCGCAACCGTCCAGCAGGCGCCGGCGACCGGTCAGGCCGTCACCTTCGGGCTGAACACGGCCGGAAACCTGCTCAGCAATAATGGCTCGATTGTCTCGACCGGAAACGCCGTCACAACGTTCACGGGCGTGACCTTCCTGTCCGGGACCGGGGCCGGCACGAGCATATTCAATAATCTCGGCATCATCTCCGCGACGAACGCCGGAGCCGGCAATGCGCTCGGCATGTCCTTCCTGCAGGGCAATGCGGCCTCCACTATCCAGATCGTCAATGCCGCCGGTGCGACGATTGCCGGGACTGCGACGGGAGGCGGCGCAGGCACAGGCGTGAACCAGAATTTTGCCGCCGGCGCTTCGACGCGCGCATTGGTGATCGACAATAGCGGGATCATTCGCGGAACGACCAACGGCATCGCTGCCGGCACCGGCGCCTCCAGCCCGGCTCAGACCATCACCATCAACAATGGCGTCCGCGGCGCGGCCGCGCAGATCAACGGCGGAACCGGCCCCGCAATCACCTTTGCCGGCAACGGCCTCAACACCCTCAACAACCTCGCGACCGGCACGATCAACGGCACTATCGTGAGCACGGGGAACGCGCCGCTCGTCATCGACAATTCCGGCATCATCAACGGCAATGTCAGCCAGGGCAACGGCGCCGATACCTTCATCATGCGCGGCGGCGTGGTGAACGGCACTGTCGACCAGGGCAGCGGCCTCGGCGACGGCGTCGACCGCTTCGTGATGACCGGCGGCACGATCAACGGCAACGTCAACCAGGGCGGCGAACTCGATTTCGCGACGGTGTCCGGCGGCGTCATCACCGGTGGGCTGAACGAAGGCGACTTCGTCACGGTCACCGGCGGCCAGATCGGCTCCATGGACATGACGCTCGCCAACAATGTGCTGACCATGTCTGGCGGGCTGGTCGTCACCAACGTGCTGGCTGCCCAGAACAACGACACGCTCAACCTGTCCGGCGGGCGCATCGGCGGCTTCGTCAATTTCGGTAATGGCAACAACGTCTTCACGATCACGGGGGGCAGCGTCGGCGGTTTCCTGCTCAGCGGAACCGGAACCGACACGGTGAACTGGACCGGCGGCGGCGTGCTCGAATCCGGCTTCCGGCTCGGCGCGGGCAACGACGTGGCCGTCTTCACCGGCCTGACGGCTGCGAATATCGTCTCGACGGCCATCATCGATGGCGGGCCCGGCGTCGATCGGCTGACCTGGAACAATACGAGCGCCACCGGCGTCGCGCGTTTCATCAACTGGGAGCTGTTCGAGCTCACCAACAACTCGCAGCTGACTTTCGCGAGCGCGCTGACCCTCGGCGATGCGGGAACCGGGACGGGCACGCTGTCGATCGATGCGACCAGCACCGTCTTCGCCGGGAATGGTGTGCATGCGATCGCGCCCTTCACGCCGGGCCAGTTGGTGACGGTCGCCAATGCCGGCACGTTCGATCTGACCAACGGCCCGGCCGCCGCGAGCGACAGCCTCACCATCATCGGCAATTATGCCGGCCAGAATGCGCGGATGCGGTTGCAGACGGTGCTCGGCGATAGCGCCTCGCCATCGGACCAGCTGATCATCTCCGGCGGCTCGGCGAGCGGGCAGACCGGGATCACGATCCTCAACCTCGGCGGAACCGGCGCCCTGACATTCGGCAGCGGCATCAAGGTGGTCGACACCCTGAACGGCGCGACGACCGCAGCTGGAGCCTTCAGCCAGGCCGGGCCGATTGCGGCCGGCGCCTTCGAATACGCGCTCTATCGCGGCGGCATCGCGGCCGGCACCGAGCAGAATTGGTATCTCCGCTCCACCCTGCCCCCACCGACAACCGTGGTGCCGCAGCCACAACTGGCTGCAGGCGCCGAGAATGCCATCCTGGCGCCGTCGCTGGGCGCGCCGACGATTGCAAGCCCGGACGGGCCGGTGGTTGCGCTCTATCGTCCGGAAGTCGCGACCAACGCGATCACGCCCGCGACCGCGCGCATGCTGGCGCTTGGTACGCTCGGCACCTTCCACGAGCGCCAGGGCGACCAGGACCTGCTTCTGGGAACAGGCATCGCCTCTGCCGGCTGGGGACGCGTCTTCGGCCAGCATCGCGAGCAGCGCTTCTCGGGCGATGTCAGTCCGGAGTTCAAGGGCAGCATCATCGGCCTGCAGACCGGCCTCGATCTCTACGGTGTCGACTGGCTAAGCGGCCATCGCGACCGTTTCGGCGCCTTCTTCGGCTATGGACGGGCCGAGGGTGATGTCCGCGGCTTCGCCCTTGGGCAATTGCGCGCCTCCACCGGCAAGCTCGGGCTCGATTCCTACAGCCTTGGCGCCTATTGGACCCATGTCGGGCCGGCCGGCTGGTATCTCGACACCGTCTTGATGAACAGCTGGCTCAATGGCACGCCCCGTTCCGACCGCGGCATCCGGTCGGACGCCGATGGCACGGTCTTCACCGGCTCGGTCGAGGCGGGCTACCCGATCGCGCTTGGCGGCGGCCTTATCCTGGAGCCGCAGGGCCAGCTCATCTGGCAACGCACATCGTTCGATCAGACCCGGGATCTGTTTTCCGCGATCAGCCAGGACAGCAGCGACGCGCTGACGGGCAGGATCGGCGCGCGACTGCGCGGCAGCCTGCTCTGGGGCACGACCGAGATCAGACCCTATCTCACCGCCAATCTCTGGCGCAGCTTCGGCGGCAACGACAAGACGCTGTTCGACACCAACCTCGTCACGACACAACGCGGCGCGACCGCATTCGAAATCGGCGGCGGCGTCACCGCGCAGGTCACGCAAGCCATCAGCCTCTACGCCAAGGCGAGCTATCTGACGAATGCCGATTCGAACCGTAGCCGCGGCTTCGGCGGCAATGTCGGGCTGCGCGTGACATGGTAGCGGCGATCGGGGCCTGACATCCGCCGCAGCCCGTGCGCCCGGCCCACCCGGGCGTGGAGATCACTCGCACGGCGTCAGTGAAGCCGGGTTCGCCCAATGACCGTCGAAAAGCCCCGCCTGGAGAGGCGGGGCTTCCATACGTGGCGCAAAGCCCGAGTTGGTGGCCGCTACATCTTGTAGATGTCGCGATCCTTGGTCTCCGGCAGGAAGATCAGGCCGATGATGAAGGTCATCATCGCGATGATGATCGGATACCAGAGGCCCGAGAAGATGTTGCCGGTGGCCACCACGATGGCGAAGGCGGTGGGGGGCAGGAAGCCGCCGAACCAGCCATTGCCGATGTGGTAGGGCAGCGACATGCCCGTATACCGAATGCGTGTCGGGAAGAGCTCGACGAGCAGCGCGGCGATTGGCCCGTAGACCATCGTCACGAAGATAACGAGAAGGAACAGCAGGCCGACAAGGGTCAGTGCCCGGCCATCCGCGAACAGGGCTCCCAGCGACTGAACCTTCAGGATCGATGCATCGCCGGCCTTGGGATACCCGGCGGCGTAAGCCGCATCGACGACCGCAGCGCCTGCCTTCTCGCCGGGATTGGCGACATCGGTCCCATTCACCTTGACGGCGACCGGTGAGCCGGCCGCGCCGGGCTTCAGATCATAGTGCATCGAGGTCGACGCGAGCGTGCGCCGGACGAGGTCGCAGGGCGCAGTGAAGACGCGCACGCCGACCGGGTCGAACAGCGAGCCGCAGGTTGCGGGATCGGCGGTGATGTCGATCTTCACACTCTCCGTCGCGGTCACCAGCTTCGGATTGGCGACGGTGGCGATCTTGGTGAAGAGCGGGAAATAGCTCAGCGCCGCGACCAGCAATCCAGCCAGCAGGACCGGCTTGCGGCCGATCTTGTCCGACAGGCTGCCGAAGAAGACGAAGAAGGGCGTGCCGAGCAAAAGCGCCAAGGCCAGGATCAGGTAGGTCGTGGTCGCGTCGACCTTCAGCGTCTGCGTAAGAAAGATGAGCGCATAAAATTGCCCGGCATACCAGACCACGGCCTGGCCCGCCGTACCGCCGAGGAGCGCGATGATCGCGATCCTGGCGTTGGACCACGTGCCGAACGCCTCGGTGAGCGGGGCCTTTGACTGGCTGCCTTCTTCCTTCATGCGTTGGAAAGCCGGCGATTCAGCGAGCTGCAACCGGATCCAGATGGAGAAGCCGAGCAGGATGATCGAAAGCAGGAACGGCACACGCCAGCCCCAAGCGTTGAAAGATTCGGTCGACATGCTGAAGCGCAGCCCCAGGATGACCGCCAGCGCCAGGAAGAGGCCGAAGGTTGCGGTGATCTGAATCCAGCTCGTGTAAAAACCGCGACGGCCCTGCGGGGCGTGTTCGGCGACATAGGTCGCGGCGCCGCCATACTCGCCGCCGAGCGCCAGGCCCTGTAGCAGGCGACAGACGATAAAGGCGATCGGGGCCGCGATGCCGATCGTGGCATAGCCAGGCAGGACGCCGACGAGGAAGGTCGCGAGGCCCATGATGGTCATGGTGACGAGGAAGGTGTATTTGCGGCCGACCAAATCGCCAACTCGGCCGAACACGAGGGCGCCGAACGGCCGCACGGCGAAACCGGCTGCGAAGCTGAAGAGCACGAAGATGAATTTCGCCGTATCGTTGTCACCGGGCACGAAACTGGCGGCGATGTTCGCGGCGAGCGGGATGGTGAGGTAGAAATCGTACCACTCGAAGACCGTGCCGGCCGACGAGGCGATGATGACCTTGCGTTCTTCCCTGGACATCGGTCGGGGCGCGTCAGCCGCCCCCGGTGCTTGCGCAGCCACGTTCATAACGCGATCTCCCTGCTCAATCCCCCCGCAGCCTGATCATTCGGGCCGGATCAAACGATTGCCCGAGATCTGCACTTGCGCAATCCGGCACTTAGTCTTGCATCGTTTGTCGTACGACTAGACTCAGAATTCGATGATCGGAACCAGACGATGACGGCTGTGGCGGGATAGATGGCCGAGAAGAAAATGGGGGCGTATCAGTCGTAATCTATGGCGATGCGCCTCCACTCTTTGAGTTTGGCGAAGAGGTTCGCGACCTTGTGGCGCTGGCGATAGACCGCCTTGTCGTAGGAACACGGGATTTTTCGGCTTCTGCTCGATGGAATGCAGGGTTCGATATCTCTGGCACACGGCGCCTGGCTGGACGGTGGGTTGAGACGGGCCTCTTGGAGACCGCCCAGGCGCCGATCACGTTCCACCTTCTTGCCGGACACCTTACGGCCTAAGCTGTGGCATCGGAGGAGAGTGAACGATGGCTACCCTTGAACGCGCGATCGGCATTGCGGCTGAGGCTCACGCCGGCCAGCTCGACAAGACCGGCGCACCCTATATCGCGCACCCGATGCGGCTGATGGTGCGCTTCCTGGCAGGCGGGAATGAGGAATCGGCGATCATCGCGGCGCTGCACGATGTCGTGCAGGATTCCAAATGGACCTTCCACGACCTTCACCGCGAGGGCTTCTCCCAGGAGATCCTGTCTGCGCTCGAAGCCCTGACCCGTCGCGACGGCGAGGAATATGTGGACTATATCCGGCGCGCCGCAGCCCATCCGCTGGCGCGCTTCGTCAAGGAGGCGGATATCCGCGACAACCTGGCGGAAGAACGGATGAACAAGGTCTATGACCGCGAGAGGCTTTTCAACAAATATTCCGCGGGGTTGCGCGTGATCGCTGAGACACCGCTCAAGCGCTAGGGCGCAATCCCTGAAACAGCAGCCGTCACCAAGGGCGACGGCTGCCATGGCTGTCTTTGGATCGGCCCGAAAACCGCAATCCACTTTTCGGGCCGATGCCTTCGTGTTGGCATCGGCTCTCCCGAAAACCGCGATCCACTTTTCGGGCCGATGCCTTCGTGTTGGCATCGGCTGTCCCGAAAACCGCGATCCACTTTTCGGGCCGATGCCCGGAGCCCTCAGCCAGCGCTGGCGAAGCGCGTGCTGCGCGGATCGCCCTCCGGCAAGACCTCGGGCTGCTTCCAGACCACGCCGTTCGGCGTCGGGATCGGCGTCATCGTCAGCTGGTATTGCGGCTGGCCGCGGAAGTTCGGGTCGCCCGGCTGCTCGGTCTGGATCTGGTAGCGCAGCAGCATCGCGAAGTCCTCATGCGCCGTGTTGTGGCAGTGGCTGACATAGGCGCCGCCGAACTCGCCGAAGCGCACCTGGAACTTGACCCGGCCGGAAGGCCGCAGCCGCCAGACATCCTTGCGCGCCAGCCGCTCCGTTGCCGGGATCGGCGCACCGCCGCGATCGATGGTGACGCCCTCCTCGAAATGCAGGTGGATGGGATGATCCCAGCCGCCACCGCCATTGATCAGCGTCCAATGCTCGACCTCGCCCGGCTTCGGGATCAGCATCGAAATCCGGTTGGCGTTGAGCGAATGCGCGTTCTCGCCATTAATCTTGATCGTCCAGGGGAAGCTCGCGATGTCGCCGCATTCAGGGATGCACTGGCCGTCGGCGCCCCGTGAATCGCCGGTGCCGGATCGTCCGAACTCGATCACCCGCTCACGGACCGGTGCGACGATCGGGATCTGGGTCGTCAGCGTCTTCGTGCCCGTACGCCAGTCGGGATCGGCGAAATTGGCGCTGCGATCGGCGTCGAGCGGGTTGCTGGCATTGTAGAGCTTGCTCGGATTGTCGACGCTCTGGAGCTGGTTCACCACCCGGAACTCCAGGAAGGGACCGATGCAGGGGTCGTCGTCATCGCCCTTGAAGGCCGAGGCTATCGAGACCGGCCCCTTGGGGAGACGCCCGTCGGTCTGCTTCAGCAGGTTGACCAGATAGACGCTGTCACCGGGCTCGAAGGCGGCGAAGTCGACGACGATGTCGAAGCGCTCCGCCACGCCCATCTCGTCGGTCTCGGTCAGGGCGATCGGGTTGACCAGCAGGTTGCCGTCATTGGCGATGAAGTAGAACGGCACATTGGTCATGCGTGCAAAGCGCCGGCTCTTGTTGACCGCCAGCGCCAGCTTCATGAACCGCGCCATCGCCGCATTCAGGATGCGGAAGCGGTAGCGCCGCGGCAGCACCTCGAAATAGGGGTAATAGGTGCCGTTGACGCAGAGCATGTCGCCGAGGAAGCCGTCAGTGTCGAAGATATCGAAGCGGGCCTGGCCATTGGCGTCGAAGGCGGGGTTCGAGACCGCCAGATTCACGTCGAAATCAAGATTGCCCCATTTCAGCTGTGAGCCGCTGGGCAGCCGCAGGTTGATGCCGTCATTGAGGTCCTCGCGGCCGCGATCGGGGCCGCTATAGATATTGCACAGCCCGAAAATGCCCTTGTGCACGTTCTCGGCGGTGAAGAAGAAGCGATGGTCGTGGAACCAGAGGCTGCTCTGGATCTCGCGGAAATCGCCGGGGACCTGGACCAGGCCCTCGCGGTCATCGGGCCCCGAGCATTTGCGGGCATAGTCGCGGTCGCCGGTCAGCCAGACATTCGGCATGTCGCGCCGGGCCATCGCCATGCCCCAGTGGTAATCGTAGAAGGTGCCGGGGAAGTGATAGGCGTTGCAGGCACCGTCGCTTTCGGCGCCGTTATGGGCGTTATGGAGATGGATCGAGATCTCGTTGCGCCCAAAGCCGCCATTCTTCCTCCGGTCGACCGGCAGATCATTATAGATCCGGGTCAGGATCGGCTCGCCATAGCGCGCCTTGATCAGGGTCGGCTGGCCGATCCCGGTGCGCAGGCCGGCGGTCCGCCCTTCCCGGCCAGGCGCGCGCGGCCCGAAGGTCCACATCGAGGTCGCCGCCTGTTCCGGCATGCCGTCGCAGAAATAGCAGCCGGCCTTGACCTGCCCGAGTGAGAGCAGATAGCCCTTCTTGGGATAGAGCTCCTCCCAACGCTGATGCGCAAAGAATTCGCCGGGCGGGCGGCCCTCGAACGGCCCCGCATTGGTGACCGGGTTGCGGTAGAGCCCACCGCCCGAGTTGGTGTAATCGGTGTGGTAGGAGAAATTCTTCGCCGGCAATTCCTGCGCACCCGAAGCCCCGCCCCAGGCGGCGTCGCCATTCGACATGCGCGTCAGCGGCACGGGTTTCAGCACCTCTGGGCGCGGCATCAGGTCATGGAACTTGTCGACACCGAAGGTCGGGCTGCGCGGCGCGCCCGTCGGCACCTGGGCATAGGCACTCCTGGCAAAGGGACTCAGCCCATTCTTGGCGACCAGCAGGCCACCCGCCGTGAAATAGCCCCAGCGCAGCAAATCGCGCTTGGTGATCTCGCCGACCGACAGCGCCTTGACGATCTCGAGCCGGTTCTCGAGAGCACGCTGGGCCTCCCTTAGCCGTAAACCCTTGGTCAGACGCGGTAGATACATGCCGACCTCCCCCGATGCCGCAATTGCGGCAGAAATACCGTGCCGGTGATAGCTGGAGGACGCCGCGAATTGTAGAGATGATGGTCGCTCAATCCGTGCGGCGAAGGTCAGACCACGAATCTATACTTACGATGGGGCCGCGACAGCGCTCTGCGCAGTCCGGCGCCATTCGGGGCGCGATGCCCGGATTCAGGGCAGGAATCCGCCTTCGATCGCGCGCCCGCTCGCGCCAGGAGCCCCTCTTCCGTCCCCATGAGGCCGGCAAAGCAGCGGGCTCCCGATCAGCCGTCAGAGCCTGTCGGCGGCGATCACCGCTTGGGCGAAGGGCTGCGGCGCCTCCTGTGGCGGATTATGGCCGATGCCGCCAGTGAAGAGCCGGTGCTCGTATTTTCCGGTGAACCGCTTCGCATAGGCGGCAGGCTCCGGATGCGGCGCGCCATTGGCATCCCCCTCGATGGTGATCGTCGGCACGCCGATCGTTGGAAAGGCGGCGAGCTTCTTTTCCAGCTCGTCATATTGCGGCTCGCCCGCGGCCAGGCCGAGCCGCCAGCGATAATTATGGATCGAGATCGCGACATGGTCGGGATTGTCGAAGGCCGCGGCCGAGCGCGCGAAGGTCGCGTCGTCAAAGGCCCATTTCGGCGAGGCCAACTCCCAGATCAGGCGCGCGAACTCATGCGTGTATTTCGCGTACCCCGCCTGCCCGCGCTCGGTGGCGAAATAATACTGGTACCACCATTGCAGTTCGGCCTTCGGCGGCAGCGGCGCCTTGTTCAGCTCCTGGCTGCCGATGAGATAGCCGCTCACCGAGACCATCGCCTTGCAGCGCTCCGGCCAGAGCGCGGCGACGATATTGGCGGTCCGCGCGCCCCAGTCATAGCCGGCGAGGACCGCCTTCTCGATCTTCAGCGCATCCATCAAGGCGATGAGGTCACGGCCCAGGGCCGCCTGCTGGCCGTTGCGCGGCGTGCCGTCACTGAGGAAGCGCGTCGTTCCATATCCGCGCAGATAAGGCACGATCACGCGGTAGCCGGCCCCGGCGAGAAGAGGAGCAACCTCGACATAGCTGTGGATGTCATAGGGCCAGCCATGCAGCAGCAGCGCCGGCGGACCATCCGCCGGGCCAGCCTCGGCATAGCTGACCTCGAGAACGCCCGCCACGATCCGCTTCAGCGGAGCAAACGAGGCCTGCACGCCCTGCCCCGCGCTGCCCGCAGGTGTGACGGAGGGTGGACTGGTCTGGGCGCGGGCACCGCCGATCGCACTGAACGGGGCAAGTGCCGCTCCGAGCGCCAGGGCGCCGAGGACATTCCTGCGCGGGTGATCGATCTGCTCGGGCATGGCTCTTCTCCCGATGGCTTGAATGGTAGGGGAAGGACGCGGAGCCATTGTATCCCGGCTGCGTCGCGGCGCAGCCGAAATCGAAATCGCGCGTCGGATCAGGCGGTCGCGATTCCGGGGGAAAATCGGCTCGCCGCCGTTGCGCAGCCATCGCGGGCGTCGGCGGCCGGCGTGACGGCGGTCGTTCCGGCCACGGCGATGCTCGCACGTGCACACTGAGCTCGCATGCACCTCACGAAGCAAGCAGGCGGAACCCTATTTGTGCTCGGGCGGCTCGACTTCCGTCGCTCGCAGCGCCTCGACAGTGACAGCCGCAATAAGCCCGGTCATCACGATGCCGGCGAAACCGATCACGACGGCAAGCATGCGCGAGCTGAAATGCGTCGGCGTGAAATCCCCATAGCCGATCGTGAAGCCGGTCACGAAGGTGAAATAGAGGGAGTCCCCGATACCCCAGTCCTCGATGCGCCCGATCAGAAATCCCGGCACGAGCATGGTCGCGAGCACACCGGAGAGAACCGGCCACATCACGCGGAAACTCCCAATCAGCGCGAAGAAGAAAGCGTGCCGCTTCTGCCTGGCATCCATGGATCTGAGAACCGCGTAAGATTTCGTAAGCCGAGGATAGCCTCGCCGAGCAGTAATTGCCAGTTGCAGAGAGCTACGCGTGGCCGGCGCCGGACGTTTCCGCGACGCGTTTCGCTGGCCTCGCCAATCATTGCCCTGGTGCACGCGCAACCTGACAGGTCGCGTCAGGTAAATGTCAGGTTCATCGGCGTAGGGTTCGCCGGTCGCCGCACCTGCATGCCCCAGAAACCCTTCACGCACCTGCGAAGAACACAGCGAACACGACGTCATCCAAAGCGTATTCGGCCGGCTCGCCCTGCCGAGCGATGCTGCTGGAATACGCATCCGGCCCAAATCGGGACTGTCAATCATAGAACCCAGGGAGGTTACTCATGGTCATGCGACGTATTTGCCATTTTCGCACAACGCCCTGCGCACGGGCAGCGGGTGAGAGCGGTCGCGCGAGCGGTCATCTGGGAACCGTCGCGCTGGTCGCGCTGCCGCTGCTCCTCGCAGCAGGCTCAGCCCAGGCCGCGTCATCGGAAGGGTGCGAGGGCGGCGGCTTTACCGTGCTGGGACGCACTCAGAATGCCACCCTCCCCGCCAGCGCTCTTGGGACGAGTTTTCGGGTGCAGGGCAAATATGCCCAATTCGATGTCGACTCGGCGACCCTCGGCATCCGCAACTTCACGCTGACCGGTGCGCCAAATCCCCTCGACATCACGGGAGGAGTGCCGACCCCGGTCTTCGCCAGCAAGCTCCCCGACCATCGCGGGTTGTCGCTGACCAGTTCACTCACCGTCGAGATCAAGGAGACCGAGATCGAGATCGGGAGAACGGGCCAAAACCTCAGCATGAAGATTCAGGCAAAGGACTGCGCGACTGGCGGCATATTCCAGATGGAGGTGGAACGCGAAGATGGAACGCCGACCCTCTTCACCCATATCCTGGCGGAGGGCGCCAACCCTCAACTGAAGGCGTTCTATTTCGACAATCGCAACTTCCGGAACCGGGAAGGCGACGAGGTTCCCTACAAGGACATCACGGTCACCGTCCCGGCCCGCGTCAATTTCGGCAATAACTTCTCCCGCAAGTTCGTCGGCAGGGACAGCCCTCAGGTTGCCACGCGCAGGTCGGAACCGGACTGCGTGAACCTGATCGCCACCCGCGTCCCCAACAGCCCCGCGACCGTGCGTCATTGCGGCGGCGTATCCCGCTGGGACGTGGCGAGTGGCGGTCGCATGGGCCAGGTGATGGGCGAGGATGCGGTCGAGGTCGCTCCGCCAGCCACGGAATGCGTCAAGAAATGCCAAGCGCAGAACCGGGTTCGCGGCCGGTCAACGGTCCTTGGTTTCCCCTTCCCGGTCAATCCGGAAGACCAGCTCCAGCCGCGCTTCCCACGGCAACAGCAGGCGGGCGCAACGCAGACGGTTGCGACAAACCCGCAATAGGCGGGCAGGTCCGGACAGCCCGAGCCCTATAGCGAGCGCGCCACGCGCGCTCGCCGGCGTTCATTTTTGAAAGCGGCGAACATGCCAATCGAAATCCCGCACGAGAATCCGGGATTTGATAGACGGCCTACCTCTTCATCGTCCCCCGGCAGCCTCCCTAGTGAAAGCAGAGCGTTCGGCGCAGGAACTGCTCAGCGCCTGAAGGAGACCGATCGAGGCGGCGCATCTGGCCTCACCCGTGAGGTCCTGTTCGTCGGCGATCTGGTCGGCCGCCTCGGTTCGAAACGCCGGGCGGCTCTGAAGGCATCCCCACCGGCAACCGGCAGGACCGATGGGCCAGCGAAACCCGCCGTGCGATAGCGGGATGGAGCGGCCGATGGCCAAAACCAGCGCCCCGCCGTCCGGCAGAAGCGGCGGGGCTCAGGCAGTCATGACGCCAGAAGGGGATTGCGGCGCCGGGACGCCCCACAAACACATGACGGCGCCTCCGGTTCCATGCCTGCCCGGACATTCGCGCCGGCTCGAAGATTTCGCCAGTTTCGATGAGACGCCGCGTGCAGTCGGCCCGCCCGCAGACGATGATGACGCGTCAGGCGTGGGCCCTGAACTTTTGCAGCGCACGCCTTGCCAGGTCCTCATCATCAATGGCGATCATCACCAGGTTCCCGACAATATAGGCCAATCGCTCCCGTTCGAGCTGCAGGTCGTGGCCGTCATCAAGGGCTGGCCTGATGGCCTCCCAGGCCGCATCCAAGGCCGCCTGGGCGCGCGCAATGTCCACCGGATCCGTGAGCGATGAGAATGGCATGGTCGCTCCCCCAACACCAAACTACATCGGAAATCTGGCCATCGCGCTCAAGAATGCAAGCACTGCGTTCGCCGACAAAAAGCCCGCCCCCCTTGTGTCTTGGGACTCAGAGATCTTGGGGTCTCTGGGAGATGCCGGGATAACCCGCAGCGTCAGCAGTTGTTCCCGCCATGTCCCCTGCGGGCGCGCCAGAGCCTCAGCATCGCTCAGCCGGCCGGGAACGCAGACGCAGCCCGGCAGTTGATCTCGGTCCGACCTTTCAAAGGAGGTGCATCATGCCGGCGAAATCCAAAGCCCAGCAGAAGGCCGCGGGAGCGGCGCTCGCCGCCAAGCGCGGCGAGATCAAAACCAGCGAGCTGAAGGGCGCGTCGAAATCGATGGCGAAGTCGATGACCGAAGAGGAGCTGCACGACATGGCTTCGACCAAGCGCAAGGGCAAACCCGAGCACGTATCCAAGGCGCACTGAACCTCGCCCCGGCGCCCGGGTGCTTGCATGCCGATGGCCGCCTGGCGTGAATGCGGGGGACGGTCGAGCGAGCACTGACGCCTGCGGTCAGCGGCTGTCACCCGTGCTTCGTTGGAGCCTTGGCGCGTTCGCCGCCGTGGCGTCGAATTGCTGAACGGCCCGCTCCGCGAGCTGGCCGGCTCCGCCGGCATCCCAGAGCCCGACCACGATATAGCCGAGGCGTTCCCGTTGGATGGACGTTCTCTGTCGATCGATCTCGCCGCGTGCGTCGATCTGGCCCCACGCGGTCTCGAACGCCGCAACGATGACGGCGACCTCTTCTGGCGTGGCGACAATCGAGCGGAACGGCATCGACCTTCCCCTCGACGAGCAGTGAGCGCGCCGCCCTCCTCAAATGCAAGTGCAAATAGTGACGTGGGCTTCGCCTCCGCCTCATTGAATGGCGGGGCGCCGGCGGCCTCAGCGGGACCGCGCGGGTGCGCGCCTGGCGCCCCGTCCGCGCCGGTCCATGGCGAGCTTGGCCAGCACGCAGCCGAACACCGCGATCATCAGGGGCGGCGTCCGCAACCGCGCGATCAGGAACCCGAGCGGAACGGCAAACTGCTTGGGGTACTTTCCTGCGGCAATGTCGCGAGCCAGCCATAACCCGACGAGATGAACGAGGGCGCGCATGCATCTTCCCTTCTGCAAACCATGAGACGACCGCACCAGGACAGTCTCGCCCTGTGCGTTGAACGGCGTTACTGCCGCCGCTGACGGGGCGCACCCGGCTTCGCCGGGCTCTGGGCGGCAATCGGATCGCTCGCCGGAAACGTCTCCTTCAGCGCCTGGTCGAGCCGCTGATCTGCCGTGACTTCGCGCCCGGCCTGGCGTTGCGCGTGTTGCTCCTTACGGAGGCTCTCAATCGCCGGGTTCGTGTCTGGGCGCATCGCTCGTCTCCATTTCCGTGTCATCGCCGACAGGCGTCCAGGGGTAACGTCGCGCGGTTTGATCCGTTCCACTTCGATCTCAGTCGAGGACGCGGCCCGGGGCCGTCGTGAACCAAGCCATCGCGAACAAAGTGACGGGGTTTGACGTTCACCCCATGATGCGGGCGGGCAGTGCTTCCCGCAGCCAGGGAGGAGAACCGCATATGGCGATCAAGCGCCCCGTCATGCTCATCGCCAGCGTCGCGGCCTCGGCGCTCATGCTCGCCGCTTGCGACAGTCGCTCCACCCTGCCCGAGGAGGCGGGCTACGGCCCCAACCCGACTTTGCCCGAGCCCAGGACGACGTGGTTTCCCACCGTGAAGATCGCCGATGCGATCGGTTGGAAGCTCGGGGAGAAGCCGACCACGCCCAGCGGCGGCCAGGTGAGCACATTCGCCAGCGGGTTGCAGCATCCGCGCTGGCTCTACGAACTCCCCAATGGCGATGTGCTCGTGGCCGAAAGCGACGCGCCACCGAAGCCGGCGGAGAAGAGCGGCGGCATCCGCGGCTGGGTGCAGGGCGTCTTCATGAAGAAGGCCGGATCGCAGACGCTCAGCGCCAACCGGATCATGCTGCTGCGGGACGGTGACGGCGACGGCGTCGCCGAGACGAAGAGCGTCTTCCTGGAGAACCTCAACTCGCCATTCGGCATGGCCCTGATCGGCGACCAACTCTACATCGCCAATGCCGATGCGCTTGTCCGCGTCCCCTACCGGCAAGGCGAAACCAGAAGCGCGGGCGCAGCCGTGAAGGTCGCCGACCTGCCCGCCGGCCGGAACCACCATTGGACGAAGAGCCTGACCGCCAGCGCGGACGGCTCGAAGCTCTATGTCGGCGTCGGTTCGAACTCCAATGTCGCCGAAAACGGCTTGGACGAGGAGGAGCGGCGCGCGGCCGTGCTCGAGATCGACCCGGCGACGGGGGCGACGCAGCTCTTTGCGACGGGCTTGCGCAACCCTGTCGGGATCGACTGGAACCCCGTGACCAGGGAACTCTGGGTTGCGGTCAACGAGCGCGACGAGATCGGCGACGACCTGGTGCCGGACTACATGACCTCGGTGAAGCGTGGCGGCTTCTATGGCTGGCCCTACAGCTATTATGGCCAGCATCTGGACAGGCGCGTCGAGCCCCAGAAGCCGGAACTGGTCGCCAAGGCGATCAAGCCGGATTACGCTCTGGGTTCACATACCGCCTCCCTCGGGCTGGGCTTCGTGCCGCCGGGCCGCCTCGGGCCGCGCTATCAGGGCGGCGCCTTCATCGGCCAGCACGGTTCATGGAACCGCTCGCGCCCGGTCGGCTACCGCGTGATCTTCGTCCCCTTCAGCGATGGCAAGCCAGCCGGGATGCCGCAGGAGATCCTCACCGGCTTCCTGAACGAGAAGGGCGAGGCACGGGGGCGGCCCGTCGGCGTGCTGGTCGACCGGCGGGGCGGCCTGCTGGTTGCCGACGATGTCGGCAATACGGTCTGGCGGGTTGCCCTGCCGGGAGGCTGATTGCGACAGGGACGAGGGCCGCTTGCCCAGGTCGAGCTTCAGTCACAAGGAAAGGCCCGCCATCGATGGCGGGCCTTTCCCGTCTATCCGCCGATCATTCGATGATCTGTACGATCCTGCGGGTCTTCGGCTCGACCAGCACCGTCTGATCGTTCACGACGGTGTAGCGATACTGGGTCTTGCCGAAACGCTCCGGGACCTCTCGATAGGTGACGGTTTGGGGAAGCGTCGCTCCGACGACGACCTTCTCGCGATAGGCCACCGACGGCACCTTCTGCTCCGTCACATAAGTGCGGAACTCGGAGCGCCGGTCGGCCGCGATGCCGCCGACGATCGCCCCCGCCGCAGCGCCACCGACAGCCCCGACGGCCGCTCCGGCCGGCCCGCCGACAATGGCTCCACCAACGGCTCCGGTTCCCGCGCCGGCAGCGGCGCCACCGGCCGCACCAGCATTGGGTTGCTGCGCCGACACGGCCATAGGCAAGGCAACCAGCGCAGCCACAAGGACAATCTTCCTGATCATAGTCGATCTCCTGTTAGCCCCCGGCCGAGGAAGGGAACAATCTGTTAAGCCATTGGTTCCATGAACAATTATTCAGGAACGGGGTTTTCAGACCGGCGAATCTCGGGCGATCTTGCGGCGGCAGGGTCGGCTCCGCTTTCCTGCGGTGGCGGGCAACAAAGGTCGTCCTGCCTTAAGGTTACGATCATGCCGTTATTGAGTATCGGCCAGCAGGCGCATTACGTTGAGGCTGGCTATCGTGAAACGTGCGCCCGGGAACGACAATGATCTCGCTGACACTGTCTGACGGATCTCAGGTTCAGGTGCTGGCCCGCCGGGTCGCCCGGATCAGGCGGGCTGTTCCCGGTGATGGCGACCCGTTGGCCAAGACCCGCATCGACTGCGTCGATGTGCTGCTGGTGATCGAGCTGCCGGACTATGTCGCCGCTGTGGTGGGCGAGAAACTGCCGACACTCGCCGAGCTTGCGCTACCGGACGGATCGCCGGTCTGGTTCGACGCCGAGAAGGCATCGGGCCCGCTTCCACTCGATTCCAGACACCAGGGGGATGGAATCCTGTCCTCGCTTCACATCAGCGGCAAGCGGCAGTTCGTCGGCAATTCCCATGAAGACGTTGCCGAGGTGATCTCCTGCGCCGGCGGCGCCGCGCTCCCGATCCCGAGGGCGCGCCTGTTCGGCAAGGCGATCGATCTCGTTCACTCCTTGCGCGACATCCGATCCCAGGAGAGAGAATGGGACTAGGCGCAAGGGGACCTGAACCCCGAGCGACCGCGGATCCCCGCATGATGCGGCAGGCGATCCGACCGATCCGCCTTCGACGACCAGATCAGATCACGCAGACGGCGCTTCCGCGCGCTGCCGGATCAGCCGACCGCCGCCAGCGCACGCCACTTCATTGGCCCTGCGCCTTGTTCGTCGGGACGGAGCGTCAGAACCGAGACGCCGGACGCTGTCACGGCAACGGTGTGCTCGAACTGAGCCGACAGCGAGCCGTCTCTCGTCACGACAGTCCAGCCGTCAGCCTCCGTCTTCACGCTCCCTCGGCCGCGGTTGAGCATCGGCTCGATCGTGAAAACCATGCCCTCGCGGAGGGCGAGGCCGGTTCCTGGCTTTCCGAAATGCAAGACCTGCGGCTCCTCGTGCATCTCCCGGCCGATGCCGTGACCGCAATACTCGCGCACCACCGAATAGCCGTTCCGCTTGGCATGTCGCTCGATCGCCCAGCCGATATCTCCGAGCCGCGCACCCGGCCGAACCGCCTTGATGCCCATCCACATCGCTTCATAGGTGGTCTGGACCAGCCTCCTAGCGGCTGGTTTCACCTCGCCGACGAAATAGGTTTTGCTGGAATCCGCGATATAGCCGTTCTTCTCGAGCGTGATGTCGAAATTGACGATGTCCCCGTCCCGAAGCACGGTCGATTGCGATGGAACACCGTGGCAGACAACATCGTTCACCGAAGCATTCAACACAAAATCATAGCCATACTGGCCCTTGCTTGCAGGTCGGGCCTGAAGATCATGGACGATGAAGTGCTCGACCAGTTCATTGACCTGAAGTGTCGACAGGCCGGCGAGCGCGGTTCGATCCAGCATCCCGAACACGGAGGCCAGTAACCTCCCGGCTTCGGCCAGCAATGCCAGTTCGCGAGGCTGCTTCGTCATGCGTCAGTCTCGGCGAGCGGCTGAGCCTTGACGCCTGCGGCATTCAGCTCGCGCTCGATGATCTCAGTGAAGCTGAGCCCCGGATTGGTCTCGCAGAGCATGCCGAGCTTGATCCAGTAGGCAGCCTGCGCATTGATCGACCGAAACGATACCTTGCTCGCCCGGCGCAGCTGATCGTGCAGGTCGTCATCGATGTTCACGATGCCCATCGGAGTCTCCATATACGTTTCATATATGGATCGTATATATGTCGAGGATACGAAAGCCAAGGGGCGGCATCGCAAGCGCCCGGTGCGAGCCGCCTGACACTGGTCCCGAGAATGCATGGCCTATCGTACAGCGTGGCATGACCGCCGCCAGGCAGGCCGTCTGGAAGGTCCCGCGCCCAAATATCAGGATCGACTTTGGTCGGATGACGCATCCGACGAGTTGTGAGACCCTCAGCGTCACCGATGGCCTCAGTATGGATTCATAATTCTCCTTCAGCCAAAGGGGCGGGACAAGAGGTGACGATCAATCCTTGGCTCATGGCGGAACAGTTCGAGTCCGTGAACTGCACGGTTGCTGTCTGGACGGGTGAGAGCCCCACCGCAACCTTCACCGGCATCCGCGCGGCTGCGCGCTATGCGAACGCAGCCTTTCTGGGTGGCGCAATCGTGGAGATCATCATCGATCACACCAATGGTTGCGCCATCATCATCCGGGATGACGACCTGATCGCGCTGCTCGAATACGCTGCCTTCAACTAGGGCAGCCGCGGCGGATACGGGAGAGTTGTCGCCAGGGTATCTCGCTCTGGATCGGCCCTCACTTCTGCGCGCTCCAGCGACCAACGCTTGAGGCAGCCGTCGCTCGCGTCTTTGCGCAAAGCACATCATTCAGAAAAAAATGCCGGCCAGCGCAGCGGCCAAGGCCGCGCCGACCGGCTTGCCCGCGATGGGAGGGGAAAGCGAGCAATGCGAGATTAGCGCGCTTCATGACCAAGAGAACAGCAACAAATGCAATATCGCCATGCGTTCATTATTTCAAAATTAGAAGCAATTCTGAGATTGCCGCTACGACACTGAGATGTAATCGACCGCCTGTCTACTTGGAAAACCGCCTCCCGCGGCGCCCCTCCCCCAACCGTTCTTGACCATCAGGCCGCCCCTTCCATTGCGGCGGTCCGATTGACCGTCATGCTGCGGGGAATGCGCCATGGGCACTCCGGAGAGCCAGCCCGGACCGGCCTCAGGACCCCGACAGCAGCGAGGCGCCGACATTGATGCCGAAGGCCAGGATAGTGGTGTTGAAGAAGAACGAGAGGATGGAATGGGCGAGCACGATCGTCCTGACCTCGCGTGTGGTGACGCCGACATCCGATGTCTGCGACGTGCAACCGATCGTGTAGGAGAAATAGAGGAAATCGACATAGTCGGGCTCGCCCTTGCCCGGAAAATCCAGGCCGCCCTCGGCACCGTCATCGCTGTAGAAATCATGGGCGTAGTGCAGCGAGAAGAAGGCATGCACCAGCGCCCATGAGCTGAGGATGGTCACGGCGCCCAGTGCCAGGTGCAGTGTCTTTTCGTCGGGCGGCACGGTCTTCAGGCCGGCGAGCTGAATGCCGATGGCCGCGACGCTCGCGGCGGCCGCCAGGCAGGCGATGATCAGGATGGCGAGCGCGCCTTCATCCTGCTCGGCGGCACGCGCCCTGATCTGCTCGACGGTTTCGCCGAAGATCATCGTCGTCAGCAGGCCGAGATAGAGGATTGCGCCCGCGTCCCACGCCACCAGAAGCCGCGTCACCCAGCCCCAGTCGCGCGGCAGCACGATCGTCAGCAACATCACCGCCACCAGCGCCATCAGAAGGCGGGGCCGAATGAGCAGGGATTGTGGGAGGAGCTTCATCGGATCTCACGCCTGCAGGCCAATGACCCTGTCCAGGACGGAGCGATGCCGGTCAGATCATCGGGCGCGATAGCGCATCCGGGTCGATGATCCAGCCCCTCATGTTTGCGCCGGCTTTCCCAAGAACCGCAATCCACATTTCGGGCAGAAGCTCTAATCCCGAGTGACCACATGGCCTGGCGCATCTCGGACAGCAGGGGCAGGAACCGACCAAGACTGCGTCCACGTCTCGGAGAGGGTGCGGTTTCGCGACTTGAGATAGACGCGCAAGTCGGCAGTTTGCCCTACTGGCAAGGTCGCGTCGAGGATGACACGAAAGCCTTTCGCGGCGGGATTGGCGGCGATGATGGTATGGGCGATCGAACCGGCGGTCGTCGAGGCGACGACCTCGACACGCTTGGGGTCGCTCACGAAATACGCCAGATCGCCATCGCCAAAATCGATGATGAACCGCTGCTTGCCCATTCCGTCGGCATCGGGCTCCCGGATGTCCCAACCGCTGAAGCTGTTGCGGACCTGCGCCATGGCATGGAGCTCGTTGGTCGTCGACAAGGCGGTGATCCGATAGGTGAACTCACTGGCCTTGCCGATGTCGAGCGGCCGCGCCGGCGTCCAGCACGCCACGATATTGTCGAATGCCTCGTTGTTGGTCGGTATCTCGATCAGGTCGACCCGGCCCTCGCCCCAGTCACCGATGGGTTCGACCCAATATCCCGGACGTGCGTGATAATGCGCTTCCAGGTCCTGGTAATGTCCATATTCGCGGTCGCGCTGCATCAGGCCGAAGCCTCGCGGATCGCGGTCGCCAAAACTGGAGATCCGCAGGCTCGCGGGATTGCGGATCGGCCGCCAGATCCATTCTCCGGAGCCGTTCTGCATCAACAGCCCATCGGAATCGTGAATTTCGGGCCGGAAATCGGTTCGGTGTCCAAGATCGCCCTCGCCCGCCAGGAACATCGAGGTCAGCGGCGCGATGCCGATGCGCGGGATCTCCACGCGCGGCACGAGGGCAGCCGTGACCGACATCGCAGTCGTGCGGCCAGGCGAAACGACATAGCGGAACGCCCCCGCCACGGACGGGGAATCCAGCAGGGCGTAGATCACCAGATCGAGGCTGTCTGCCCTCGGCTCTTCCAGCCAAAGCGCACGGAAGAAGGGAAACTCCTCAGGCTGCTTGCCGCCGACGTCGATAGCAAGGGAGCGCGCGGAAAGCCCGTAACGGTGGCCCCGCCCGATCAGCCTGAAATAGCTCGCCCCCAGAAACGAAATCACCTCATCCTGGATTTTGGGATCGTTGAGGGTGGTCGTCACCGCAAACCCGGCAAACCCGAGCGACGGCGAAAGCTGCTTGGGCACCGGCACCTTGCCGTATTCGAACAGGCTCGTCGTGAACGGGATCGGGATGGCGTTGCCCTCCTTCACCACATGCAACTGCACCGGCTTGTCGTGCAGAAAGCCGAGATGGAACGGGAGCAGGCGGAAATCGGAACCGCTCTCCTGCCACAAGGCCTTTTCCCGACGGAAACGGATCTCGCGATAGCTGTCATAGGTCAGCTTCGACAACTCCGACGGGATCGTCAGGCCACCGGAATCGAAGGGCCGCTCGCCCAGAATGCGCGCCTGCGCGACGACGTCGTCGAAACCAAAACGGGCAGCCCCTGGTTGGGGCGCTGGCGCGGCAAGCGAAGGCTGCCCTCTCGCAAGCAAGGCGGTTGCGATCAGCGTCGCGAGAGCGGAGCGGCGGGTGTGGAAAAGGCTTTCGCCTGAATTCATGAGTGTTCGGCTCGACAGTGATTGGGTAGGAGCCTAACCTCGGCCTGCCTCATTATGTTCCGCAGGTCCAATGAACGAGGGCGTGCAATCTCCTGAACGATGTCCGCTTGGCCTGCATCTGACGATCCAGGCAAGCGGAATGCCATAACGCATTGCCTATACGGGCTTCTCGTCCTGCCTTCCCTGCATCTGCCGCTGCCTGCGTGTCGCCTGTGCGCGCTCGAGCGATCTCGCCTTTCGACGGGCGTCCCGTAACTCCTCGACGGTCGGCTGCCACCAGCCCCGGGCAAGCTCCGCCCCGCTCGCCGGCTGCCGCGCCGGCCATGTCCGCACCAGCTCGTCATGGCCGGGCCTGCGCCAGCTTGCCCAGACGAAATCGCCGGTCGCGCCGGCACTCCAGAGGTAATGCTGGTGCAGGCTTTCCTCGTCGACCAGCTCCCCCGTGACCTCGGTGAAGACGAGCGCGCCGGCATGAGACATCAATGGGCGGTCGCCGGGCGGGAGCTGATCGGCAAGGACCGGATAGCGATGGCGCTGCCGCTCCCTGGTTTTCGCGCGCAACGCGTGGTGCTCTGCCGAGCCCTTCAACTCGTCTCGCCGCCGCTTCCGCTCGACCGGCTCGGCGCGGCGGGCGGCCTCCTCGATCGCCGGCCAACGGCGCCGCAGTTCCTCCAGCGAGCGATAGGGAATGCGCCAGAGCCTTTCCTCGCCGTCCCACCAGGCTCAGGGCACGGCGCGCAATTCCGCGACGACGGTCCTGGAATAAGGCGTACGGACCATGAGATCCTCTGCCGGGACGAGATAGTCGCTCACGATCGGATCGAATGCGAAGGCGTCCCTGCCGCGCGCATCGGCATGGGAGAGAACGCCGGAAAGTTCCCGCTGCAGCCAGCGATCGAGCCGCCTCTCGGCCGTGCTCCCTGGCACGAACCAGGCACGGCGATCATCGCGCCAGCGCGCCCGGGGAAAGGCCGCGCGGAAGCGCTCGACCAGCGCCGTGTCATAGGGAAAAGACGCGGTCGCCCCAGCCCTGTCCTCGCCGGCCGGTTCGACGGTGATGCTGTCTTGCGGGGATGGCATCGTCGCTCCGCCCTCGCTCACACCAACGATCGGAATGCGAGCATGACGGATCGTGGCGCGCGTGGCACCACCTGCCGATCACTCAGAACGTGATCTTGACCGATGGAGCGCTGCGTTCGGCCTCGCCATGGAAGACGGCCTCGATATTGTTGCCGGCGGGATCGAGCAGGAAGGCGGCGTAATAGCCGGGATGATAGGGGCGCTCGCCCGGCGCGCCGTTATCCCTGCCGCCGCTGTCGAGGCCAGCCTTGTAGAAGGCGTCGACCATGGCGCGGTTCCTGGCCTGGAAGGCGATATGGTGCCGGCCCGTGAGCTCGCCCTGCGCCGCCTTGCTCTGCGCGCTCGAGACGAAGAGTTCGTCCACCCAGAAATAATCCTCGGCCGTCCCGCCGATCGGAATGTGAAGTTCGCGGAAGATGCCCTCGTAGAAGCGGCGGCAGGCGCCGAGGTCCGCGACAACGAGCTGGATATGATCGATCAGCCGGCCGCGATGTAGTTCCTGGGTTTCCATCTGTTCCTCCCGATTGCGCATCAACTCAGGCGAGACAGTGTGGCTCCAGGCCGTGACGAGATCTGGCAGTACCCGATCTGGCAGTACCTGGCAGCCTCGAGAAACCCTGACGACGAACCGGCTCCCGATGACGGGAGCCGGTCGCTGGACGTGTCGACGGTCGCCGGCTCTGCCGGTCATGCAGGGGCGGGATCAGGCCCCGGCGGCGGGGAGCCTGCCGTCGGGCGTATAGCGATCCACGGCGTCAGGCAGTTGCCGGGACAGCCGGGACAGCAGCTCGTCGCGGGAGAGGCCCGTCTGGCGTTCGAGCTTGGCCAGGACATCGGGTCCGATCACCTGTTCCAGATCCGGCGGCGCAACCTCCTGATTGGCGCCCTGGCGCACCCAGGAATCGGCCTTCTCGCCCTGGCCTGCCTGTTTGAAGCGATCGATCAGCTCGCCCAGACCTCCGTTCAGGAAGCCGCCGATCCCGCCTGCGCCCAATGTGCCGCCGAGATTGCCGAGCACGGAATCCGCGCCTTTCGGGATATCGCCGGCCGGTGCACCGGTGGGCGCCGGCTGGTTGGCCTGGCCGAGCCACTCTGCGATCTTGTCCTTGTTCTGGTAGCCTGCGAGGGCCAGCAGGCCCAGCAGTGCCGTCATCGACGGAAAGCCCTGGTTGTCGCTCATGAAATTTGCTCCTGCTGCCGGGGTTAGACCGTGTGTCGGCGGTTCGCGAAAAACGCCCACACCGCCAGGACGATGACGGCGCCGATGATGGCCCCGATCAAGCCAGCACCTTCGCCGGGGGCGTACCAATGCATGGCCTGCCCGATGTATGTGGCAACGAAGGCACCCACGATCCCGAGGATGGTGGTGAGAATGAAGCCCGAAGGCTCGTTCGATCCAGGGGTTAGAAATTTGGCGACCACGCCGGCGAGAAAGCCGACGAGGATGGTCCCGAGAATGCCCATAATGTCCTCCCTCAAGCGTCTGGTCACATCCGAAGCTTGGCCACATCTGAAGGCGCAAGAGCCGCCGCAAACGACGCGCAAGCGCAGGTTCTGAACCGGCGAACGGCACAGAGGTTCCCTTTGGTTCGTCAGCCCGGGCTTAATCCGCGCCGGCGGTTCGGAACGAAACCACTGCCAACTCCGTTTGGATCGCTGGGACAGTCCGGAGTTCAAGATGAAGCTGATCGCATCGGCTCAACTCGTCTATGGCTTTTCTACGCCGACGCAGGTGATCGGGCTGATCCAGGCGTCACATTCCAGCGATCAGTCGATCCTTGCGGAAGAATTGACTGTCAGCGGCGATGTGCGGCCCATCGCAGACGAGACACCCGCGGGAGATCGCCGGTTCCGGGCCTGCTTCTCGGGCGAGACGACGATCAGCTATACTGCCACGGTCGATAACGGCGTGCGCCAGTTGCTGCCTGCGTCGGGGCGCCAGCATGCGTGGAACGAACTGCCGGCCGAGGCGCTGTCCTATCTTCTGCCTAGCCGGTTTTGCCCGAGCCACCGCTTTCAGCGCTTTGCCCAGCGCGAGTTCGCAGGCGCGGGCGACGGCGTCAGCCGGGTGATGGCGGTTCTCGACTGGATCGCGTCCCATGTCGACTACGTCGCGGGCGTCAGCACGCCTGAATCGACGGCGGCGCATACTTTCACCGTCAGGGCGGGGGTTTGTCGCGACTTCACCCATCTCGGCATCACCTTCTGCCGTGCCCTGTCGATACCGGCTCGCGCAGTCAGCGCCTATTCGCTCGATGTCCAACCGCCCGATTTTCACGCCGTGATGGAAGTCTATCTCGAGAACGCCTGGTGGCTAGTCGACCCGACGCGCCTCGCCCCTATCGAGGGCATCATCCGCATCGCCCATGGCAGGGATTCGACGGATACCGCCTTCCTGACCACTGATAGCGCCTGTACCGTGATCTCGCAGACCGTCCAGGTCCGGCGCAGCGATGCAGCCTGAGGGACGCATGACAAACCAGCTCGATTGCCTCGTGATCGGCGGCGGCCCCGCGGGCCTGACGGCGGCGATCTATCTTGCGCGCTTTCATCTCAGCGTCACCGTCATGGACGCGGGCCATGGCCGCGCGCTGCAGATCCCCTGCACCCATAATCATGCCGGCTTTCCCGAGGGCATTTCCGGTCGCGAGCTGCTCTCGCGGATGCGGTCGCAGGCGATCCGGTACGGCACCTGGATTGTCGATCGCCGCGTCGAGGCGCTGACCCACGACGGTTCCGGCTTCGCGGCGCACGGGCAGGACGTCGACATCAAGGCGCGCTCGGTTTTGCTCGCCACCGGCGTCACGAACCGTCGCCCCCCGATGACCGACGCGCTCCATGCCGAGGCGCTCATGCTGGGCCGCCTGCGCTACTGTCCGGTTTGCGACGGCTACGAGGTCACCGGGCAGGATGTCGCGGTCATCGGCTCCGATTCCGGCGCTGCGAATGAATGCGAATTCCTGCGGTCGTATACGGCGCTGGTCAGCCTTGTCCTCGATGGAACCGAGGGCCTTGCCGCCCCCCTGTATGAGCGTCTCGCGGGTCTCGGGGTTCGCATCATCGGCGGACCGGCGCAGGACTTCGCGCTGGAGGAGGATGGCCTGAGCCTGTCTTCGGCCGCGGGGCGGCTGCGCTTCGACACCGTCTATCCCGCCCTTGGCTCGGTCGTTCATTCCGACCTCGCGACCGCATTGGGCGGGGCCGTGACGGATGATGGCTGCATCCAGGTCGATCGCCACCAGCGCACCAGCATCGCGGGATTATACGCGGCCGGCGATGTCGTGATCGGTCTCGACCAGATCAGTCATGCCATGGGGCAGGCCGGCGTGGCCGCAACCGCGATCCGCAACGATCTCGCCGCATCCCGTCCGCAGCTGCGCTAGTCATGGCGGCACGCCCCCTTCTCTCTGCGACGCCAGGCAAAAGGATCTTCCAGGTGATCCGCTTCGCCGGCTTCCAATCCGGCACGCAGAAGGCTTGCCCATTGTTGAGGCACGGGCGGATGGCCATTGCAAAGATTATGGGGGATGAGATCGCCTGTCGCACAAAATCTCCCACTGCGCTCGCTCGACAGGGGTTGGTGCCGGTGCCGGAATTGTCTGTACTGGCAGGCATGATTCGATCGAGGGCCAAAGACTGGCCGCATCAGCCTGCGGTAAGAACGTGTTAATCTTTGTTAATCAATGGTTCCGACATGTCGATCGCTCCAAGACACCGGCCTGCGTGCCGATGAGCGTGTCCGGCCTGCGTCCGGCGCTCGGCCCGGCTCGCGGCCAGACCAGGGGGCGGCTCGCAACCCTTGCCACCGCGGCCTTGCTGGGTGCGATGGCGGCAGGCTGCGGTGAGCAGAGGCTGACGGATGCCGAACTGTCGTTTGCAACACGCTCCATCGCCGTCGACCCGAGCCGCGCCCTCATCGTGCTGCCGCCGGGCGGGCCAGCGGTCGTGAACGTCACGCAGCGCAGCTACGAAAATGCCGTGTCCCAGACCGTCACGCTCGCCACGCGAGGCCGGACGCCGGGCGAGAATGCGATCTATGCCGCCTTCCTGACGGCGGCGGATGTTCCCGATACGAATGGTGTGGAAGGCAGGCTCCTCTCGCTTCCCAGCATCGAGGATTTCGCGATCGCGCGCGAGATGGAGGAGCGGCTTCCGGGCGTCGCCATGGTGCCGTCGGCCGCCTATGTGCAGAACCGCTACGGCCCGTTCGGCTATGCCTTTGGCCGCGGCCCCGGGGGCGATGGCTGTCTTTACGCCTGGCAGCGCGTCGCAAGCGATGACAGCCTTTTCCGCCCCAGATCGGGCGTGATCTCCGTGCGCCTGCGGATCTGTGCGCCGGGAGCGTCGGAAGCCGCCTTGCTGCGCCTCGCCTATGGGTTTTCCGTCAACGCCTCGCTCAGGCGCGCAGGCTGGAACCCGATCGGGGATGCGCCATCGCCCTCCCCCGATCTCGGCGAGGCCGGCGCGCCGATCTATCCCCTGCCCCAGGCATCCATGCCCCAGACATTCCTGCCTGATGCGGTCGAGCGGCCACCTCGGGCTGCCCGCCCGAAACGTCCGCAGCCGGCCCGTACCGAGGTGAGAGACCCTGTCCCGGACAGGCCTCTGCCGGACCGACCCCTGGAAGGATACCCGACCGTTCCGCCGCCCTTGTCGCCTTGACCGCAACCAGGATCACCTGAAGACCGATGCGAACAACGATCTACGTCATCGTCTGGGCTGTGATCGCCGCCTTGGTCGTGGTGCTGATCACCTTGCCGATCAGCCTGCAGGCGCATCTGATCGCGGGGGCGATCGTGGTCACGGCGATGATCGCGCTGAAGTTCCTGCGGCCTGACGGCGTCTGGCGGCTGATCGCGCTGGGATTGGGAACGGCGATCGTGCTGCGCTACATCTATTGGCGCACGACGAGCACCTTGCCGCCGGCGAACCAGATCGAGGACTTCATCCCGGCGATGATCCTCTATCTCGCCGAGTTCTATAATATCGGCATGCTGTTCCTCAGCCTGTTCGTGGTCGCGCTTCCCTTGCCACCGCGCAAGACACCGCCGGTCGACCTGCAGAATGCGCCCACGGTCGACGTCTTTGTGCCGACCTATAACGAAGAGGCGGATCTGCTGGCGACGACGCTCGCGGCTGCGCTCGCGATGGATTACCCGGCGGATCGCCTGAAGGTCTTTCTCCTCGACGATGGCGGAACCGACGAGAAGTGCAACGCGGATAATTTCGTGGCCGCCAACGCTGCCAAAGAGCGCCGGGCGACGCTGCAGAAGCTATGCGAGGGCCTCGGCGTCACCTATCTGACGCGCGAGCGCAATATCAGCGCCAAGGCAGGCAACCTCAATAACGGCATCGCTCACTCCGAAGGCGAGCTGATCGTCGTCTTCGATGCCGATCATGCGCCCGCGCGGTCCTTCCTCACGGAGACCGTGGGCTTTTTCGGCCAGGACCCGAAGCTGTTCCTGGTGCAGACGCCGCATTTCTTCATCAACCCCGACCCGCTGGAGCGCAATCTCCAGACCTTCAAATATATGCCGTCCGAGAACGAGATGTTCTACGGCATCATCCAGCGCGGTCTCGACAAATGGGACGCCTCGTTCTTCTGCGGTTCGGCTGCGGTGCTGCGCCGCCAGGCACTCAAGACCACCAATGGCTTCGCTGGACGTAGCATCACGGAAGACGCCGAGACGGCGATCACGCTGCACGCCACCGGCTGGCACAGCGTCTATGTCGACAAGCCGCTGATCGCTGGGCTGCAGCCGGCGACCTTTGCGAGCTTCATCGGGCAGCGCTCGCGCTGGGCGCAGGGCATGATGCAGATCCTGATCTATCATCGCCCGCTGTTCAAAACCGGTCTCTCGCTGCCGCAGCGGCTCTGCTACTGCTCCTCGGCGCTGTTCTGGCTGTTTCCCTTCGCGCGCTGGATCTTCCTGATCTCGCCTCTGTTCTACCTGTTCTTCGGATTGCAGATCTTCACGGCATCGGGGGCGGAGTTCTTCGCCTATATCCTGAGCTATATGGTCGTGAACCTGATGATGCAGAACTATCTCTATGGCCGCTATCGCTGGCCATGGATCTCGGAACTCTACGAGTTCATCCAGTCGGTCTACCTGCTGCCCGCGGTCGTCTCGGTCCTCATCAATCCGGGCAAGCCGACCTTCAAGGTCACGGCCAAGAACGAATCTCTGGAAACCCGTCGCGTCTCCGAGCTGGGGCTGCCGTTCTTCATCATTTTCGGCGTCCTGGCGCTCGGTGTCGTCGCGACCTATTGGCGGATCATCACCGAGCCCTACAATGCCGACACGACGGTGGTCGTCGGCCTCTGGAACCTGCTGAACCTGCTGATGGCGGGCTGCGCGCTCGGCGTCGTCTCCGAGCGGCCGGAGGGGCGCGCGGCCCGGCGCTTCGCAGTGCGGCGACGCGGCGAGATCACCATCGACGGGCAGACCGCGCCGATCGTCACCGAGAACGCCTCCGTCGACGGCGTCGGCATCCGCGTTCTGTCCCATGTTTTCGACAAGCTGCCTGTCGGCAGCGAGGCGCTCATTTCTTTCGAGACCACGATCAACATGCCGGCCGGTACGCTGCCGGTGCGTGTGATGCGCCTGGCGCCTGACGACAAGGGTTTGCTGATGGGCTGTCGCTACGCCCCGAGCGAAGCCTTGCACAGCCGCATGATCGCCGATCTCGCCTTTTCCGACGCCGAGCGTTGGACCCTGTTCCAGAAGGCGCGGCGCCAGAACATGGGGGTCGTCTACGGCACGATCCGCTTCCTGCGGATCGCGATCTTCCAGACGAGCCGCGGCTTGTCTTATTTCTTCGGCCTTTACCGCCTGACACGGCCCGCAGCACCAGCGAGACCAGCGGAATGAGGCTGGGGCAGTTTTCCCTCGTGGCCACCATGGCCCTCCCGCTGCTCGGCGGCGCCGGCATGGCACAGGACGGGCGCGTGCAGCCGACACCGGTCGAACCGGCGCCGTTCATGATCGCGCCGCCGAAGCAACCGCCGGCCGAGAAGCCCGCCCCCGTGGCACCGGCTGCGCCTGCTGCCGAGCCCCCTGCCCCGAGCCAGCCGCCGAAACACGCGGCGGCAGCGACTGCGCCCGCCCCCTTTGCGTTCAAGCCGCTGCTTCCTGCCGCCCGCGTCACCCTGGAAGGCGAGAGCGACACCCGCAACTGGGCTTTCTTCCTGACGCAGGACGAAGCCGCTGCCGATCTGAACCTGGACGTGGCATTCCAGAATGCGCTCGTCGTGATGCCGGAAGCCTCGCGGTTGACCGTCCGGATCAATGGCGAGCGCGTTATCGAGCAGCCCATCGCATCGTCGGACCGCCTGGCGCGGCTCTCGGTCGCGATCCGCAAGGCTCTTTTGCGCGCAGGCGAGAATACGATCGGTTTCGAGGTCGTGCAGCGCCACCGCACGGATTGCACCCTGGCCTCCACCTACGAGCTCTGGACCCGCATCGACGGCGCCGGCACGCGACTGAGATTTCGCAGCCCCGATGCAGCGAAACCGCGTTTGCGAGGCATCGACGATCTGCCGTCGATCGGCGGGGACGAAAGCGGCCAGACGACGATCAACATCGTGGCGCCCAGCGCGTCGCGGGCGATCGCGGGAAATACCATCCTCGCCGTCGCCCAGGCAGTAGCCCTGCGCGGGCGCTTCGGGCAGGTCGTGGTGCGGGTCTCCGAACGGCCACCGGAGCGGCTGCGGCCGGGCTCGCTGACGGTTGTCATCGGAACCGCGAACGAACTGGGTGAACTGCTCGGCACGATCCCGGAGGAGGCCGCCACCCGCAGCTTCCTCGGTTTCGTCGCCAGTCCGAAGCTGGGTCCGGCCACACTTCTCGTCACGGGCCAGGGCTGGCCGGATATCGAGGCGGTCGTCGCCAAGATCCTGACCGAGCCGGTTTCGAGGCCGACCAATATCAACCGCACCAGCATGGATACGGCGAGCTGGCACACGCCGAATCCGCCTTACGTCACGGGCCGGCAGGTGCTGCGCTTCGCCGATCTCGGCGTCCCCACCCAGGAATCGACCGGCCGGCGCATGCGGGTGCGCGCCGTCGTCGCCATGCCCGGCGACTTTTTTGCGAACGCCTACGGTGAGGCCACGCTTCTTCTCGACGGAGCCTATTCCGCGGAGGTCCTGCCCGGCGTCAGCCATATCGAGATCTTCGTCAACGGCAATGTCGCCGCGACCGTGCCGCTCAACACGACGACCGGCGGCCTGTTCCAGCAGTTCCCGATCACCGTGCCGATGCGGCATTTCAGGCCGGGGATCAATGAGCTCTGGCTCGAGGCCGTCACGATCGCGAAGACCGATCTGAGCTGCGGGCCTGGCGCGACGCTGCCGGGCAAGAGCCGTTTCGCGCTGTTCGATACCACCTCGCTTGCCGTTCCGGATTTCGCGAAGATCGGCGTCAAGCCAAACCTCGCCGCCGTTTCCGGCACGGGATTTCCCTACTCGGTGGCGCCGCGCGTGGCCCTGGTCATGGGCCGGCTCGATGCCGCCAATTACGGTGCGGCGGCGACTCTGCTGGCGCGCCTGGCCCAGCGCGCCAGCCGGCCCATCGCGGTCGATCCGCTTGCGAATGCCGCCACCGTGGGAGATCGCCCGGCGCTGATCGTCGGAGCGGCCGGCCAGTTGCCAAGCGGCCTGCTGCCGCGCGTCGGCATCGCCGACACCGTCCGCGCCACATGGCCACAGCGCGCCGACGCCGTCGTGGTCCCGCCCGATGCGGATGGCACGGCCGTGTTCGACGCCGTGCTCAACCGTTTCCAGGGCCGCCAGACCACACCGGAAGATTCAGGCGGCGTGCCGCAATCCACGAACGAGATCCGCGACCGGTGGCGGAACTCGCTCGGTGGCCCGCTGGCCCGCTATCTCGTTGCCTTCGACGGCTGGCTGCAGCGCACCTTCGACCTGTCATTTGCCCAATTGCGCACACCGTCGCGCTCGTCTTCGCTCTACGAGCCTGCCGAGGGAACCGACCTGATCGCAGCCCAGGCCGCCGATCCGGAGACCCGGCAGGTCTGGACCGCCTTCGTCGCCCGGCGCGAAGAGGCGCTCGAGAGCAGCGTCGCCCGAATCGTGACGCCGGGCAATTGGGCTGCCATGGCCGGCAGGATCACGGCTTTCCGGGGTGGGCAGGAGACACATGTCCTCTCCGCCGACCGCACCTCCTTCTTCATGACGCGGCCCTTCAGCTTGACCAATATGCGCCTCGTCCTCGCCAACTGGATGTCGAGCAATATCGGCACCTACGCGCTGACGCTCCTGGCCGCCTGCATCACCCTCGGCATCGGCACCGCGTTGATGCTCGGACGGTTGGGGCGGCGCTCATGAGAAAGCTCCTGGCTACATTCGCAGCCACCATGATGCTTCTCACGTCGGCCCTGTCCGCCTCCCTCCCCGACGGCGCATGGGAGCTCTACCGGCAAAAATTCGTCACGCCCGAAGGGCGCGTGATCGACGATGCCAATGGCGGGATCAGCCATAGCGAGAGCCAGGGCTATGGCCTGCTGCTGGCCTGTCTCGCGGGCGACCGCAGCAGCTTCGCCAGCATATTCGCGTTCACGCGCACAGAGCTCCTGATCCGCGACGACGGGCTTGCGGCCTGGCGCTGGGACCCCAAGGCGAGCCCCCATATCACCGACATCAACAATGCCAGCGACGGCGACCTGCTGATCGCGGAGGCCCTCGCCTGCGCCGGGGCGCGCTGGGCCATGCCGGCCTACACGGCAGCGGCGCGCCAGATCGCCCGGTCATTGGCCAAGGTCGCGCTGTTGAAGCGCGGCGGCGAGACCTGGCTCATGCCCGGCGCAGTCGGCTTTTCCGAGAAGGACCGGCCCGACGGGCCCGTGGTCAACCCGTCCTATTGGGTCTTCGAGGCGCTGCCGGCGCTCGCGCAGCTCACCGGCGACCAGAGCTGGATGCAGGTGCAGGCGAGCGGCCTGAAACTGCTCGACACGCTTGCCAAGGCCAAGATGCTGGCCCCGGACTGGGTCTCGATCAAGGACACGCCCAGGCCTGCCGACGGCTTCCCGCCCCAGTTCGGCTACAACGCCATCCGCATCCCGCTCTATCTGATGCGGGCGGGGCTTGCCGACAAGGCGCGCATGGAGCCCTTCCGCAAGGCATGGGCCGGTGGCACTGCCGTGATCGACGTCAAGACCGGCAATCCCGTCGAGCCGCTGCCCGACGCCGGCTATCGCATTCTCGCGGCCGCGATGGCCTGCGCGCTCGACAAGACCGCGATCCCGGCGGAATTGAAGACCTTCCAGCCGACGGCCTATTATCCCTCGACCCTGCATCTTTTGTCCCTCTCGATGCTCCGCGAGAGGTATCCGCAATGCATGTGAAATACGCCGTCCTGGCGATCGCCCTCGCGAGTGCCGCGTTCTACGCCTTCGGCCGCCATGGCCGGGAGGTCGATCTGTCGTTGACGCCGCCTGCGGCGATCCGTCAGGCGGCCGCGGCCGGAAGCTCTTCCCCTGACAGCCAGCAACCCGCGCCGGAACTCGCTCAGGCGCAGGCGCCGGCGACCCCGCCCGGCCAACCGGCGCAGCGGCCCCCCGTCGTCGACGAGAGTGCCTTGCGCTATTTCGCATCTCAGGGCGACACGCGGCGCCTGGAGGCCGAGCTAGCCCGGCTGCGAGCCCTCTACCCGGAATGGAAGCCGCCCGCCGACCTGACGTCTCCGGCACAAACCGGCGATCCCGAGCTCGAGCGGCTGTGGAAGCTCTTCTCTGAGGGCAAGATCGCCGAGGTCCGGGCCGCGATTGCGCAACGCGGCACCAGGGAGCCGAACTGGCGTGCGCCTGTCGATCTCGTCGCCCGGCTCGACGCCGCCGAAGCCGCGCAGCGGCTGGTCAATGCCTCCAACGCGCGGCAATGGGAGCAGGTGATCCGGATCGGCACCGAGACGCCGGCCTTGCTGACCTGCGCGAATGTCGACGCGCTGTGGCGGGTGGCCGAGGCTTTCGTGCAGACCGGCAAGCCCGAGCGGGCCCGGGACGCCTATGCCTATGTGCTGGGCAACTGCAACACCCCCGCAGAACGGATCGGGACGATGCAGAAGGCGCTGGCGACGCTGCCCGACCCGCTGACGGACGCGCTTCTGGCGCAGGAGAGGCAGACCGAATTCTCCAGCATCCGCGACGAGATCGCGCGGCGGCGCATCGGGCGGGCTGCCGAAGATACCAAGCTCACCGTATCCGCCGACGACATCCGGCGGGTCGAGGCGCTTGCGAACGCCGCGACGACGCCGGACGATGCCATCCTGTTCGGCTTCTACACGCTGCGCCACAATGATCCGGTCAAGGCGGAAGCGCTGTTCCAGTCCGCCTTGCAGCGCAAGGGCGGGGCGAAGGCGGCCGAAGGCGCGGTGCTCGCGCTGGCCGCCAATCGCAAATATCGCGAGGCCGAGGCGCTGGGTTCGCAATGGCTGGACGCAGGCGCCGCCAACCGCAAGGCCTATCTCGACGCGGTGACGTCGCTGATCACGCAGGAGCCCGCTCCAAAACTGGATCGCGCCGTCGTCGAGCGGATCGCGAAGACCGTTGCGACAGACCGCTACGCGCCGGGCGCGGCCGGCCTCGGCTGGTATGCCTATAATGCCGGCCAGACCTCCCCGGCCGAGACATGGTTCGAAACCGCCCTCTCCTGGGACCGTGGCTATGAGCCGGCCGCCTATGGGCTTGCCCTGGCACGGCAGCGCCTGCGCGATCAGGCCGGCCTGCGCGCGATCGTCAACGACTGGGGCGGCCGCTCGGAACGGATTGCCGCGCTGCTCGATCCGCGCCGCAACCGCGCCTCGCGCGGGCAAGATGCGCGAGTCCAGGATGCGCGTGACCAGCAGCAGCGCCGAGATGATGTCGCCGCGCCGGCGGTGCCGGTCATACGCGAGCGAGACCCGATCGAACCCGCACCGAGCCGTCCGCTGCGCTCCCGGGCAGCCCGGCAGACCGTCCAGGCCGATATCGACGCCGAGCCTGTCCGGCGCCGCCAGGCGGCAGCGCCCGTCGCCGGCAGCTGCGGCAATGGTCAGTCGGGCGCAGCCGCCTTGCAGCGCGGCTGGTGCCTGCTCAACCTGAAGCGCCCTGCAGCGGCAGCCGCTGCCTTCGAGGCTGCCATGCGCACCGGCTCGGCTCAGGTCGCGGCCGATGCGGCGATGGGCAAGACCTATGCAAGTCTTCAGCAGGGGCTGACGGCGGAGGCCAATGTCGCGGCCGCGCAGGCGAATCCCGCTCCCGCGCAGCGCCGCGAACTCTCGGCGCTGCTGCTCTCCGAGCGGTTCTATGCGCAATATGACAACAAGGACTTCAACGGCGCCCTGGTGACCCTGTCGGAACGTGCCCGTCTTGCTCCCGAAACCACCGACCTGATGATGATGCGCGGCTGGTCCTACTTCCATCTCGGCCGCTACACCGATGCCAGCAGGGTCTTCACGGCGCTCTACAGGAGCAACGGGTCGCCGCAGGCGCTGGCCGGATTGACCGCGATCGGCGATGTGACGCGCCAGAACAGGTACTGATTTCGCGCGCGGCCAGTGACTGAGACCGGGCGAGCACCGCTTCATCTCCCGCGTATGGCCAACCGACAAAGGCGCGCGTCTTTGCCGCGGGAACCGATGGCCGGGCCGATCGTTTGACTGTCTCGCATCGGCTTATGCCAGGACGGGAGGTCCGCCATGCCTCTGATCGACGAATTGAAACCCGTAGCCGCGGGGGTGAGCGCGGCAGGTCGTCGGGCTGATCCGCGCATCCAGAGAATTGCCAGGGCGATGTGTCGCGCGGCGCGGATCGACCCTGAACAACCGGCCGGGACGGTGGCGATTTTCACGATCATGCACTGCCACTCCGGACGCTCGGAGAATGATCCGGCCTGGATGCTGTTCGCGCGTCAGGCTGAACTCTTCATCGCCATGAATCCGGACGTGGTCGAACCGCTCTGAACCGCCACGGAGACGCCGACAGCCTCGGCGAACCCAGCCCCTCGCGGTTTCGGCATCAGCCGGGCTCTGTGCAAGCGCCCGGAAGTTTGTCACCATGGGCGCAGGTCCCAGCGGGTCTCGATCCTACGGGACTTGGGTTCCTGGGGGCTTGCATCCCCGGGATTGATTATTGCGGGGCATGCGGATGACGTTCCGGTTGCTTGTCTCGATTGCGCTGATGGCGCTGGCGCTCGGCGCCTGCAACGACCGGCAAGCCGCGCAACCTCCGGCCGCCCCGCCTGCGCCCGCCGTCGGCATCCAGCCCGCCACCAAGAAGGGCGTGACCTGGTCCTATTCCTTCGTCGGCCGCATCAAGGCGCCCGAAAGCGTGGCGCTGATCGCCCGCGTGCAGGGCTTCCTCGACAAGATCCAGTTCACCGAGGGGCAGGAGGTCAAGGCCGGCGACACGCTCTACCAGATCGAGAAGGTGCAATATCAGGCGCAGCTCGACCAGGCGACGGCCAACCTCGCCGCCGCCAAAGCCCAGGAGCTCAACGCTCAGCTCACCTATGCGCGCTCGCAGGACCTGGTGAAGACGCAGGCCGTCTCGCAGGCGACGCTCGACAGCAACCGCGCCGCTCTCGACGTCGCCCATGCCTCGGTGCTGCAGAACCAGGCGGCGCTGACCCAGGCCAAGGAGAATCTCGGCTACACCGACATCATCGCCCCGATCGCCGGCCGGATCGGCCGCACGGCCTATACGCAGGGCAATCTCGTCGGCCCCAGCAGCAACCCGCTCGCGACCATCGTCAGCCAGGACCCGATGTATGTCCTGTTCCAGGTCAGCGTGCGCCAGCTCGAGGAACTCCGCGAGGCGCGCCGGCGCGAGGATGGCAGCCAGAGCAAGATCGCGATCACCGTTCGCCTGTCCTCCGGCAAGGAATACCCTCATCCCGGCGTCTGGAACTATACCGACCCGCAGGTCGACCAGCAGACCGACACCGTGACCATGCGGGCCTCGCTGCCCAACCCCGATCGCCAGCTGATCGACGGCGAATTCGTCTCGGTCGAGGTCCGCGAGCGGAGCCAGCAGGCACGCCTCGTCGTGCCGCAGGCGGCCGTCCAGGTCGATCAGGCCGGCAGCTACGTCATGGTCGTCGACAAGGACAGCAAGGCCCAGCAGCGCCGCATCAAGCTGGGCCCGCAGCAGGACGCCGATGTCGTCGTCGAATCCGGGTTGACCGAGGGCGAGAACGTCATCGTCGAAGGCCTGCTCAAGGTGCGCCCCGGCCTGACCGTATCCGCCACGCCCGTTGCTCCGGCGAGCGGGAGCTAGACGTGATCTCGTCGATCTTCGTCGACCGGCCGCGCCTCGCCTTCGTCGTCTCGATCGTCATCACGCTGGCGGGCCTCATCGCCATCTTCACGATCCCGGTTGCGCAGTTCCCCGATATCGTGCCGCCGCAGGTCACCCTGACCGCGAGCTATCCCGGCGCCGATGCCGAGGTGGTCGAGACCACCGTCGCCCAGCCGATCGAGCAACAGATCAACGGCGTCGACAACGCGCTCTACTACCAGTCGACCAGCGGCGCCGACGGCAGCTACACGCTCAACGTCACCTTCGCGCTCGGCACCAACCCGGACATCAACACCGTCAATGTCCAGAACCGCTCGTCGCTGGCCCAGCCGCAGCTCCCGACCGAGGTCACGCGTCAGGGCCTGACCGTCCGCAAGAAATCCGCCGCGCTGCTGCAGGTGGTCGAGATCCACTCGCCGAAGCACACATTCGACTCGCTCTATCTCAGCAATTACGCGACGATCAACCTGGTCGACGCGCTCGCACGCATCAACGGCGTCGGCCAGGTCAGCCTGTTCGGCCCGCTCGATTACTCGCTCAGGGTCTGGCTCGATCCGAACCGGCTGACGGCGCTCAGCCTGACGCCGAGCGACGTCATCTCCGCCGTCCAGGGCCAGAACGTGCAGGCGGCGCTCGGCCGCATCGGAGCCGCCCCGGTCAGCAGCGACCAGCAATACCAGCTCACGGTCAAGACGCAGGGCCGCCTCACCAAGCCGGAGGAATTCGCCAATATCGTGCTGCGCACCAATCCGGGCGGCTCGGTCGTGCGCGTCAGGGATGTGGCGCGCGTCGAGATCGGGGCCCGCACGGCCGATCGCTACAGCCGTTTCAACGGCGCGCCGGGCGCCGCCATGGGCATCTACCAGTCGCCCGGCGCCAATGCGATCGATGTCGCCAAGAAGGTGCGGGCGACGATGGAAGCGCTCTCCAAGCGCTTCCCCGAGGATCTCGCCTACGGCATCTTCTTCGACACCACGGTCTTCGTCAGCGCCACGATCGACGAGGTCATCCGCACCCTGCTCGAAGCCTTCGTGCTGGTCGGCCTCGTCGTCTTCCTCTTCCTCGGCAAGCTGCGCACCACCATCATCCCGCTGGTCGCGGTACCGGTCTCGATCATCGGCACCTTCGCCGTCATGCTGGTGATCGGCTTCACCGCCAACACGGTCTCCCTGCTCGCGCTCGTGCTCGCCATCGGCATCGTCGTCGACGACGCCATCGTGGTGATCGAGAATGTCGAGCGCGTCGTCGAGGAGGAGCCGGAGCTTTCGATCGCGGACGCGACCAAGAAGGCGATGGCCGAGATCACCGGGCCGATCATCGCCATCACCTTCGTGCTGCTCGCGGTCTTCGTGCCGGTCGCCTTCATTCCCGGCATCAGCGGCCAGCTCTTCCGGCAATTCGCGGTCGCCGTCTCGACCGCCATGCTGATCTCGGCAATCAACGCCCTGACGCTGAGCCCGGCGCTCTGCTCGATCCTGATCAAGCGCGGCCATGGCGGCGGCGGACCGATGCGCTATGTGATGAACGGCATCGACAAGGTCCGCGACGGCTATGCCGCGATCGTCAGGCGCCTGGTCAGGGTCGCCGTCGTCGTCCTGTTCGTGCTCGCCGGCATCCTGGCCGCGACCGGCGGGCTGTTCCTGACCACGCCGCAGAGCTTCCTGCCTGAAGAGGACCAGGGCGCCTTCTTCATCGCGATGCGCCTGCCCGAAGGCGCCTCGGTGAACCGGACCGCGGCCGTGGTCGAGCAGGTCGAGAGCATCGTCCGGCCGGTCGCCGGCGTCCAGGGCGTGCTTTCCGTCGTCGGCTTCAATTTCATCGACGGCCTCGCCTCCTCCAACCAGGCCTTCTTCGTCATCCGCCTGAAGCCGTTCGAGGACCGCAAGGATCCGGCGCAAGGGGTCGGCGCAATCATCGGGGCGCTGCGGCCGCAGCTTGCCGCCGTGCAGCAGGCAACGGTCTTTCCGTTCAACCTGCCGCCGATCATCGGGCTCGGCAGCACCGGCGGCTTCCAATATGTGCTCGAAGCCCTGCAGGGCCAGTCGCCGACCGATATCGCAGCCACGATGCGCGGCCTGCTCATCGCCGCCAACCAGCAGCCCGAGCTCGCCGCGGTCTTCAGCACCTTCGCCGCCGACACCCCGCAGATCTATCTCGATATCGACCGCGACAAGGCGCAGGTGCTCGGCGTCCAGATCGCCGACATCTTCAACGCCCTCCAGGCGACGCTCGGCGGCTTCTACGTCAACGACTTCAACGTCTTCGGCCGGACCTGGCAGGTCAATGTCCAGGCCGAGACGCCCTTCCGCCGGGCTGTGACCGATATCGGCAAGATCTATGTCCGCGGCAAAACCGGCGCGATGGTGCCGCTGAACGCGCTCTCGCAGGTGCGCCTCGTCACCGGGCCGCAGGCTCTGACGCGCTACAATGGCTACCGGGGCGCGATCGTCAACGGCTCGCCGAAGCCCGGCGTCAGCTCGGGTCAGGCGATCCAGGCCATGGAGCGCATCTCGGCGACGACCCTGCCGGCGGGCTTCGGTTTCGAATGGACCGGCACGGCCCTGCAGGAGAAGGCCGCAAGCGGCGGCACCCCGATCGTCATCGCGCTCGCCCTGCTCTTCGCCTATCTCTTCCTCGTCGCGCTCTACGAGAGCTGGAACGTGCCGATCGCGGTGCTGCTCTCGGTCACGGTCGCGGTGCTCGGCGCAGTCGCCTCGGTTGCGCTGACCGGCGTCAGCCTCGGCGTCTACGCCCAGATCGGCCTCGTCGTGCTGATCGCGCTCGCGGCGAAGAACGGCATCCTGATCGTCGAATTCGCGCTGGATCAACGCGCCAAGGGCGAGTCGATCATCGATTCCGCCGTGTCCGGCGCCAGGCTGCGCTTCCGCCCGGTGATGATGACGAGCTTTGCCTTCATCCTCGGCCTGCTGCCGCTGGTGATTGCCACAGGGGCCGGCGCACTCAGCCGGCGGGCGGTCGGCACACCGGTCTTCGGCGGCATGCTCTTCGCCTCGATCTTCGGCATCTTCCTGATCCCGATGCTTTATGTCGTGTTCCAGCGAATGCGCGAGCGCAGCAAGGGCGGGCCGAAGGACGCGGCCACGGCCAGCGAGCCGGCCCCTGCCCCGGGGCCCGGACACTGAGCCCGGGTCCGGGGCCGGAGCGTCCGTTCCACCCTCGGCTCAGCTTCGGTCACAGATCCCGCGTGCGGTCGGGGAGCTTGTCGATCGCCTCGTCCGCGCCCTGGTCCTTCTTGAGCACGCCTTCGCGCAGAACCTTGGTGGCCGCGTCGGCCTCCTTCTTCGTGTCGCCGGGAAGAGGTGCCGTCTCGGGCGTAGCAGTGAGACCGATATCCTTGGGCTTCTTGCCGTCATTGCGGGCAGTTGCCGCGAAGGTGGCAAGGGATTCGGGTTGTTTGGCCATTGGAGCCTCCCTGGTTTCCAGGGTAACCCGCCAGCCAGCGAACCTGTTCCAGGGCGTTATCGGCAACAGCCCTGGCCGAAGGCGCCGACGGTCGCGCCGCGATATTGAAACCGGCCGGCGCCCATCAGGCAAATTGCCCCTTCACGGCACGACCGGCCGAGGCCGGCCTGCCGTGAGGGGCGCGGTCGCCGCGCTCAGGCGACCTTGGCGTGCACCGTTCCGATGCCCTCGACATGGCCCTCCATCACGTCACCGCGGACGATGGCGCCGACGCCCGACGGCGTGCCGGACATGATCAGGTCGCCCGGCTGCAACTCGAACAGGCCGGAGAGATACGAGATCATCTCCGGCACCTTCCAGATCATGTGGTTGAGATCGCCCTGCTGGCGGATTTCGCCATTCACCTTGAGCCAGACCGCACCGTTCTCGGGATGGCCGATCGTGCTCGCAGGCACGATTCCGCTGAGCGGCGCGGAATGCTCGAAGGCCTTGCCGATCTCCCAGGGCCGGCCCGCCTTCTTGCACTCGTCCTGCAGATCGCGCCGCGTCATGTCGAGGCCCACCGCATAGCCATAGACATGCTCGAGCGCGCGCTCGACCGGGATATCCTTGCCGCCCTTGGCAAGGGCGACCACCATCTCGATCTCGTGGTGAACATTGCTGCTGCGCGGCGGATAGGGGAAATCGGCGCCATCGAGGACGACGCTGTCGGGGTTCTTCTGGAAGAAGAACGGCGCCTCGCGATTGGGGTCGCCGCCCATCTCGATGGTGTGGGCGGCATAGTTGCGGCCGACGCAGTAGATGCGGTGAACGGGGAAACGGCTTTGCGTCCCTCGCACCGGGACCGTGACCTGTTCCGGGGCCTGGACGACATGGTTCTGAGGCGTGGCGATATTCATCTTGCGGGATCCTTCGTTGGCAAGAGAGGTCTTCAGCGCGCGGCGGCGTAATAGCCGAACCGACGTTCGAGCCGGGCGAGCAGTTCGTTGAGGGTGAAGGCGAAGGCGAAGAGCACGAGCAGCAGCGCCCAGAAATGCTCCATCAGGAAATGCGACTGGTAGATTTCGAAGAGCGTGCCGAAGCCGACGACGGAGACCAGCAGCTGCCCGATGACCACGCCCTTGACGGCGCGGATCATGCCGAGCCGGATGCCCGCCAGGATTTCGGGGAGTGCCGCCCAGAGATAGATCCGGCTGAAGGCCTGCCAGCGATTGGCGCCGAAGCTGCGCGCCATCTCGACCAGCGAGGGCGAAATGGCGCGGATGCCGGCGCGCGTGTTGAGGACGATGATCCACATCGAGAAGAGCACGACGGTCAGCACGATCGTCGTCTCGCCCAGCCCGAACAGCACCATGATCACCGGCACCAGCGCGCTGAGCGGCGCGGAGAGGAAGAGATTCACCCAGGGCAGGAGAAGTCGGTCGGCAATGACCGAGCGGCCCATCACGATGCCGAGCGGGACGCCGACGCAGATCGCAATCGTGTTGCCGAGTAGGAAGGCGCGGCCGGTGATCAGCAGTGCGTCGAGGAAGGAGGCTGTCGGGACGATCTCGAAGACGCGCCAGATGATGCGCGACAGCGGCGGCAGGATGAAGCCGGCATCGGTATGACCGGCGATCTCCCAGATCACGGCCCAGACGAGAAGCGCCGCCATCATCGGCAGGCGGATACCTGAAATGACCATGGCCGACTCCTAGTCCAAGTAATGCCGGAGCTGCTGCCAGATCGCCTCGACGACATCGAGATAGGCGCTGTCGCGCCTGATCTTCTCGGGGTCGCCGCCACGGACGATCTGCGGCTCGATGATCGCCGAGACGCGGCTCGGCCGGCGCGAGAGCAGCGCAATCCGGTCGGAGACATAGACCGCCTCCTCGATGCTGTGCGTGACGAAGATGAAGGATTTTCCTTCATTGGCGACGAGTTCGAGCAGCTCTTCCTGGAACTTGCGGCGGGTCTGCTCATCCACGGCCGAGAACGGTTCGTCCATCAGCACGACCTTGGCATCGACCGCCAGCGCACGCGCCAGGCCGACGCGCTGGCGCATGCCGCCGGAGAGTTCGTGCGGGTACTTCTTTTCAAAACCCTTGAGACCGACGCGCGCGATATGGCGTTCCGCGATCGCCTCGCGTTCGCTATGGGCGATACCGCGCAGCTCGAGCCCGAAGGCGACGTTGCGGATGACGCTGGCCCAGGGCATCAGCGCAAAATCCTGGAAGACGAAGGCGCGTTCGGGGCCGGGTCCGGTGACCTCGCGGCCATCGACGAGGACCTGGCCGCCGGTGGCCGGGATCAGGCCCGCGATGATCTTGAGGAGCGTGGTCTTGCCGCAGCCCGAGGGGCCGAGCAGCGTCGTCAGGCGCCCTTCCGGAAACTCGAGCGAGATGCCGCTCAGCGCCTCGACGCCGCCGGCATAGGTTTTCGAGACGCTGCGCACTTCGACGATCGGCCGGGCCGCGCGGGCGGGAAACGGCGGACGGTCACCGAGGTGCTGCGGCATGATGGCTGCGTTGGGGTTCATCTGCGCACCTCCGGTCGAAACAGGGTGACTTCGATCCGCTCGAGCAGCTCGATGAACAGGACCGAGAACACGATGATGGCGAGGATGGCCGCGTACATCTTGGGATAGTCGGCGACCGATTGGTTGTAGGAGATCACGTCGCCGATGCCGGTCGGCGTGATCAGCAGTTCGGCGAGGATCACGCCGATGAAGGCGGCGGCGCAGCCGAGCCGAAGGCCTGCGAAGATCATCGGGCTGGCTGCCGGCAGGATGATGAGGCGGATGCTCTGGCTGCGCGTCGCGAGAAACGAGCTGCCCATTTCGAGAAGCGATTTCGGCGTGTTGCGCACGGCGCCGAGCGTGTTCAGCACGATGACCGGCATCGCCATGATGCAGACGGTCATGACCTTGGCGGTCAGCCCGATGCCATAGGCGAAGGTCAGGATCGGGATGAGGGCCGCCAGCGGCGCCGCCTGGGCGATCACGAAGATCGGCGCGAACAGCCATTCCGAGGGTTCGTGCAACCCCATCAGCACGCCAAGCGCGACGCCGCACAGGATCGAGGCGGTCAGCCCGATGACGAGCGGGTGGAGTGTGATCAGGAAGGCCTTGAACAGGGTTCCATCGGCCATGATCGCGCGAAGACCACCGAGCGTTTCCAGGAAAGTCGGAAAGGCGGGGCTGAGCGGTATCCGCCCGGCATATTCCCAAAGCGCGAGAGCGGCCGCGAAGGACACCAGGCGCAGCACGAGCGGATGGATCAGGAGATCGCGCCAGCGCTGGGCCGGAGCCCTGCCAAGCGCCGGCAGGGCAGGAGCAAGTTCGGAAATCTGCAAGGGAGAGCACTCCGCTTGTGCGCGTTTTCGAAACGAGGGGTCCCCAGGCCGGATGCTGCATGCACCGGCCCGGGGACGGGTCCGGACGAGGCTAGCTGCCCAGGGCCTTGCGTGCCCGCTCCAGCGGCGCGAGGTACCAGAAATCCTCGACCTTCAGCTCGGCGGCCGGACCCTGCAGCTGGCCGGCCTCGGTGTAGAACTCGAAATCGGCCTTCGCGACCTCGGCGCTGCCGCCGGCCGGCGCATAGACGCCTTCCTTGGTCGCCAGCGTGTAGAATTTGGTGATGCCCTCCAGTACCTCCTTCGGCTGGTCGGCCATCAGCTTGCGCTTGACCCTCTCCTGCTCGACGATCGCCGGATTGGCCGCCATTTCCTGCCAGAGCCGCAGGAATTCGGTGACGATGACATCGACCTGCTTCTCGTTCTTCTGGATCCAGTCGGTCCGGCCGAACAGCGTCTCGTCGGAAGCCGGCTCGCTAACGCCGGGCAGGACATGGAAGCGGTCGCCCGCCTTCTCCAGCAGCAGGTTCTTGTTGGCGAGATCGACGATGGTGGCTTTGATCTGGCCCTTCATCATGCCGATGATCCGGTTCTCCGAGCCCGGCACATAGCTGCGCTCGCCAAACTGGATGCCCTCACGCTTGGCGATAATGTTGCCGATCGCCTCGGTTCCGGTGGCGCGGGCGTGAAAGGCGATCGGCTGGCCGTTCATGTCCTTCCAGGTCTTGTAGGACTTGTCCGCGACCGGGAAGAAGACGAGGCGCGTGCCCTGGAAGAGCACGCGCAGCGGCGCCTTGCTCTTCTGGACGACCGCGTAGGGCGTGCCGACGCCGAGATCCGCCTGGCCGTTGATCACGGCCTGGATGGCAAGGTCCTCCTTCGAGAAATGCGTCACCTGGTAATCGACGCCCTTCTCCTTGGCGCGCTCCAGCGCGATGATCATCGAGAGCGTCTCGGTCGACAGCACGTCTCCCAGCGCAACCCTGACCTTCGCTTGCGCCTGCGCGGCGGCGCTTCCGAGCATCAGCGCAGCGCTGACTGCGGCGGCGCCGAACAGGACGGACCTTCTCCTCAACAGCTTCATGATCTGACTCCTCCCAGAGTTCTGTTTTGGTTTTTTGCGCGATCTTGGTCGCAACCAATTTTATTTTGGGCACTGTCATGTGCCGGATTGATCCTGTCAAGACTTCGATTTGCAGTAATTTGCCCGATAATCCTTGCGCAGCGCAGCAATAATCACAACCAATATTCAAAATGGTTGCGCTCGCCCGCGATCCATGGGATCACGATCACGTTCCCCATTGCCGGTCGCACATCATGGATCAGAAAGCCCCCATCCCGCCCGATGCCGATGTCTCGGGCGTCCTGACGCAGCTCTATGGCTACATCACCGCGGCGCAGCTGCCGGATGACGGGCGCCTGCCGCCGGAGCGGGAGCTGGCCGAACTGCTAGGGGTGAAGCGCACAGAACTGCGCAAGGGCCTCGCCGCGCTCGAACGCGAGGGCCAGCTCTGGCGCCACGTCGGCAAGGGCACGTTCGTCGGCCCCAAGCCGCCGCAACTGGTCGATATCGCGGACCTGGTGCAGCGCAGCAATCCGGTCCAGGTGATGAAGGCGCGGATCGGCCTCGAGCCCGAGCTCTCACGCCTCGCGGCGATCAACGCCACGGTGGCCGAGATCGCGACGCTCGCCGAACTGAACGCCTCCTGCCGCGCCGCGACGAGCTGGCGCGAATACGAGGCTTATGACGCGCGCTTCCACCACCAGATCGCCGAGGCCGCGCATAACCCGATCCTGATCGCGCTTCTGGAAACGCTGAACGCTGTGCGCCGCGCCGTCACCTGGGGGCGGCCGCGACCGAGCCATTCAAGCCCGCCTGCGGATCATCACAGCTTCGAGGACCATGACCGGATCGTCGACGCGATCGCCCACCGCGAGCCCGGGGGCGCCGCGGACGCGATGCGCCGGCATCTGCAGAATGTCGAGGACCGGCTGATCGGGCGCTCGCCCTGAGGCAGGGCACCTCCTCGATTGCCGTCTGATACCGCCATCGCGCATGGGCCCGGCAAGCATGCCCCACGCGCTGCCGTCAGGTCCGGACCGAAGCGGATCCCGCTGCGATGGTGTTCAACGCCGCGATCGCCTCACCGCTCAGGTCCAGCGCGCCGGCGGCGATATTCTCGCGGAGATGAGGGACCGAGCCGGTGCCCGGGATCAGCAGAATATTCGGCGCGCGCTGCAGCAGCCAGGCGAGCGCGACCTGCATCGACGTTGCGCCGACCCGCGCCGCCACCTCGGTCAGCCCAGCCGATTGCAGGGGCGAAAAGCCTCCGAGCGGGAAGAAGGGTACATAGGCCGTGCCCGCAGCCGCCAGCTCGTCGATCAGCGCGTCATCTGTGCGGTGAACGAGATTGTAGTGGTTCTGGACGCAGACGATCTCGCAGATGCCGCGCCCCTCCCCGACCTGCCTGGCGGTGACATTGCTGAGACCGATATGGCGGACAAGGCCCTGTTGCTGGAGTTCGGCGAGCACGGTCAGCTCGGCAGCCAGGCTGCCCTCAGCCGGGCCATGGCCATCGCCCCAGAGCCGCAGGTTGACGACATCGAGCGCCTCGAGCCCGAGATTGCGCAGATTGTCGTGCACGGCCTGCCGCAACGCGTCCGGCGAGATCGCGGGAAGCCAGGATCCGTCAGCGCCGCGCCGGGCGCCGATCTTGGTGACGATGACGAGATCGTCGGGATAGGGCGACAGCGCCTCGCGGATCAGCTGGTTGGTGACATGCGGGCCGTAGTAATCGCTCGTGTCGATATGGTCGACGCCGCAGGCAATCACCTCGCGCAACACCGCGAGCGCCGCATCCCGGTCCTTCGGCGGGCCGAATACGCCAGGCCCGGCAAGCTGCATGGCACCGTAGCCGAGCCTTCTCACCTGGCGGGCACCGAGGCGCCAGGTCGGAGATGGGTTCCTGCCAGACATGGTCGCTCTCCTGTCGATGAAGGCACGAGACAGCGACTGGATGACCGCCGGATCAGAGCGCACGATCGGCGCCGGCCAGGCGGAATTCCATGCATTGCAGATCCATCTCGAAGACCTCAAGGCGCCCGACATTGTTGCGCGTGCCAAGGGTTTTGGCGAGGGCGATCATCTGGGGAAGGTCCGGGCACGGCTTGAGCCTCGATCCCAGGCCAGGCTTCAAGGTCATCGCGGCAATCTCCTGCGCGCAATCCCAAAGATCAGGACAGCGGCGACGATCGCGGCGGCGAGGTTGTAGGCCATCCCGCCGACGAAGGCAGAGGCGTAGAGCTGGGCTTGCCCTCCTGCGTCGATGCCGGCGGCAAGCGCCGCACCGAAGAGGATGCCGACGACGGCCACTCCCAGCGCCGCACCGACTTGCTGCAGCGTTGCGACGACGCCAGAGGCCATGCCTGCCTGTCCCTCCCCCACAAAACCGAGGACGAGGTTGAGCAGCGGCGTCATGATGAGGCCCTGGGCCGCGCCGACCACGATCAAGGCCGGGATCAGATGCGCGACCACGAGCCCTGCTCCGGCAAGCCAGACCTGCGCGATCAGAATGCCAAGCGACACGGCATAGAGAAGTGCGCCTGCGGCAATTGCGGCTGTGCCAAGGCGCGCGACGAGACGGGGCGCCGCCATGGAGGCGATGACGAACCCGATGCTGCAGGGGACGAAAGTGAGACCCGCCTCGAAAGGACTGAGACCGAACCCGGTCTGCGCCAGGAGAGCAAAGCATAGAAAGAACGAGGACGATGTCGAATAGATCAGGACGACCAACAGACCGCCTTGGGCAAAGCGCGATTGACGCATGAGCTTCATATCGACGAGAGGCTCGCCGCCCGCCCGGCGCCGGCTCTCCTGCTGCCCGTAGAACGCAGCGATCAGGACGGCGGCCCCTGCCAGCGATGCAAGGGTCCAAAGCGGCCAGCCCTGCGCCGGCCCTTCGATCAGTGGCACGAGCAAAAGCGTCAGCCCCAGGCTCACGAGGGCCACGCCGGACCAGTCGAGGCTCGGACGCTCCGGCGCGTAGGTCTCGGGAATGAACGGCGCCATCAGGATGGCGATGACACCGATAGGAACATTGATGAGGAAGATCATGCGCCAACCGAGACCGAACAGGTTCGCCTCGACGAGAAAGCCGCCGACCACCTGGCCCGCGATGGCGGCAAGGCCCAAGGTCATGCCGAGCAGTCCAAAGGCGCGACGAGCGTCGTCAGCAGAGAAACTTACCCGGATCGAGGCATAGACCTGCGGAAACAGGAGTGCTGCCGTCAGTCCCTGCACCACGCGCGCAGCGATGAGGATTTCGATCGTCGGCGCCAATCCGCAGAGCGCCGAGGCGAGCGTGAAACCGGCAATTCCGACGACGAAGAGCCGCCGGCGGCCGTGAATGTCGCCGAGCCGCCCACCGGTGATCAACAGCACCCCGAAGCCAAGTTCATAGCCCGCGACGATGAAGCCGATCTGTGACAGGCTGGCGCCGAGGCTGGCCTGCATGGCCGGGATCGCGACATTGACCACGAACAGATCGAAGATCGTCACGAATCCCGCCAGAAGCAGAACGGACAAACCGAGCCAGGGCGGGCGGACCCCGCAGCTTTCTGCCGGGCTGCGCAGGGTTTGGGCCGTAGCGGTATCGGAACTCATGTTGCGTCCTCGGATTAACGACGCAACAGCCATGAAGCGGCATTGACGCTGATACAATTTAACTCATTATGCTATTACTTTTTGTACGGATTGGGCCATGGCGACCTTCGATCGGACCCGACCCGAGCTTTCAGAGTTCCTGCGTGCGCACCGCGAGCGGCTGACGCCCGAGGATGCCGGCTTACCCTCCGGCAAGCGTCGGCGTACGGCCGGCCTCAGGCGCGAGGAGGTTGCCGCGCTCGCCGGGGTGGGCCTGACTTGGTACACATGGCTCGAGCAGGGTCGCAATATCGGCGTCTCCTCCGGTTTCCTCGACAATCTCGCCAGGGTGCTGAAGCTCGATGGTGCTGAGCGACGGCATCTCTTCCTGCTCGCCCAGGAGCGCCCACCGGCCGAGCCGGGGAAGACATGGTGCACGGTTCCGTCCCTCGTGAACCGGCTGATGGACGACCTCGCCCCACACGCGGCCTATATTCTCAACCTGCGCTGGGACGTGCTGGCCTATAACGACGCGGCCGAAGCCCTGTTCCGGTTCGGCAGCCAGCCTTCAAACCGGCGCAACCTGCTGTGGATGCTGTTCTGCGATCAGCACCTCGCCGATACGCTTGTGGATTGGGAAAACCAGGCGCAAGCCATGCTGGCGAGCTTTCGCCGGGATTTTGCAGGCGCGCGCGGCGATGCGGATATGCGCGCCCTGGTCGCGGAACTGGAAGATGTCTCGCCGGAATTCAAGACATGGTGGCGCAGCCCGGACGTCCACGCACCCTGCACCGGCACGCGCACGCTTCGCGTCGGGGGCCGCCCCGTCACCTTCGAACACACGTCGCTCACCGTCGATGGCGGACGGCATCTGAGATTGGTGGTCTATGCCGCCCTTGCCGCTCAAACCTCCAACGAACGGACCGAGTGCCTGCCTGCATTGGAGCAGAGCTGAGCGCTTCGCGCCCTCTGCGAAACGTCAGTCGCGAACCAGGCCGTCGATCGCCGTCGCGAGCTTCACGAGATCTGCGGCGTAGAACCCAGCGGCGTTGAGACAGTTCGTCTCAAGGAGCTTCAGTCCCTCCTCGGTGCGGCAGAGATCGATGACATAAGCCGGCGAATAGCCCGGATTGATGTCCACGATGCGCTGCCCGAAATCCAGTGCATCGTCGTCGATCTCGGGGCGGTAGACGACGCGCGATCCATCCTTGTAGAGCGAATAGGTCACGATCCGACCGTTGACGGCCCAGAGGCGCCATTCCCGCAGGATGCGAACAGGCTTGGTGAGCATCAGGCGCGTGTCGTGGCGAAGTGATCCCATCGGGATTTCATCTTCGTCCAGCGCAAGGACCCTCTCCGCCATGCGGATGATTTCGCCGGTCGATTTGACGTTGCCAGGTTCCGCCTTGCTGTCATCGACCGGACGCAAGAACCAGTCCCTCCCGTCGTCAGCCAGACCCTCGGGGATGTCCCTAAGGGTCATGAACAGTGCGTCAGCTCCGTTGAGGAGGTATGGGTGCCAAACCTGTTCCTGAACGAAGGGACGCAGCTTGAACACGCCGGGCCAGTAACCGTTCACCTCGGCGTTCTTCCACAGCGTGTAGGAGCCGAACATGACCACTGAGCCAGGATCCGCGACGATCGGCTCAGGGATAAGCTCTCCGACGAACGGCACGAACTTGTGCCAGGTGTAGGAGATTCCGAGCCGGTCAAGCGCCTCGGCCAGCTTGGCGGTATCCTCGAATTCCTGGAGAAGCCACTGCACCCTGTTACTTGCCCTTTGCAACCCGTTGGACGATCAAGACGCTGTTTGACGAAGCTGCCGTAGCATCACTGCAGTGTCAGGCACCACAGCGGCGGGTCTCAATTCCCGCCAAGGACTTGGACGGTTCAATATCCGCTTCGGTTTGCGCTCCTGGGATCGTCGGCCAGCTTTTCGCGATAGATCTCGCCTTCTCTTGCCCTGGCGCGCCAGGGCCGCGCCCTTTGAAGCGCGATTTCGTAGGCGGGGTCGTTCCGGTCCAGCATTGCCATGGCCAGACCAGGCTCTGGGGATGGCGACGATTGCGCGGCCCATGCCCCGTCCGGTCCAATGATGCCGGCAGGGCCCTTGGCGGCGTCCTGCGCGGGGGTGGCAGCAGCGATCCAGATGCAGTTCAGGCCGGCATGAGCCCGGAGCGCGATCTGAAAATACGCGGGAAGGCCGTATGACGCGAACAGAACCCCATCGACGCCGAGACGCTCATAGTCGCTGAAGATCTCGGGGAACTGGGATTCGATGCAGATCGCACAGCCAAACCTGTAGCCATCGACGTCGACCATGACCGGCTCCGTTCCAGGCGTGTACCAGCCAGCAAGTTCGGTATTCGAGAGAAATCGCTTGTCGTATCGGGTGAGCAGAGCGCCGGTATCGGAGAAGACGTAGAGACTGTTGTGCGGCGGATATCCCCGACCGAGCCGATGGGCCCCGCCGACGACCGCGACGATGCGGAGCTGCCCGCAAAGCTCAGCAATCGCGCGAAGCTCGGCTTCCTGAATGGCCCAATCGAAGGCCTGCCAATGCCCCTGTTTCAGGATCTGGCTCTTTGCGTAGCCCGACAGCGCCCCTTCGCTGAAACTGATCAGGCGAGCCCCCTCGCCCGCCGCACGCGCAATCATCGCGCGGATGGCGCTGCCATTGGCGGCGATGTCGGGCGAAACAACGGTTTGTGCGGCCGCTATCCTCAACACTCGCGCCCCCTTCCGTCTCGTCCCATAGACTTCGCAAGATGTGAAGCGGAGTGAAACCGCTTACCGCAGGGGGGCAGTCCTGTGGCGCTTGCATCATGATGCCGGAACCCGGGCTGAGGTCAGCACGTGCCAAACCGCACCGCGACGGAGCTCATGCCCGTGCTGAAATCGATCATCAGCTCTGTATGGCGCGTGCAGCTCCGCCCGAGCCTCGCCGTCCTGCTCGGCGTGAGCGTGCTCGTCGGGCTCTACGAAGTGACCGCTTGGCACACCGGCGTCGTTGCCTTCCTGCTGCTAAAGCATCGGCCCGAAAAGTGGATTGCGGTTTTCGGGAAAGCCGATGCAAACACAAAGGGTTAGATCATCGGTCCGGATACGATTTCCGGCTCGATGATCTAGCTGGCCTCGCAGGCGGACTGGCCTTTGTCTGCTGGGCTGCTCGCGGACCGGGCCATGACGGCCGCCGCTGACACTGCTCTCCAATGGACAGCATCGGCGGCGGCCACTCTCTGCGCCGACTAGTTTTTGGGCGTCAGCTTCCGCATGACGTCATCGAGGTTGAAGCTCGCCGGCTTCTGCCGGATCGGGAACTCCTTGAAGCTTTCCAGCCATTTCCCGACAACCGCCTGTGTCGGGACCACGACAAAAGAGCGATCGACGAGCCATTTCTCGTATTCCAGCGATACATCGCCGCGCTCGAAAGGATCGGCACGCAGGTTGAACAGCTTTGGCACCCGCAGATTGGTGAACTCCCGGCGCCAGACATCGATGCCCTCGTGCTCCTGCGCCTTGAACACGACCTTCCAGTCGGCGATGCGCACCGAGACCAGCTCGCCGTCGTCGTTCCAGTAGAGGAAATCGCGGCGCGGAGAATCCTTGGCGCTGCCGGTGAAGAACGGCATCAGGTTGAAGCCGTCGAGATGCACCTTGAAGGTCTTGCCATTGGCCTGGTGCCCCTTCAGGCATTTGGCGACGACATCCGGCTCCCCGCCCGCAGCGCAGAAGGTCGGGATCAGGTCGTAATGCGAGAAGGCCTCGTTATAGATCGTGCCGGGCTTGATCACGCCGGGCCAGCGAATGAGGGTGGGCACGCGAAAACCGCCTTCCCAATTGGTCGCCTTTTCCCCGCGGAACGGGGTCGAGCCGCCATCCGGCCAGGTCATCACCTCGGCGCCGTTGTCGCTGGTATAGACGACGATGGTGTTCTGGGTGATGCCGAGATCGTCGAGCTTCTTCAGGAGCTGGCCGATATGCCCGTCATGCTCGACCATGCCATCGGGATAGATGCCCTTGCCGGTCTTGCCGGCGGATTCCGGCTTGAGATGCGTGTTGACGTGCATCCGGGTCGAGTTGAAGTAGCAGAGCCACGGCTTCTGGGCCTTGTTCTGCCGGTCGATGAAGTCGATCGCGGCGGCGGTCGTCTCGTCATCGATGGTTTCCATCCGCTTCTTGGTCAGCGGCCCGGTATCCTCGATCTTGCCGTCGGCCGAGGAGCGGATGACGCCGCGCGGTCCGAAACGCTTCTTGAACTCCGGATCCTTGGGGTAGTCGGGGTTCTCCGGCTCCTCCTCGGCGTTGAGGTGGTAGAGATTGCCGAAGAACTCGTCGAAGCCGTGATTGGTCGGCAGGTGCTCGTCCTTGTCGCCGAGATGGTTCTTGCCGAACTGGCCGCTGACATAACCGAGCGGCTTCAGCAGTTCGGCCACCGTCGGATCCTGCGGCTGCAGGCCGATATCGGCGCCGGGCAGGCCGACCTTGGTGAGGCCCGTACGGATCGGCGACTGGCCGGTGATGAAGGCGGCGCGCCCGGCGGTGCAGCTCTGTTCGCCGTACCAGTCGGTGAACATCGCGCCTTCATTGCCGATGCGGTCGATATTCGGCGTGCGATAGCCCATCATGCCGCGGTGATAGATGCTCGGATTGAACCAGCCGATATCGTCGCCCATAATCATCAGGATATTGGGCTTGCGCCCGGAGGCCGGCGCGGGCGCGGGCTGCTGGGCCTGCGCTGTCTGGATCGTCGGGGCGGATGCAAGGCCCGACGCGGCAAGCGCGGTGCCGCCTAGAAGAATGCGTCTGCGAATAAGGTCCGGTCCATCGGTCGCCATGGTTTCCTCCTTGGTCAGGCAGAGAAACTCAGGCTAGTGCCGCATCGCCCGGGAGGCCAATCGGTATTTGCGCAAAGCTTGCGTGAGCGGGAACGGCCGGTCTGGACGGCCTTGGCGGATGGCCGCCCTCAGCACATCCAGTCGGTCACGCTGCGCGCATCGTGCTCGGCAGCGTCTGTGGTGGCAAAGAGTCCCGATCGCCCCTTGCCCGCCCCAGCCCACCATGACCAGGAGCCGTTCACGTCCACCTCGTGCCGAAGTGCCGCATGCTCGTAGGAATAGAGGCCGTCGGGACGTCGAAACAGCCAAAGGCAATGTAGCCCGTCCGCGCTCAAGACCTGGCTCACGAGGACATCGGGCTTTCGCCTCCACGCATCGCGTAGCCCGAGCAGCGCCCGCGCAACCCGTGTCGCCGGGACGCTCGCGGGAGCCAGCCCCATCATCTCGCTCTCGATCAGCAGGAGATGGGCCAGGATCTCGGCTTCGGACGCCGTCGTGCTCCGCACCAGCGCAATGAGGCCGGGCACATAGCTGTCATATTCATCGGCCGGCCCTTCCGCGCCGAGCCCGATCGGGTCCCAGATGTGGCGGAGCACATGTCCCACCTGCTCCGTCAGAGCCTTGTCGTCGGTTGCCGTGGCCTGCTCGCTCATCATCCGCGCATCGAACCCTCGATGCGCGCCGCCCGCAAGCGACACATCCCCACGCCCCGCATCATTTTGACCCCGAGCCGCAATCGAGCACCGCAGGAGGCAGGGCATCCGGGTCGCTGTTTTCAGCCTCAGCCGAGCTTCGCCGCCGACAGCGGCTCCATCAACTCGATGCGGTTCCCGAACGGGTCGTCCACATACATGCGGTCATATCCGTCCAAGGGCTGGTCCTCGGCCACGTGGTAGCCGCGCGCCTTCAGCGTGGTGACCAGCGCTGCGAGATCGCTCACGATGAAGGCCGGGTGCGCTTTGCGGGCTGGCTTGAAATCGGCGTCCACTCCCAAATGGACCTTCAACGCCCCCTGTTCGAACCAGCATCCGCCCCGGCCGGCGAGATGAGCGGGCTTGGCGACTTCGCTGATGCCGAGAATGTCCGCATAGAAGGCGCGCGCCTCGCTTTCGCCGCCGGCTGGCATGGCGAGTTGCACGTGGTCGAGGCGCGTAATGGTCATTGTCGCAGTTTAGTTTCGGCAGGGGCCGGAATCCACCGACGGAGAAAGCGCGACAAACCGCCTGTGCCGTGGCCAAGGCTATCGGGCGGCCCCGAGCAGTCACTATGCCCCCAACCCGTCCAATGCGGCGGCGAGATCGCCATAGCTGCCGACGATGCGATCGGCCCCCGCCATCCCCAGACGGTCGCCATGATTGCCGGCGCAGTGAGCGCCAGCGGTGAAGCCGATGACCTGCATGCCGGCGGCCTTGCCCGCCATGACGCCGTTGACGCTGTCCTCGACAACCACGCACTCACCGGGCTGCACGCCCATCGCGGCTGCGGCATGGAGAAACAGGTCGGGCGCGGGCTTCCCGTTCGCGACCATGTCCGAGGAGAAGATATGCGGATCGAACAGGCCGATCAGGCCGGTCTGCTGCAGCTTCCAGCGCAGCCGCGCGGACGGCGTGCTCGATGCGACGCAACGGCGCGCCTCGATGCCATCGATGGTCTGCCGGGCGTCCGGAAGGGCGGCCAGATGCACCTCTATGCGTGCCGTCGTGTGGTCATCCAGCCGCACGAAGAAATCGGATGGCAGGGGCGCGCTGCGCTGCTCCGCGATGATCGACTGGAGCCTTGCCTGCCACAACGGCGGGGACAGCCCCATGAACGTGTCCGTATAGACATCGCGTTCGAGGACGACGCCGACCGAGGCCAGGAACTCAAGCTCGGCAGCGAGATAGACCTCCTCGCTGTTCACAAGCACGCCGTCGCAATCGAAGATGATGAGCGTCATCGAGGGCCGTCCGGTTTCAGGCGATGTCCTCGCTAAAGCATCGCCCCGAAATGTGCATTGCGATTTTCGAGAAGGCCGATGCAACCATGGAAGGCTCGATCGGCCGCATTCCAGGACGAGCAGGTCCATCGGCCGGTTGACGGCGCTTCCCCCGCTGCCCCACAGCACCGGCATGAACGCAGAACCCCGCCCCCTGCCCGAGCCGTTCGATGCCGGGCTTCTCGCCGTCGGCGATGGAACCGAAATCTACTGGGAAATCTCGGGCAACCCCGACGGCAAGCCCGCCTTGTACCTGCATGGCGGCCCGGGCAGCGGGCTCCGCTCGGGCAGCTATCGCCGCCATTTCGACCCGGAACGCTACTGCATCATCGGGATCGACCAGCGCGGCTGCGGACGAAGCCGCCCCCTCGCCTCGGACGCTCCCGGCGAATTGCACCGAAATACGACGCAGGCGCTGATCGGGGATATCGAGGCCGTCAGGACGCATCTCGGTATCGCGTCCTGGCTCGTCTCGGGCGTCTCCTGGGGCTCGACGCTGGCGCTGGCCTATGCGCAGGCGCATCCCGGCAGGGTCTCCGAACTGGTGCTGGTCGCGGTCACCACGACCAGCCGCGAGGAGGTCGACTGGATCACCGAAGGCGTCGGGCGCCTGTTTCCCGAAGCCTGGCAACGTTTCGAGCGGGATTCGGGCCGGCGCCCCGGCGAGCGCGTCGTCGAAGCCTATGCCAGGCGGCTGGCCACCTGCGGCCTCCAGGAGCGCGTGCTCGCAGCCCGCGCCTGGAACACATGGGAAGCGACCCATATCTCGCTCGACCCGGGCTGGGAGCCGCCGAGCCAACCGCCCGACGACGAACGCGGCCTGGCGTTTGCGACGCTCGTCACGCATTACTGGGCCCATGACGGGTTTCTGCGGAATGGGCAGGAGATCCTGCGCCGTATCGCCGAGATCGCCGATATTCCCGCCGTTCTCATCCATGGCCGTCGCGATGTCAGCGGACCCGCGATCACCCCCTGGAACCTGCACCAGCGCTGGCCGGCCAGTCGCCTGGTCATCGTCGAGGCCGAAGGGCATGGCGGGCCACAATGCTACGAGCAGATGCGCCTCGCGCTCGATGCATTCGCGCAGGGTCGGTGACGGGCGCGGCAACCCTGCCCCGTCCATCTGCTTTCTGGTGCGTGAAGGCCTGTGGCTACGCGGCGGCCGCGTCTCCTACTGGATATGCGCCGCGTTCAATTGCGGCCAATGGCGCTCGGCCTTGGCGATAAACCCTGCGGGATCGCCGAGCCAGGTCTTCCGGACATCGCGATCGTAGTTGAGGTAGAGCGTGCCATCGACGATGGACCAGGCCTCCGGCTCGATCTTCACGAGATAGCCCCGCGAGGTGCCATAGGCGCAGAAGCCGCCATAGGCCGGCAGGTAGCGCGCCGGATCGGCTTCGAGCAAGGCCTTGTGCTCGGCGCTGGCGAAGCGCCAGGTGGCGCCGTGAAGGGCGACGGAAAATTCCGGCCTGCCCAGCCTCGGGCCGCCATCGTGGAAATAGGCGACGGGATCGTAGCCGCGGATCGCGAGCCCGTCCGGTGAGCCGAGCGTGTTGACCGGGCGGGGCATATCGGCCCGGACACCCGATGCTGCGAGCACCGCGCCAGCGAGCAGGATGAAGCTGCGCCTGCCGAGCATGGCGCGTCTCCCGTCCCTCTCGCCGTTCGCGACGAGCGCGCGTCCTGTGCCGAGATCGTCTTCGGCCGCCCCCGTGCTGCGGACCGGTGACATCGTTTCGTGGTGCATCTCGTCTCTCCGGCGCAGCCGCCCCAGGCGGCTTTGGGGAGAGATCGCTCGGCGGGGCGATTTGGTTACACCGTCACGCAGACGTGAGCGCCTGGCCGGGACGGAGATGAGTGCCGACACAACCATCGCCAGGCACAGCCCTGGGTCGCAGCTTCGACCATCGCGGCGTGGAAGGATCGGGTGYGCCCATTGTTCCCGCGGCACATGGAAACGGCCAGCCTCCACCCCAGAACTCTCTCGGCCCTTTCGTGATCTGCGCGCCCCCCTTCGCAGAAATCCCGCCGGAGCCGCCGAGCAGCTTTGTTTACAGTCCTGCGCTACGTCCCCAGCACCGCGATACGAGGAGATGGAATTGAGTTTTTCCAGGGTGGCAAAGGCCGTTGGTTCGGTGAGTTTCCTTTTGGGCATCCTGATTGCGGCCGCAAGCGTGCGATTCCCGGACCTGTTTCAAGACATGGGGCCCATTCAACACATCGGCGCAGCTAGCTTCTTCTTCGCAGGCGCGTTTGTCGCGATGCAAACGCTCGTCAAGCGAACGGAGGGCGGACATTCCGACGATGCGTCGCTCGCAGCGAGCTTGAAGGAGCTATCTGGGTCATTGCTCTATTCGCTTTTCGGCCTGACCGTTACGGCGATGTCGGTGTGGACGTCATTTGCGCAATAGGTTGGTTGTAGTTTCCGGTCCAATGACCGGTTTCATCTGGGAGCCCGCGCCGCCCTCGGTTTCAAAGAACAGAGCGTGGCGTGGTGCAGGAACTCAGAAGAGGAAAACCGGAATCCGCGAATACGACGCCCCCCATCTCCGGTGTCAGTTGAGCGCAACGGTACCGACAGCACTTCATGAGACCATATCGTGCACCTGATTGACGTGGACCTTCATGTCACGATGCCATGCTCACCCGGTTTCTCCTCCTGCCTTGCCCGCGAGCCGCGATGATCAACACCCGATATGCCCTTGTCATCGCGTCAGTTGCGGTTCTCTCGGGATGCATCGGGGAGACAATGTTCAGTGTCGAACTGCATCGAGAGAGCGACAACGCCAAGGCGACCTGCATGAGCAGCGTCTACTCGCCGGGCTTGTTGTTCGCGGAACCAGATACGAGATGTTTCACGCTGCGTAACGGCTTGCCTGAACAAGGGTTTCACCGTCGCTCAGCGTCCCCAGGGCATCTCGATTGACACTCTCGCACCTGACGCAGTCGCGGAGGATGATTGCGCCCATCATGCGCAAGCGATAGCGGCCGGTTCGGCCCCTGGGCGGAAGGGCGGCGATTCCGGCGCCCCAACCCGCCCTCGCCGTCTCAGTCAATGACGAGTGCGCTGCAGCACAAAATCTTTCGCGACTGCGAGGTACTGTCATTCCTTGCGGCCTCTACTGTCGTGCCGGCTCGCTCGTGCAACTTAGGGAAGACATCTCCGGGCCGCTTGTCGCAAGCTCCGCTCACAGAACGCGTGCCTGGTTTGCCGCTCTCGCCGGTTTTATTTCACTCGACGAGAGGTCTGCCAGCAAAGACACGCAGTGCCGAAGTCTTGGCATCATCAAGTTAACATTTGTTAATGCTCTGTTCACAGAGATTTAATCCAAGATTGAATCCCACATTGAGGCGGCAATTTGCGTATTTGATGAATTTCGCAGGAAATCAGATCACGGTTATTTGCATGAACATTTCAGCTTCGCGACGGTAATATGGATACGAAGTCGGATTTCAACCCGGCCTCGTGCTTTGGAACGCAGGAGATCAGTCATGATCACTTACAGGATTGCCCTTGTCGGAGGCCTTCTCGCGCTGTTCGGGATGGCCAACACGGCGCAGGCCTACGAGTTCGGCCCCGAAAGCATCATCCACGAGCAGTACGAGAACCCGCTCGCCCTGCAGGAGCAGCAGCAGTATCGCGCCTATCATGAGCACATGAAGGAGCTGCGTGAGCATCAATATTACGCACCGGCGATGCGGCGCCATCACAGCTGAGAGGCAAGCACCTCTCGGAGGCAGGGGCCGCCCCAGCGGCCCCTCTTTTTTTGGATGCCGGCTCTACGCCGGTGCCGAAGCGCGCGAGCCGGCCGCCGGCAATCAGGGCGCGGCGTGGCCGGCTCCTCCCTCCCCGCCAAGCTCGACCCAGTAGCCCGGCTGATAGGGCAGCGGCAGGAAGCGCTCGTGGAGTTCCCGCAGCGTGGCTTCGGGATCGAGATCCGGGAACAGATCGGGATGGAGCCAGCGGGCGATCCTCTGGATCGCCACGAACTGATAGGGATTGTTGTAGAACTGATGCCAGATCGCGTGGACGCGCCCGCTCTTCACCGCGGCCGTATGGGCGAAGGCCGGGCGTTTCGCGAGATTGGCGAGTTTTCGCTTCGCCTCCGCGAGGTCCGCGCCTGGCCCGAGCCCGACCCAGGCGCCGCCCGGCGCCAGCGCGCTCCAATTGCCGCCGGTCGCGATCACCACATCGGGATTCATGGCGATGATCGTTTCGGGGTTCACCGTGCCGAAGGTGCTGGGCAGCAGGAGGCTGCCGAGATTCCGCCCACCGGCGACCTCGACCATTCTGCCGAAATTCTCCGGCCCGAACGTCATGCAGCAATCGTCGGAATAGCCGGGTATCCGGTCGACCATGACGAGCGGCCGCCTGAGATCGGCCACCCCGGCCAGGCGATCGGTGACGCGCGCGATCTCGCGAGAGCGAAAGGCGATGAGTTCCTCGGCGATCTCCGAGCGGCCGAACAGGCGGCCCATCAGCCGGAGCGACGGTTCCGTGTTCACGAAGGGCGCATGGCGGAAATCGACATAGACCACGGGAATGCCGACGGAAGCGAGCTTTTCGACAAGCTTCGTCTCCGCGCTCGCGATCTGGGCCTCGACATTGAGGAACAGCACATCGGGCTTCAGGGCGATCACCGTCTCGATATCGAGATTACCCTCGCTCATGGCCCCGAGCGCCGGCAGCGCCGCAATAATGGGATAGCGCTCGAGATAAGCGCGGTAGCTGTCCGGATCGGCCTTTTGCAAATCGTCGCGCCAGGCGACGATGCGGCGGAACGGCGCCTCCCGGTCGAGGGCGGCGCCGGCGTGGATCTGCCGCCCCTCACCCAGGATCACGCGCTGGACCGGAACCGCCACCGTGACGACGCGCCCGAGCACATCGGTCACGGAGACCTGCTCGGCCGATGCCGGCACGGCACTCGTGATCACCACGAGTACCAGGGCGAGGCAGTGCAGGAGCGCCGCGAGCCCCTGCCCGCATGCGCCGATACCGGGGCGCCGATCGAGTTCGCCGCGACCCGCCATTACAGGTCGACCGACATCGAGAGCCGGAAGGTGCGCGGCGCACCCGCATAGAACGTCCCGAACGAGGCGACGCTCGACCAGTATCTGGTGTCGGCGACGTTCTGGACGGTGGCGCGGAAGGTCGTCTTGCGCCCGGCGATCTCGGTTGCGTAGCGCGCGCCGAGATCGACCCTTGTCCAGTCGGGCAGCGACTGGGTGTTGGCCGTATTGATGAACTGCTTGCCGGTGTGGATCAGCGCGCCCGTCAGGGTCAGCCCCTTCACCCAGGGCAGATCCCATTCGGCGCCGAGATTGAGCTGCATCGAGGGAACGCCGATCGGCCGGTTGCCGAGATTGGCCGCGAGCGCCGGCTTCGTCAGTTCTCCATCCAGCAGGGTGGCGCCGCCAAGCAGCCGAAGCTCGGGGGTGATTTCCCCGTAAACATTGAGCTCGAGACCGCGCACGCGCTGCTCCCCGCTCACCGAAAAGACTCCGCTGCCGCTCAGCTCGGCACTCGGCTTGGTGATCTGGAAGGCGCTGATGCCGGCGCCGAACGTGCCGAACTGCGCCTTCACGCCCGCCTCGTACTGCTTTGCCCGATAGGGCGCGAAGGCCTCGCCGGCATTGGTCGCATTGGTCGGCGCGATATCGCCGCGGCTCAGCCCTTCGACATAATTCGCATAGAGCGAGACGTTGCTCAGCGGACGCAGCACGAGTCCGACCACCGGGGTCGTGGCCTGCTCGTCATAGGACGAGGTCACGGCGCCGGTCGTGGTCGAGTAATTGTTCGTCTCCACCGATTGGCGGCGCACCCCCAGCGTCAGCAGGACGCGCTCGTCCAGGATGGAGAGCGTATCGGCCAGCGCAACGCTCGTGAGATCGCTGTCCGAGGTTCGCGCGCGGGGGACGCGGGTCGCATATTGTGGTTGGGTCAGGACGGGGGCGTAGATGTTCGAACTCACGGGCCGGCCGGCGGTCAATGCCCGCTCGATCTCGTCGTGATAATAGGACGCCTGGAAGGTCAGCTCATGCTTGATGAAGCCCGTCTCGAAGCGGGCCCGGAGGCCGCCATCATAGGTCTGCCGGCCGATCGCCAGATCGAGATATTGCGGGGTGTAGGTGACATCGCCTCGGCCGTTCAGGATCGTCGGCAAGGGCGAGTTGCCGAAGAACCGGTCGACATGGGATTGCGAGCCGCCGACATTGGCGAAAACCGTCACATTATCAGTGAGATCGTACTCGTTCTTCAACAGCACCGAGCCGTCGTCGATCCGTGAATGCTCCCAGGGCTGGATCACGTTGCGCCGCCCGCTCGGGGCCGCCGGCACCGCAACGCCGGGGCTGGCCAGGAAGGGTCGCGTGGGCGCGTCCCAGTAATCGCGCTGCGCCAGGACATAGAGCCAGCTGCGGAAGCGCTCGCCCTGGTAGTCGAGCGCGAGCGAGCCGATGCCCGTGCCGTTGTACTGCCGGTCGACGGCGGTATCGCCGCCGCGCAAGCTGCCATTGACCCGGACACCGAACTCGCGGCCCGCGCCATAGCGCCGGGCGACGTCGAATGTGGCGCCGCCATAGGCTTTTGACGCGAACTCCGCGCCGATCCGGGTGAGATCGCCCTCCGCCCGCTTCGGCACGATGTTGATGATCCCACCGATACCGCCATTCGGGGCGATGCCGCCGAGAGCCGCCGCGGGCCCCCTCAGGACCTCGATCCGCTCGGCATAATCGGTGAAGACGCGATAGTTCGGGGCAACGCCGAAGACGCCGTCAAAAGCGATCTCACCATTATTGCCTTCCGAGATCGGAAAGCCGCGAATGTTGAAGGAATCCACGATTCCGCCCGACGGGTGCGAACTGCGCACCGAGGGATCGAGGATCAGCGCATCGGCGACCGTCGCCGCCTGCAGGTTCCGGATCAGGGCTGCCGTGAAGCTCGTCATGTTGAACGGCGACTTCAGGGTCTGCGTATTGCCGAGCAGGCCGAGCCTGGCCCCTTCAGCCACCTGGCCGCCGGCAAAGGGGGGCGGGACCTCGCTCTTCGTGCCCTGCCCGTCCACGACGATCTCGTCGAGCTGCACGCGCGTCGGCGCGGCGCCCTGAGCCAGGGCGCCCGTTGCGCCCAGGCCGAACATCCCCATGCCCAGCAGCGCCGGGACCACGCGGCTCACCATTGGATCGCTTCGAAGCTTCATCACGCCCTCATGAAAATTCAAAAACATGCCGCATCGAACAATAGCGGCGTGGTTCATGGGGCTTCGTATCGATCAATCCTTATTAACCGTCAACAACACGGGAATGATGTACAAACATACATTTTAAACATCATTCGTAGTGTCGATTATTACTTTCGACTAATTCAAAAATGACTTCGATATCAGGAAATAAATCTGACCAGACAACCACTTGGCGCGAGCCCATTTCAGCCCAAAACGGATCATGCACACCGGCGCAGGCCCCGGCTCGCGCCGGCCGGGCACTCGCACCGGATTCCCGAGGGCCAGTCGATTTCAATTTTTGCAGGCCGCCCGGACAAAATCAGAGGCAGCCGACCGACGGGAGGGCGGCAGCGTCAGGCCGCGTAGAGACGGACGAGATCGCGCGCCGACGAGATTTCGTCGCAGATCCATTCGTCGACCAGCTTGACCTCGCGCCGGCGCCGCATGTCGGGCGGACGGACGAGGTAATAGGAGGCGCCGGTCGGCACCGCCTTGCGCAGCGGCACGACCAGCCTGCCGGCCTGGATCGCCTCATGGGCCAGCACGACATCGGTCATGGCGACCCCGAGCCCGGCTTCGGCGGCGCTGAGCGCCATGTCGAGGGCGTCGAAATCGAGGCCGCTGCGCGGATCGAGATTCGTCCCCGATTTCTCCGTCCAGGTCGCCCAGTCCTGTCGATCCGGCAAGGGGTGGAGCAGCGTCGCCTGGGCGAGGTCAGTCTCGCTGGCCTGGCGCCCGGCGAGATAGCCCGGCGCGCAGACCGGGAGGATCCATTCCGCATAGAGCTCGGTCGTGTAGTCGCGCGGCCAGTTGCCGACGCCATAGCGGATGCCGAGATCGGCATCGGTATCGTTCAGCGTCATGTCGTTCAGGCGCGTCTGGACATTCACCTTGATCAGCGGGTGCCGCTCCTGGAAGGAGCGCAGCCGCGGCAGCAGCCAGCGCAGCGCGAAGGTCGGCAGCACCTTGATGGTCACGGCTTCGCGGTCGTTCTGGAACGGGTTCACCGCATTGGCGATATGATCGAACGCCTCCTTGACGCTGACCGCGAGACGCTGGCCCGCATCGGTGATCTCCAGGCCATTGTGAGTGCGCAGGAAGAGCTGGGCGCCGAGCTGCTCCTCCAGGATGCGGACCTGGCGGCTCACCGCGCTCTCGCTGACATGCAGAGCGAGTGCGGCCTTCTTGATGCTGAGCTCGGCCGCCACGATTTCGAAGCAGCGCAGCGCATTCAATGAGGGGAGCCTGCGGGTCAAAGCGACCTCCTGCTATGTGTCCGGGTCGCGGAGCCGGCCGCTGCCGGCCGCGCCAGAAGGCGTCACCACGCCCCGGCGACGTCTTCAGCTGATCTCCATGCGCGGGTCGAGGGCATCCCTCAGGCCATCACCAACGAAATTGAAGCTCGTCACCGCCAGTGTAATGGCGAGACCGGGCATGATGGCAAGCCAGGGCGCGCTCGACAGGTAGATCTGCGCGTTGTTGAGCATATTGCCCCAGCTCGCGTTGGGCGGCTGGATGCCGTAGCCGAGAAAGCTGACATAGGATTCGAGCAGGATCGCCTTGGCGACATTGAGCGTCGCTGCAACCACGATCGACGCGACCGCATTGGGCAGGAGGTTGCGCCACATGATCCGCAGGCTCGACGCCCCCATCGCCCTGGCGGCGACCGCGTAATCCTGGTCGCGCAGCGCCCTGATCTGCGCCTCGACGATGCGCGCGACATTCATCCAGGATGTCGCCGCGATCAGCAGCGTCATCGAGAGCAGGCCGGGCTTGACCAGTGCGGCCAGCGCCAGGAGCAGGAAGATCGTCGGAAAGCACAGGATCGCATCGACGAAGCGCATCAGGAGCGAGCCGATGATGCCGCCGTAATAGCCTGCGATCATCCCGACCCCGGTCCCTGCCGCGATCGCGATCGCCATGGCGGTGAAGCCGATCGCGAGCGAGATCCGCCCGCCCATCATCAGCCGGGCGAGGATGTCGCGGCCGAGTTCATCGGTGCCGAGGACATGGGCGCCGGACAGCGGCGGCGCGAAACGATGCATCACATCGATATGGGTGTCGTCGAAGGGCAGGAGATAGGGCCCGAGGAAGGAGCCGAGTACCAGGATCGCGATCGTCACGGCTCCGGCCATGGCGAGCTTGTGGCGCCGGAAGCGGCTCCAGGCGCTCTTGTGCTCGCTTCCCGCGCGGGTGTCGGCCAGGTCGATCAGGCTTGCTGCGTCGGTCATGGCTCACCCCATCCGGATGCGCGGATCAGCCACCGCGTAGAGCATGTCGGCCAGCAGCGACCCGAGCAGGACCATCACGGCCGAGAACATCAGGATGCCCATGACCACGGGATAGTCGCGGTATTCCACGGAATCGAGGAAGAGCCGCCCCATTCCCGGCCAGGTGAAGACCGTCTCGGTCACCAGCGCGCCACCGAGCAGCGTCGGGAACTGCAGGCCGGCAAGGGTGATGAGCGGCAGCAGCGCATTGCGCATCGCATGGCCGCGCAGCACCGCCTGCTCCGGCAGCCCCTTGGCGCGGGCGGTGCGGATATAGTCCTGGCCGATCACGTCGAGCATGGCCGAGCGCATGAAGCGGGCCCAGATCGCGGTCTCGACCAACGCCAGCACGAGCGCCGGCGCTATGAGATGATGCGCGACATCGAGGAAGGAGCCGTCGCCGATGGTCTGGCGATTGCCGGCCGGCAGCCAGCCGAGCTGGACCGAGAACAGGTAGATCGCGATCAGCCCGAACCAGAAGGTCGGGATCGAGAGCGCCACCATCGCGCCCACCGTCGCCACCATGTCGAAGATGGAATAGCGCCGGATCGCGCCCAGGATGCCGATCCAGCAGCCGAGCGCGATGGCAATCAGCGTCGAGACCGCCATCAGCTCGAAGGTGGCGCGCAGATGCGAGCCGATGACGCTCCAGACCGGGCTGTTGTCGCGGAAGGAGCGGCCCCAGTCGCCGCTCAGCATGCGCAGCAGCCAGTCCCAGTACTGCACCGGCAAGGGCCGATCGAGCCCAAGCTGGCGGGCGATGCGGTCGAGATCCTCCTGCGACATCTGGGCGGACTGGGCGAATTGCGACATCGGCCCGCCCGGCGCCAGATAGAGGATCGCAAAGCCGATCATCGAGACGATGGTCAGCAGGATCAGGGACTGCCAGAGCCGCCTCAGGAGAAAGGGGATCATCAGTGCCCGCTCACGAAGCCCAGAACCAGCTGCGCATGTTCCAGCAATTCGACGAGCAGTTGATATTGGCGGCGAAGCCCTGCAGCCCGTCCTTGATGCCTTCGGCCATCACCGTCTGGTAGATCGGCAGCAGGACGAGATCGTCGCGGATGATCTTCTGGATCTTGCCATAGGTCGCCTTGCGCTCAGCCTGGTCGAACTGGCTCGCGCCCTCGGCCAGCAGCCGGTCGATCTCGGGGTTCTGGTACTGATAGGTGTTCAGGCCGCTGCCGGCCTTGGCCGGGATCGCCCTGCTGCTGAAGCGCGGCGTCACGTCCGGATCGTTGCCGAGCATGAAGTTGGAGCCGACCATCACGGATTCGAATTTCGACTTCTGCCAGAACTCGCCCCAGATCACCGCTCCCGGCATGTTGTTGATGCGCATGGCCACGCCGAGCGCCCGCCAATCCTGCATCAGGAGCTCCTGCGACTGTTCGCGGCCGGGATTGCCGACCGTGGTCGAGTTGGCGAATTCGAGACGCGCGCCGTTCTTCTGCCGGATGCCGTCGGAGCCGCGGGCCCAGCCGGCGGCATCGAGCAGCGCGTTGGCTTTGGCGGGATCATGGCGCTGCGCCGGCAGGCTTGAATCATAGGCCCAGGATTGCTGCGGCAGGAAGGACTCGGTCGGCACCGGCAGGCCGTAATACAAGGCCTCGATCCGCGCCTGCTTGTTCATGCCGAGATAGAGCGCTTCCCGGACCGCCTTGTCGGCGAAGGGCGCGAATTCGAGGTTGAGCGCGATATGCTCGATGAAGGCGGTCGGCGACAGCGAGAGCTTGCGGCCGCGCAAGCCCTGCGCCTCCTTGACGAAATGGGCGGAGATGCCGCTGAGCCCCAGATAGTCGATCTGCCCGGTCCGGAACTGGGTGTAGAGCATCGTCAGGTCGGGGATGTATTTGAAGACGACGCGCTCGAGATAGGGGCCCTCGCCGTGATGGGCCGGGTTGGCCTGGAGCAGCAGGTGGTCGCCGGCGACACGCTCGCCCCAGCGGAAGGCGCCGGTGCCGACGGGCGCGCTGTTGAACGGCGCCGTATTCGGATCCTGCGCCTTTTCCAGGATGTGCCTGGGCACGATGAAGGTCAGCGCCAGGATCGAGAGATAGGGCGAATAAGCGCTTTCCATGCGCCAGTGGATCTCGTCGGGGGCGACGACGACGATATCCCTGACGAGGCTGTGGCCGACGCGGTTGCGGACCCTGAAGCCGGGGGTGTTGATCAGGTCGAGCGTGTATTTGACGTCCTCGGCGGTGAACGGCGTGCCGTCATGCCATTTCACGTCCCGGCGCAGCTTGATCTTCCAGATCAGCCCGTCGGCGGAAAGCCCGCCATTGCCGACGCTCGGAACCTCGGTCGCGAGATCGGCGACGAGCCTGCCCTGCGGATCGATCGACCAGAGCGGGTTGAAAAGCTGCCACCAGACGCCCTGGTCGACCTCGCTGCCGGGCATCAGCGGATTGAAGACGGTCGGTTCCTGCGAAATCCCCGCGATCACCTGGCCACGCGGCTTTTGCGGCTGCACCAATGGACGGGCCTGCGCCTGGGCCGCGTTGAGCCCGCCGAGCAGCGAGGCTGCTCCGGCGCCGAGGCCAAGGCCCAGAAGTTCACGGCGACTGGCGCCGCTGCCTGCCTTGCTATCGATCATCGCTTCTATCCCCTTTTATCGGCACGGGCTGTGTTCAGCCTCGAAGGATGGCCGGCTCGTGCCGGCAAAGGCCCTGGATCACGTCTTCTGCGGTCAGGAAAGTACGTCAAAACGCAGAATACGTAATCAAATCCAATATCTTAGAGCATCTTTCTCGTGAGAGACCGTCGCCACTTTTCGCGGCACGCTCTAGGCCGCTCGTTGCAGCCCGTCCCGCATCGGTGAAAGATCCGCGGCGGTGAGGCCGAGTTCGGAAAGGTTCGCCGGAAGGCTGCTTCCGGCCATGATCGCGGCGATCGCCTGCCCCATGGCCGGAGAGGTCAGGATGCCGCAGCCGCCCTGCCCCGCCAGCCAGTAGAAGCCCGGCGCGTCCGGCCGCGTGCCGGCCACCGGGTTCTTGTCGGCGACGAAGCTGCGCAGGCCCGCCCATTGGCTGAGCGGCCGGCCGACCCGCAAAAGCGTATCCTGCTCGATAATCTCGATCGCCTGCGCGACATCCATGTCGTCGGGATAGACATCGCCCGGCTCGGTCGGCACCGCGTCGGCCAGGCTTCCCATCAGGCAGCCGGTTTCCGGCTTCACATACCAGCCGTAGCCGACATTGCTGACATGCGGCCAGTCGCGCGTGTCGAAGCCGGGCTGCAGCGCAAAAGTGAAGGCGGTCCGCCGGTGCGGCACGACGCCCAGCGCGACAAGCCCCGCCAGCCGCGTTACCTCGTCGACCCAGGCGCCGGCCGCGTTGAGCAGCAGCGGGGCGCGCAGCTCGCGATCGCCCAGGCGCACGCTCCAGAACTCGCCCTCCCGGCGGATCGACTGCACATCGGCCTTGGTCAGGAGCGAGGCGCCATTGCCCTTCGCGCCGCGCAGATAGCCCTGCAGCAGCGCATTGACGTCGATATCCATCGCATCGGGTTCATAGACCCCCGCATCGACCTTGTCGGCGACCAGCGCCGGGAAATGGGCGAGCGCGGCACGACCGCCGAGATACTCGGCACGGGCGCCGACGGAGTGGAGATTGTCGCGCAGGCGGATGAGCGCCGCCTCCTGCCCCGCCTTCGCAACCGTCAGGCAGCCGCGCGGCGTCATGATCGGGTGATCGGTGAAGCCCTCGGGCGGCGTCTCCAGGAAGGCGCGGCTCGCCTGCGCCATCTTGCGCATGGTCGCGGCGCTGATCCCGACCGTGAACTGGGCCGCGGTGCGGCCGGAGCTGTGATAGCTGAAATGCTCCTCACGCTCGATCACGGCGACCGAGCCATGGGCGGAGAGGAAATAGGCCGCTGACGCGCCCGCTATCCCGCCGCCGATGATGATGACGTCAACCTGCATCGGCCGAACGCTTCCCTGCACTGCTGCCCGGCAACCGACGACCGGTTGCGCTGATCTGAAGGAGGGCACCGGGACGCCGGCTTGTCGATTTCAATAATTGGAGGTCGAGGGCTGAAAAACTGGGACCGCCCTCGCCCGCTTTCCCGCCCCAAATTCCCGGACCGAATTTCTGGCCCTCCGCCTCCAATAATTGAAATCGACAAGGCGCCCGTCGCCGCGCTCCCTCTTGGCGCAAGGCAACGTCATGCGAAAGCGATCATGAGCGACACCAGACCATCAACGGGCGGCCGGCGCCTGATTTCCTCGGGCAGCGAATTCGAACAGACCTATAGCTACAGCCGGGCCGTGGTCGTCGGGCCCCATGTCATGCTGTCGGGCACCACGGGCTATGACTATGCCTCGAGCACGCTGGCAAAGGGCGCCCGCGAGCAGACCCTGCAGCTCTTCCGCAATGCCTCGGCCGCCTTCTCCCAGGCCGGCGCGACGCTTTCCGATGTCGTGCGGGTGCGGATGTATCTGTCCCAGGCCGCTCACTACGAAGAGATCATGGCCGTCTTCGCCGAGACTTTCCGGGGCGTGAACCCTGCCTGCACGACGGTCGAGGCCGGGCTGTTCGATCCGGAGATCCTCGTCGAGATGGACATGGATGCCATCCTCGATGTCCGCGCTTAGCCTGTTCCCGCACGCCCCCGACGATGTCGTCGCGCAGCTCGGCGCCGAACCGGTCGCGCTGCCGCGCCAGGCCGATGTCGTCGTCATCGGCGGCGGCATCATGGGGGCGGCATCGGCCTATTATCTCGCCGGCGCCGGGCTCAGCACCATCCTGATCGAGCGGGACAAGGTCTCGTCCCAGCAATCGGGCCGCAACTGGGGTTTCGTGCGGACGCAGTATCGCGATCCGCTCGAATTGCCGCTGGCGATCGAGGCGCTCAGGATCTGGCCGGAGCTGGAACAGGAACTCGGCCAGCCGATCGGCTGGCGCCGGACCGGCTGCATCTTCGTGGCGGAGACCGACGCGGAGCTCCAGAGTTTCGCGCATTGGCACGATGTCACGCGCGACATCGCCGTCGATGCCCGGATGCTGTCTGGCCCACAGCTCGCGAGCCTGATGCCGTCGCTGCGCGGCCAGGCGCCCGGCGCGCTGCACACCCCCTCGGACGGACAGGCCGAGCCCGCGCTCGCGACCACGGCCTTCGCCCGGGCGGCGATGCGGCGCGGCGTCCGCGTGCTCGACGATTGCGGGGCGCTCGCCATCGAGGTCTCCGGCGGCCGGGTCAGCGGCGTCGTCACCGAGCATGGCCTGATCCGCTGCGGCACCGTGGTCTGCGCGGCTGGCCTGCAAAGCCACCGCCTGCTCGCCCCGCTCGGCCTCGTCCTGCCACAGCAGGGCGTGCGCAGCACGGTCTCGCTCACCGCCCCGCTGCCGCCGCTCAGCGACGCCTGTTTCTGCGGCTTCGGCATCGGGCTGCGGCAGCGCGCCGACGGCTCTTGCATCATCGCGGCCGATTCAAGCTCGGATATCGATCTCTCCCTCGATTCATTCCGAGCCTCGCGCTTTTTCCTGCCCGAGCTGCTGCGCTACCGCAGCGGCTTCGCCTTCAGGCTCGGGCGGCCGCTCCTCGACGATCTGCATGAGCGCCTATCCGTGCCGAAGCGCGAGCGGCCGGTGGCGCGCCGGCGTCCGCGCATCCCGGCCAATGAGGCGCGGGCGGCCAGGACCGGCGAGAGCGTCAGGCAGCTCTTCGCCGGAGCGGACGGCATCGAGATCGTGAAATCCTGGGCCGGCCAGATCGACGTGATGCCGGACGCGCTGCCGGTCCTGGACAGCCCCTCGGAGATCGCCGGGTTGATCGTCGCGACTGGCTTCTCCGGGCACGGCTTCGGCCTCGGCCCGGCCGTCGGACGCCATGTCGCCAGCCTCGCCAGCGGTGACGCTCCGGCCGCGATCCTCGCGCCGCTGCGCTTCGACCGTTTCGCGCGCGGCACCTATTCGCGCCCGCACGCCCCCCTCTGAGCCTCATCCGGGATGTCGTCATGAATTTTGAGACCGCGGCCCATTACCGGGCCATCGCCGGCAGCCTGGCGCTGCCCGCCGGGGCCTTCATCGACGGCGCGCGCGCCGGCCCGGCCGACGGAAAGCTCCTCGAAACCGTCAACCCGGCGACGGGCGAGGTGCTGACCACGATCGCGCATTGCGGACCTGCCGATGTCGACCGGGCCGTGGCCGCCGCGCGGCGCTCCTTTCGCGATGGCTCCTGGTCGCGCGCCACGCCCGAGCTGCGCAAGGCGGTGCTGCTCAGGCTCGCCGAGCTGATCCGCAGCAACGCGACCGAACTCGCTGTGCTGGAAAGCCTCGACAGCGGCAAGCCGATCAGGGACTGCCTGAAGGAGATCGCGATCGAGGTTCCCGCCACCTTCCAATGGTATGCCGAGCTGATCGACAAGAGCTTTGGCAGGGTCGCGCCCACCGGCGAAGACGCCTGTGCCCTGATCACGCGCGAGCCGATCGGCGTCGTCGGTGCCGTCCTGCCCTGGAATTTCCCGCTGCTGATGGCGGCCTGGAAACTGGCGCCGGCGCTGGCCAGCGGCTGCTCCGTCGTCGTCAAGCCGGCCGAGCAGACCGCGCTGTCGCTGCTGCGGCTGGCGGAGCTGGCGACTGATGCCGGTCTTCCCGCCGGCGTGCTCAACGTCCTGCCCGGTCTCGGCGAGACCACCGGCCGGGCGATCGGCCTGCACAACGATATCGACGCCGTCTCCTTTACCGGCTCGACGCAGGTCGGCCGGCTGTTCCTGCGCTATGCCGCAGAAAGCAACCTGAAATCGATCGGCCTCGAAATGGGCGGCAAGAGCCCCTTCATCGTGCTCGATGATGCCGAACTTTCGCCGGAGCTGATCGAGAACGCCGTGACTGCGGCCTTCTGGAATGGCGGCCAGAACTGTTCCGCCAATATGCGCCAGATCATCGACCGCAGCCGCCAGGAGGAATATCTCCATCTGGTCACGGAACGCGCCCGGGCGCTGGTCGTCGGGGATCCGCTCGATCCGGCGACGGAACTCGGCCCGATGGTCTCGGCCGAGCATCGCCGGACGGTGCTGGGCTTTGTCGAGGCCGGGCATCGCGAGGGCGCGCGCTGCGTCCTGGCATCCTCGCAAGCGCTACAGGAGCGGCCCGGGCATTTCCTTGGCCCGACCGTCTTTGGCGACCTGAGCCCACAGATGACGATCGCGCGCGAGGAGATTTTCGGCCCGGTGCTCGGCGTGCTCCCGGTCGACGGTCTGCACGAGGCGCTGGCGGTCGCGAATGACAGCGACTACGGGCTGCACGCGACGCTCTACACCAGGGATCTCGACCGGGCGCTGTTCATGTCCCGGCGGCTGGCCTGCGGCACCGTTGCGATCAACGGCTTCACCGAAGGCGATCTCAAGACGCCGTTCGGCGGCTATAAGCGCTCGGGCTCGCTGGCGCGCGACAAGGGCCTGGAAGCCATGGGGCAGTACCTGCAGACGAAGACGACCTGGATCAGCATCAGCGCGCCGACACGGCAGGGATGATGTGGCGGGACAGGCAGGCCGGGATCATGGCCAGGAACGGGCAATGGATAAGGCGATGAGCATGGACAGCTCCACCCGCGCTCAGATCGAGCGCTTCTATGACGGCACCTTGCTGCCCGACGAGATGGTCGCGACGATGTCGACCGATGGCGGCTGGTTTCCTTCGCGAACCATCGCACGCGCATCGACGCCGTCCGTGCTGAAACGATCCGGCCAGGCCCTGCCACCGCTCGCCATCCAGGACCACGGCACGAGCTTCGACCTCTACGACTATCTCTCGGTCAACCGCGTCGCCGGGCTGATGGTGCTGCGCGATGGCGAGGTGGTGCAGGAGAGCTATTCACTGGGCATCGGCCCGCAGACGATGTGGAATTCCTGCTCGCTCGCCAAATCGGTGGCCGCGACGCTGGTCGGCATCGCGCTGCGCGAGGGCGCCATCGCGAGCCTCGACGACCCGGTGACGCGCTACGCCCCGCTCGGCGGCGTCTATGCGCAGGTCTCGATCCGGCAGCTCTTGCGCATGGCGTCCGGCATCCGCTGGCGCGAGGCCTATACCGACCCGACCTCCGACCGCAGGCAGCTGTTGGACATCCAGATGCAGTGGCAGAAAGGCGGCATCGCCCGGCATATGGCCGGCCTCCCCGCCGAGACGGCGCCGGGGCAGTCCTGGACCTATAATACCGGTGAATCCTACCTCGTCAGCGCGGTGATGGAAGGCGCCACCGGCACGAACCTCGCCGATTACCTCTCCACGCGGCTGTGGTCGCGCATGGGCGCGGAAGCCGACGCGACCTGGTGGTCGGAGAGCCCGGACGGAATGACCGTGTCGGGCAGCGGCATGCACGCGACCATGCGCGATTACGCCCGTTTCGGGCAGTTCGTGCTCGATGGCGGGCGGATCGGCGGCGAGACCCTGCTGCCCGAAGGCTGGACCGGCGAAGCGGGTTCGCCCTTCCCGATCGGCGACACCCTCATCCCCTATGGCTATATGTGGTGGATTCCCGTCCTCGATGATCCCGCGCTCAAGGGCACCTTCCAGGCCGAGGGCATCTATGGCCAGTACATCCACATCAACCCGCAGAAGCGCCTGGTCGTCGTGGTGCTGAGCGCGCGCTCGAAGCCGAGCTACCGTCAGCGCCTCGAGATCAATGACGACGCCTTTTTCGCGGCGCTTGCCCGCGCCTTGTGAGGGACAGGGCTGGAGTGCGTTTCCCGCAACGATGGACAAGGGCGTTCGCGCGGCATCCTGTTGCCCGAACTGGCACCATATTGGCCTGGATTGCGAGAAGAGGGCAGAGGCGAACCGACGAGCAGGTAGGTCTGCGACGACAGATCACGCAGCTTGTCCGGGCAATAGGCTGCTCATCGCATCCAGCGCCCGGGAGACCTCAAGGGAGTTTCAGGCCGCGCTCGGCATGCGCGAGATGAAGCTCGCCCGGGTGATCGAAATCTTCATGCCCCCGGCCCCGCTCTGCGCCTCCATGACGGCGTCGAGCTGCTTGACGAGCGCCTGCACAATAGCCGTGCCCAGTCCGGTGCCGGCGTCGCTTGCCGTCTTTCCGATGCCATTATCGGAGACGATCAGCTTCCAGTCGGCACCGTTGATCTCGTAGGTGACGAGGATCATGGCATCGGCCCGGACGACGGGGAATGCGTATTTGATGGCATTGATGACAAGCTCGGTGACGATAAGGCCGAGGCTCACGGCTTGATCGGAACGGATCGCCCCTGAATCCGCCATCACCTTGACCGTGATGGGCTGGCCCTCCCCGACCATTGACGAAGCGAGGCTGCCGCAAAGCTTGGTGAGGTAGGAGTTGACCTCGACCTGGTCGATCGCCTCGGAGGTGTGGAGATGCCGCTGCACTTCGGCGACCGACATGACGCGTTGATGCGCATCCTTCAGATGCCGGCGGGTTTCCTCCGATGAGACAGCCCGCGCCTTCAGCAGCAGGATGCTGGCGATGATCTGGAGGCTGTTGGCGACGCGGTGCTGGATTTCCTGAAGCAGGACATCCTTCTGGCGCAGCAGCTCTTCGGTTTGCCTGAGAAGCTCCTCCTTCTCCCGCTCGACCGCCCGACGCGCCGTGACGTCGGTGCAGGTGAGCAGGATCCTTGTGGCCGAGCCGTCTTCGTCGACCATCTGCCGGGCATTCAGGAGAATGGTCCGCCGGCCGAGATCGGGACAATCATGCTCGACCTCGAACCCGTCCATGACGGCATGCGTGGGAATGATCCGTTCCAGAAGAACGCGAAGGGCAGCGATGTCCCATTGGCCGTCGCCCAGAGTGGAGAGCGGACGGCCCGGCGCTTCGTCAGGATCGATGCGGAAGGCGGTGCAGAAGGCGTTGCTGGCTGCCAGGACACGAAGCTGATCGTCGAGCACAGCAAATGGCTCGGGGATCGTATTGACGATCGCCTGCGCCAATGTGCGTGGGTCTGCCATGTCTTGAGAAATCCTTCTGGGACGCGGCAAGCCCCCCGGCGGGGATCACAAGCGCATTCTCGGGCCGGCAACCGGCCCGTTTCTGAGGGATGATACACCTTGCAGTGATCACTGTCGCAGCCCGAGCGGGGGTTTCGGACTTCCAGAAGGGTCCAATGCCCTCATCGCGAATGACACCGCCGATGGCCGTCTTCGATCACCGCCGAGCCTGCGGTCTGGAGTAACTGACGTCCTGGATCATCGGACCGGATATCGTATCCGGTTCGATGATCTAACCCTTTGTGTTTGCATCGGCTTTCTCGAAAACCGCAATCCACTTTTCGGGCCGATGCCTTAGCGGGTCCAGTCCGGTCGAAGGGCGTTTGCGGATTGCCCCGCCGCGACCAGGGCTGACTGACCGACCGCAGCCTCCGCGCCATTCACTCACGCGGGGCAACCGCGAGACCGAGGGCTTCACATGCCGGGGCACCGGAGCGGGTTCGTTCCGGTGCCCTCTCCTGGGGATTACTGGCCCACCACGGCCGGAAGCCCCTGCGCCCTGGTGATGGCTGGGGGGTTCCATTTGCCGGTCAAGACCTCGGATTTCGGGCCGTAGAGCCGCATCGTCAGATTGAACTCGCCCTTCGGCGCCGGAAGCCAGTTCGCCTCCTTGTCCTTGCCCGGATTGGCATTCTGGAAATACAGGTCGAGCGATCCGTCGGCGTTGAATTTGAACGGCATCCAGCTGCTGACCGCAAAGCGATCGAGACTGTTGGCGACCTGAAATCCCTCCGGGTCGTAGAGCGTGACCGACCAGAAGGCGTTCACGGGTGGCAGGGCGCCCTTTTCAAAATGCAGCGTGTATTTGCCGGCGCCGTCGAGCGGCTTGCCAGCTTCGTCACCGAGATTGAGGGGGTAGACCGCATCTTCGGGGAGATTGGCGCCCAGGCCTACCTGCGCAACGATAGCGCGCTTGAGATAGTAGTTTCCGTAGACGCCCATGGTATCGGTGTTCATCGACCAATGGTTCGCCACCCGGGCGAGCGTCGGGATCTTCCATTCCATGAGCTTCTGCCCGGCCTCGGGTGCAGCTTCGAGGCCCTTCTTTACCGCCGGCGGGAGCTTGTCGATATCGAAGCTCTCGCCCGGCACGATGCCGATGCGCTTCATCTGAGCGATGATCGGCTGATCCGTGGAATGCGGCGGATGAAGCTTCAACAACTCGGCGGCGTAGGCGAAGTACTTAGCCGCCGGCATGGTGTCGACCTGAACCTTCGGCGGCGTCTTCATGTCGATGCTGGGATCGATCTTCACCTCGACCGGCTTCGGCGCCTTACCCCAGTCGGACAGGGCCGTAACCTTGTAGCCGGCCTGGACCTTGTGAACGGCCTCATAATCCGGCGGACCGTCCGTCTTCGTCCGGCCGATGATCCAGACATAGGGCGTCGGCGCGCCGATACGCGCCATCCCGGCTGGTACCGTCCCGGTCCAGCCAGGAGGTGTGATCAGGAAATTGCCGGCTTGCGTCCCCGTCGTCCGCCATCCCGGCGATGCGAAGACGTCGGTCCACATGTCGAGCATGGGCAGAAGATAGTAACGGCCGCCCGTGTCGGGCGCGGAGACGACCTGCGGTTCCTTGGTCAGATCGAGCCAGGCGATGGAATAGAGCGTGTCGAAATTAACCCGGACGACGACCTTCATATCGGCCGGCGGGAACGCCGGCACGTTCACGAACATGTTCATCGGGCCCTTTCCGAATTCTTTTCCGGCCTCGATGTTCGTGGATTGCTTGCGGGTTACGTCCATGGAGAGCAACGGATAGAAGTAGAGATAGGCATCGACCCCAATGGCTTGCGCCTCAGTTTCGGTCAGCGCCGGCTGCGAACCCTGAGCGATCGCGATATGTACAGATCCAAAACCAAGAAGAACACCCAGAGACAATCCAATCGCAATTTTATTCATTTCACTCTCCCGCTTCCGCTAGAGATGTCAGAGCTTAAATTCGGAAACTCAGAATTTATCTTCCGTAGATCAGGATACCGATGCGCCGATCTATAATAATCAACGCTTTGATAGTCGGCGAACATTTGTTGTCGACAAAGGCCACGCAGAATTCATTGTGACTGAGAAGGAGACCGCGTCAATTCGTAATGGAGCGGGAGAGCCGACATGCTTGGCCTCTGCCATGAAGGCCGATCCTGGCCGTTACGCGACGCGCCTCGGCGCCATTCCTGCTGGCCTCCTGCGCCAGTTCGCCATCCCGACCATCCGAATGCGCGGCTCTGCAGCCCTGCGAGAGCGGAGCACGTGCCAATGCCATGGGTGACGTGGCCGTATAGTGCGCTAAGCTTGCCCTGCCGAGCTCGTGGGCTGCCCCTGCTGAATGGGTTCAGGGTCCGACTTATCCTGGCTTGCAGGTGCTGAGCCGACGTCTTCGAAGCGAGGCGCAGTTCGGGACATGTGCCATGAACATCTCGATGTCGCGTCTCCTGCTGATCTCCGCGGCGGCCTTCGCGCTGCTCACCGCCGCCGTCGTCGGCTATCTCTCCTGGTCGCAGCCCCTGCATCTGCGCGTCGCGGCCGGCCCCAAGGACGGGATCGATGCCAAGCTGCTGATCGCCTTCAATCGCCTGCTCGACGTCAACCGGGCCGGGGCGCGCCTGGACCTGGTCACGACGGCCGACATGCACGAAAGCAGTCAGCTGCTGGAGAAACGGGAGGTCGACCTCGCCGTGCTGCGGCTCGACGATCCCCTACCGACCGGGGCTGCACTGGTCGCAATGCTGCGCACCAATCTCATGATCGCTGCAGCACCGGCCAGGCTCAAGCTGGAGACCCTCGCCGACGTGAAGGGCAAGCGCCTCGGCCTTGTCTCCCGCTCACCGCTCGATGAGCCGTCCTTCGTCCGGCTGCTCGACATGGTGGGCCTCACACCGGCAGATGTTCGCATGACGATCATCAAGCCCGAGGATGTCGCCCGGCTCGTCGCCGGCGGACAGCTCGATTGCGTCGTCGTGCTCGGCGTGCCGGCCGATCCCGTGGTCAGGGACGTGGTCGCCGCGGTCGGCGACAAGCGCAAGACACCCCCGACCATCCTCAGCATCGAGCTTGGCGAGTCCCTGAAGCAGAACACCCCGGCCGCCAGCTCCGAGACGATCGAGAAGAACGCCTTTCCGCGCCTGTCCATTCCCGACGACGATGTCGACACGGTCGGGGTTCCAACCGCGCTGGCCGCCAATCGCGCCTCGACCGGCCCCATGCGCGTGCGGCTCTACAACAACGCGATCATGGAGGTAACGCGCGGCCTGCTGGAGCGGCGCAGCGAGCTGGCGCGCGAGGTGCCGCTGGCCAGCCTGATCACCCCGCCCGACAGCGAGAAGGACGCGCGCTTTCCACTTCACCCCGGAACCGCCGCCTATCTGGAAGATACGGACACGAGCTGGTCGACCCTGTTCAGCGAACAGATCTGGAATGTCGTGCTGGTCGGCGGGGTCATCAGCTCGATGCTCGCCGCCGCCGGCGGCTTCCTCAACCAGGGCGGCGCCGATCCGATGGGCGGGATCCTGTCCCGCCTGAAGGACATCACGGAACGCGCCGGCGCCTCGACCGATCCAGCCGACGCGCAAGGGCTGTCGCAGGAACTCGGCGTCCTGGCGATCGACATGGCAGCCCTCGGCTACAAGCGCCGATGCAGCTACGAGGAGTTCGCGCCGCTGCAACTCGCCTATGAGAGCGCGCGGGACGCTGTCGCGGCACTGCGCGCCGGACCGCCGCCCACGGCTCGCGGCGACATGGCATCGGAAGCCGTGGCGCGGCCCCAGTCACTGCAACGGGAGCGCAGCCCGTGAGCGCTGCCCCTGTCGCACGGCGCTGATGGCCGCCCCGGCAAGGACGCTCGCGATGAATGCCCCGCCCACGAGCACCCGGACATTGCCCGCGCGAGCCGGGTTGTGGGCGTCAGAGTTGCGAGTCGATCGGCAGGAGCTTCAACAGGTCGGCGACGAGGCGCCGGCGCAAACGGGTCTCGGGCTCGCCCCGATAGTGGACGCTTTGCCCCTCCCGCGCCGTCTCCCAGACGATCCCGCCATTCGGCTCGAGCAGAACACGGTAGCTGTTGGCGGGCCCGACGCCGGTCGCCATGTAGGCGACCAGCCTCTCCGCCAGCTCCGGGCTCTCGATATAGAGCCCGGCCTCGGTGTTGATCACGGCGGAGCGCGGATCGAGGTTGAAGCTGCCGATGAACACGGCCTGCCGGTCGAAGGCCATGGCCTTGGTATGCAAGGCTGCAGGTGACCGGCCGGAACGGAGCGACCAGCCCGGCCGGTAGGCGTCGGTATCCGGGCGCAGCTCGTAGAGCTCCATGCCGTTCTCCAACAGCCGCCGGCGGGTCTTGGCGTAGCCGGAATGCGCCGGCAGCATGTCGTTCGAAGCCAGCGAATTGGTCAGCACGCGCACCCGGACATGGCGCTCGTGCAGCGCCTTGACGGTTGCCTGCGCCCTGGCGGGAAGCACGAAATACGGCGTCTCGACGAGCAATTCCTGCTTCAGCTCGGCGACACGCCCGCGGATGAACGCAACCACATGGTCGCTCTCGATGCCCGGCGCGATGGTTTCCGGATCGTCGGCGATGACCCGGCCCTGTGCCCAGACGAGATTGTCGCGAAGCTCCGCGCTCTGGAGTGCCAGCTCGTCGAGGTCCTGGTCGATCGGATAAGGGTATTCGGCGGCGGCGATCTCCGCGCGCAGGCGAATGAGGATGGCATCGAGATCGGCGGCGCCATAGCTGCGCTCGACGATCGTCGCGATCGGCACGGTCGAGGGATTGTTCCAGAACCGGTCGAAAACATCGGACAGATTGCGCACGACAGGCCCGACCGCCAGCACGTCCAGATCGCGATAGCTGGCGATCGTGTTCACGCCATAATAGATGTCGCCGATATTGCGGCCGCCCACGATCGCCGCAGCATTGTCGGCAACCATCAGCTTGTTGTGCATGCGGCGGTTCAGCCGGCCGAAATCGACGATATAGTCGAGCGCAGACCAGCGCCGGTTTGTCACCGGATTGAACAGGCGGATCTCGACATTGGGATGCGCGTCGAGGGCGGCTTTGACGGCATCGCTGGCCTTGTAGAAGGCGTCGTCGACGAGAAGACGAACCCTGACCCCGCGATCGGCCGCCTTCATCACGCTGTCGACGATGATGCGGCCGGTGATATCGCCGTCCCAGGAATAGTACTGCATATCGAGGCTGCGCTCGGCCAGGTCGGCCAGCGCGAGACGGGCGATGAAGGCCTCACGCCCGTGGATCAGGAGGCTGAAGCCGGAGAGGCCGGGATGTTGATCGGCAGCCGCGCCGAAGGATTGTCCCAGCCTGGTCGAGGCGGGGTCGCCGAACGCCGTCGATATGCTGCGCTGGTCGTCGGACCAAGGGCGGGCAGCGCGGCCGGTGAAAACCCTACCCAGCCAATTCACGACCATGCGCGGGATTGCGCGCGCGCCGGGCGCCCGAGGCCGGACCGACCCTGCAGAACGGCTGGTTCCTTGCGTATCGGCGCGTATCGGGCTGGGCTTTTCGCGGCGCATGGTGCTCTCCACCATCCCTGGCTGGCAAGCAAGCGCGGCAGCGGGCAATCCGTCAAGCACAAGCCGCGGGCCAATTGGCCTGTGCCTCGAAAAATCACGGCCAATGCGGTGGGGGATACTGCAAGGATATTGGGCCATGCCCGGCCAGGCGCGGCGGTTGTGGCGTGGCGCTGCCCACACCGGAGAGACGACGCGCGGAACGAGCCGACAATTCGGTGCGATCAGGGCCTCAAAGGCAGTTCTCGAATTCGCGAAAAGGCGTACCTTACGCAAAGATTGCGCCGGCTGTTTTCTGTGTGGGGGCGTCATGTCTGCAAAATCGAACAGGCTCGCGTCGCCAAAGAGGTCTGAGCTGGAGGTCCTGCACGGCGCCAGCGCCGACGAGATCCTCACCAATCGGCCGCTACCGGATGAATTCACGCGGGTGATGTCGTTGGCGGAGCGGATGGAGGCCGGAAAGGCGCTTCGCGATCGCGTCCCCCGCCCGCAGCATCGGACATGGGCGCCGAACGGAAGCCGCCCCGACCCGCTCGCCCTTCTTCAGGCGGCGGATGCCGATCGCATTCCCGAGCTCGTCCCCATCCGCTATGGGCGCATGCTGCAGTCGCCCTTTGCTTTCTACCGGGGATCGGCAGGCATCATGGCAGCCGATCTCAGCACCACGCCGAACACCGGCATCCAGGTGCAGGCCTGCGGCGACTGCCACCTGATGAATTTTGGCGGCTTTGCCACGCCCGAACGCAACATCCTCTTCGACATCAACGATTTCGACGAGACCTTGCCCGCCCCCTGGGAGTGGGACATCAAGCGGCTCGCGACCTCGTTCGTCCTCGCGGCCCGGTCGATCGGATTGCCGGCCAGGACCGCGCGGGACACCGCCATCGCCTGCGTGCGCAGCTACCGCAGGCACCTTGCGACTTACGCGGACATGCATCCGCTCGACGTCTGGTACGCGCGCGTCACGGGAGACGATCTCGTCTCCGTGGCGCCCGCGCGCGAACGGGGCCGAATTCAGAAGCGGATCGCGAAGGCGGCCCAGCAGGACGGCTCGGAAACCGATTTTCCCAAGATAACGGACATGGTTGGCGGTCGCGTCCGCATTCGCGACATGCCGCCCCTGATCTACCATCCCGAGGGATCGCGGCGTCCGGATTTCGAGGAGCAGTTGAAGCGGATCTTCCGCGATTATCGGGAGACCTTGTCCGAGGACCGTCGCGTCCTGCTGGACCGCTATCATCTGGTCGACGCAGCCATCAAGGTCGTCGGCGTCGGCAGTGTCGGGCGCCGCTGCTGGGTTGTCCTAATGATGTCCTCCTGCAACGACCCCTTGTTCCTGCAGTTCAAGGAGGCGGTGGCTTCGGTGCTAGAGCCCTATGCCGGCACGAGCGCCTATTCCCAGCACGGCCAGCGCGTCGTCGTCGGGCAGCGCCTGATGCAGCCTGCATCGGATCTGTTCCTGGGCTGGGTCACCGCCGAGCTTTCAGGCAAGCAGTTCTATGTGCGCCAGTTGCGCGACGCCAAGATCAAGCCGCTGGTCGTGACCTTCGACGCCGAGCTGCTCCTGAGCTACGCCCTCGCCTGCGGTTGGGTGCTGGCACGCGCGCATGCTGTCGCCGGCAACGCCGACGGCATCAGCGGCTATCTCGGATCGAACGACCAGTTCGACGAGGCATTGGGCGATTTCTCGGTGAGCTATGCCGACCAGGCGGAGCGCGACCATGCCGCCCTCAAGGCCGCCGTGCGCCTGGGCAAGGTCAAGGCCTATCTGGACGCCTAGCGGAACCGGTCACGGATGGCGCTTCAATGGATCACGACCGCCGCAATCAGGGCGAAGGCTGCGGCAAGGGTGAAGAGAGCGAGCCAGGCGGGATAGCGCGGTGCCATCCACAGCCCGAGCGCGCGGCAATGATCCAGACTCGACCACAGGCTTGTCATGGTGGTCTCCATCGCATGTTGCCGGGATCGGACCATCCGCGGAGAGGCTGAACCTTAAGGCTGAGGCTAAAGCTGAGGCCAAGGCCGAGGCTGGTCGCCGCTCCGCGAGCGATCGTCCGGAGACCTGGGTCAGGCCGCCGGCGATATCATCTAAGCGGCATCGGACATGGCGCGGGATCGCGCCAAATGCCTGGCCCTTGCCGGGCTCGACTGGAATTGCGGTGGGCCGAGGCAAGGTCGGCGTCGGGGCTGGTCTCAGTTCGGTCCGAAGCGAGACGGCCCCTTCACTGGACGCTCAATCGGCGGATTAAGCAAGCAGCCCGCCCGCGTCATCTTGGCCACGCCTCAGGCGCGGACTGCCGACGGGCTGACAGGCACGACCGTGAACCGATCGCGGGGGCGCCGCGGTGCGAAGCTCGTCCTTTGATTGAGGTCGCCGGTCTCGTAGCGCATATAGGCCTGGATCGCGGTCATCACGGCGCCAAGCGAGGCGTAGGGGCCAAACCGGATCATGGGGAGCGCCAGCACGCCGCGGTTCTGCGGGCCGATCCAGAAGTCGTCATCCCGCTCCGCGACAATCGTTCCGAAATGGCGACCGAGCCGGTCCTTCATTTCCCAAACGCTGTGCTCGAGCTGCGTGACGACGATGTCCATGAACGCCTCCGGCCGGCCGGTTGCGCGCTTGCGCCGGTCGCCAGGATATGGGGTTGCCGGGTCATGCCGATAAGGTCGCCAGCCGGGAATACAGCCGCCGCGACGAGGCCAGGGCGTTCACGCCCCCTGGCGCTGCCGGCCGCCATCGCCGTCAGAACTTCTTCCTGGTGATCAGGGTCAGCCGCCCATTGGCACCGGTCTCGGCGACGAGCACCTGCAGCGATGACAGCCCCTGCGCCCGAAGCGCAAGGGCGAGGAGCGGTGCTGCATCGATCGCCGTCCGGAGCTTCTGCAGTTCGTCATCGCCGCGTGCTGCGACGATCCGGGTGACGCGTAGCCGTTCCGGCTTTGGCAGCGCGCGGATATCGACGACGATCACCGACCGGTTCCTCAAGGGTCCCGATGCAGCCACGGGACTGAGCCCGACCTCGCGGTCGACAGCAGCTTCTTCAGGCGGAGCCTGGGCCTGGGCGGCACCGGTGAGTGCGAGGGCGGAAACCGCGGCCACGATCGGGATCATGTGCATCGGCAGTCCTTCCATCCGGTCACGGGTCGGCGCGGAGTTCAGGCACGCCCGGGCGGTAACGCCCGTGCTGCGATCACCGCCTCGACGCGTTGCGAGCCCCCATCCTGTCCATCCGGTTTCGTGCAGGCCTCGTGATCGTCATCTCGCCGAGCAAGACTGCGCTGGCGATCTCGCGATCCCGCGCGACGTTTCAGCAGAGCTGCGATGCCCTCTACCAGAAGTGGACGATCACCAAGAACTGCAACTAAAATACTCATTACAGCCAGATCTTTCCGATCAAACTTTAATCTCGGACAGATTTCATGATCAAAAAATCACCAGAGGAATGAATACCTTTTAAAAGCCTGATATCCCCTGAGAAAGCGGGGCAGTGAAACGTCAAGTACGAAAATTTGTACAGGGATTTCTCTACCCGATTACGCTTTTGTTACCCGCCCGGAGCCCACAAGGAGCAGGGATGCCACAGTCGATGCGATCACGGCATGGCGCCCGGGCCAATCGCCGCCGCGCCCTGCGCCCATGGAGCAGCCGGGTCAGAACGGGAGCCTCGCGTGGAGCAGCGGCGCCATCGACGGCGCCGATGAGGGGCGTTCCCCGGCGTCGCGATCGTGGGCGCCCGCCGGCATAACATTCCGGCATGAAGTCATGCCTGCCGGCGGATTGCCCGCCGGGGCGTGGTTCCTATGCTCGGCTCAAAGATACACTCACTTCGGATCAGCTCTTCATGGCACATGCGACCACCGCGCACCCTCGCCCGGGAGATCACGGCGCGACGGCCGATCGCCCTGTCGGGCTGAGGCAGACCTCCCTGAACACGGATACGGCCGTGGAGATGATCGGGGTCAACAAGTGGTATGGCGAGTTCCATGTCTTGCGCGACATCAACCTGAAGGTGGCGCGCGGCGAGAAGCTGGTGATCTGCGGACCCTCAGGCTCGGGCAAGTCGA
>NZ_JBFRGS010000014.1:0-175459 GCF_052115465.1 Allobosea sp. 2RAB26 | reverse complement strand
CGCCCAGCCTGATCCAGACCAACCACGCTGCAGCTGTTCTTGCCCAAATCGACACCAAGAATCTGAATGTCCTTCATGCCACCCTCCTGTTGCGACCCGATCAGCATGGAGGAGAGGGGCGGGCCATTCCATAAAGGGGGGCACGTGCGCCTGCTGGCTATGGCACGGGCGACCCTGCGCTAGGCGTGCCCGGCCTTCAGCGCCTGGTCGAGGTCGTTGTAGAGGTCCTCGACATCTTCGATGCCGGTCGAGAGGCGCAGTAGATCGACCGGGCAGGGCGAGCCTGCGCCCTCGATCGAGGCGCGATGCTCGATCAGGCTCTCGACGCCGCCCAGCGAGGTGGCGCGCTTGTAGAGCTCGACATGCGCCGCCGCCTTGATCGCCGCCCTCTCGCCGCCGGTGACCTGGATCGACAGCATATAGCCGAAGCCGTTCTGCATCTGGCGCGCCGCGATGTCATGGCCCGGATGCTGTGGCAGGCCGGGATAGAGCACGCGGGCCACCAGCGGGTGGGCGGAGAGCTTCTGGGCGAGCGTCATGGCGGAGGCCGTCTGGCGTTCCTGGCGGACGTGAAGGGTGCGCATGCCGCGCATCAGCAGATAGGCCTCGAAGGGGCCGAGAACGCCGCCCTGCATCTTGCGGACTGTTTTCACGCGGTTCCAGAAGGCGTCATCCTCGCGGGCGCAGAGGGCGCCGGCGACGACGTCGGAATGGCCGTTCAGCACCTTGGTGGCAGCGTGCATGACGATGTCGGCACCGAGCGTAAGCGGCCGGGTATGGACCGGGGACGCGCAGGTCGAATCGACCGCAAGCTTCGCACCGGCCGCATGGGCGATCTCGGCGGCGCCGGCGATGTCGGTGATGGTCCAGAGCGGGTTCGAGGGCGTCTCGGCCCAGACCAGCTTGGTGACGCCTGGCTTTACGGCGGCCTTCAGCGCGTTGAGATCATCTGTCTCGACGAATTCGATCTTCAGGCCCCAGCGCGTGGCCTCGGTCAGCAGCCAGGAGCGAAGCGCCCAGTACATCACCTTCGAGGCGACGACATGATCCCCCGGCGAGAGCGCCTGGAAGACAGCCGTGGCGGCCGCCATGCCCGAGCTGAAGAGCAATGCCCCCGCCTTCGCCTCTTCCAGCATCGCGAGCACGGTTTCCGCCTCGCGCACCGTCTCGTTGTCCGGGCGTCCATAGACGAAGCCGGAGGAGTAGCCGTTGTCCTCGTCGCGGATATAGGTCGTGGCGATATGGATCGGCGTCACGACGCCCTTGGTGAGCTGATCGATCTTGCCCATGGCCTGGGCGGCCAGCGAACGGGGATGAAGCGGGCGCTTGGTCATGGAGCGATTCCGGAAAGGTTCCATGAGGAACGGGAATGTCCATCTGGCGCAGGCATGGGGGTTGGCGCAAGGGTCTCGGCTTGCCGATGCCGCAGACGCACCCCATGCTGGGGGCATGAGCACTTTGTCGAGCAAGGCCGGATCTTCGCCGAGGCCGATCTGGGTCGATCTGCTGATTGCGATCGTCCCGGTGGTCGCCGCCTCGCTGCTGGGCAGCGCGGCCACCGTTCCGCAAATCCCAGGCTGGTATGCGACGCTTGCCAAGCCGCCATTCAACCCGCCGAACTGGCTGTTCGCGCCGGTCTGGACGGCGCTGTTTGCGATCATGGCGTTGAGCGTCTACCGCATCCTCCGACTGCCGGCAGAGACGCCCGGCAAGTCCGGGGCGCTGATCGCCTATCATGTCCAGCTTCTGCTGAACGTGCTGTGGTCATTCGGATTCTTCGGAATGCAGAGTCCGCTCGCCGGGATCCTGGTGATCCTGCCGCTGCTGGCGATGATCCTGATCACGATCAAGCGCTTCGCTCCGCTCGATCGTCTCGCGGCGAACCTGTTCTGGCCCTATGCCGCCTGGGTGTCCTTCGCGACCGTGCTGACAATCTCGATCTGGTGGCTGAACCGGTAGATGTCCGCTCGGTTCAGCCGAAGGCGACGTCGAAGATCAGCTTGACGTTCAGGGCGATGATGATCGCTGCGATGACGAAGGCGCTCGCCGTCAGCCAGCGCGGCGAGACCAGTTCGCCCATCTTCTTGCGCGACGCCGTGAACATGACGAGCGGCACGATGGCGAAGGGCAGCTGGAAGCTCAGGATCACCTGCGAGAGGATGAGCAGCTTGCCGGTCTGCGCTTCGCCATAGACGATCGTCACGACGATGGCAGGGATGATGGCGACCAGGCGCGTGACCAGGCGGCGCAGCCATGCCGGCAGCTTGATGTCGATGAAGCCTTCCATGACGATCTGTCCCGCCATGGTCGCGGTCACCGTCGAGTTCAGGCCGCAGCAGAGCAGCGCGATGGCGAAAAGCGATGGCGCGATCGAGGCGCCGAGCAGCGGGGCGAGCAGTTCATGCGCGCGCCCGAGTTCGGAGACGGTGTTCTGACCGGTCTTGTAGAAGGTCGCGGCGGCGAGGATCAGGATCGCTGCGTTGATAGTCAGTGCGAACATCAAGGCGACGGTCGAATCCAGTGTCGCGTATTTCAGCGCCTCGCGCTTCTCCGGCAGGCTGCCGCCATAGGCGCGGGTCTGCACGATGCCGGAATGCAGATAGAGGTTATGCGGCATCACCGTCGCGCCAATGATGCCGAGCGCGAGGTAGAGCATGTTGGGATTGGTGACGATGTCGGTCGTCGGGGCAAAGCCGCGAATGACCTGGCCCCAGTCCGGATCGGCGAGTGCGATCTGGACGGCGAAACAGACGGCGATGACGCCCAGCAGCGTGATGATGAAGGCTTCGATCCAGCGAAAACCCTTGGTCTGCAGCCAGAGGATGACGAAGACATCGAGCGCGGTGATCAATACGCCGATTTCGAGCGGAATTCCGAAGAGCAGATTGAGGCCGATTGCCGTGCCGATGACCTCGGCGAGGTCGGTCGCGCAGATCGCCAGTTCCGCAAAGATCCAGAGCGGCCACGAAACCCAGCGCGGATAGGCATCACGGCAGGCCTGCGCAAGGTCCCTGCCTGTCGCGACCGCCAGCCGCGCGCAAAGCGACTGCAGGATGATCGCCATGATATTGGAGACGAGTGCGACGACCAGCAGCGCGTAGCCGAACTGCGCGCCGCCCGCGAGCGAGGTCGCCCAGTTGCCAGGGTCCATGTAGCCGACGGCCACCAGATAGCCCGGCCCGAGAAATGTGAGGAACTTGCGCCAGGGAGTGGCCTTGGCCGAAACCGGGATCGATCGAAAGACGTCCAGCAGCGACGGATCACCCCGCGGCCGTTGCCACCCGGCGGGGTGTGCCGCGTCCGCGACATCCTTCGACGTGCTCACGACATCGATCGTCATGCTCGACCCCGACCTGCAATTCATTTGCAAGAGCAGGATGACAGGTCGAGCAAAACCCGTCAATGCAGCTGCAACTCGGTTGCAATAAATGCCGCGACGAAAGTCTGCGGCTGTCGCCAAAGGTCGGCATTCTCCGGCCCGATGAATCGCCTGGAGGGCGTGATACCGGTATAAGCGCGATGTTCAGCCGATCGAGCGTTCGATCACGCGCATGACCGTGGTGCGCAATTCGGCGATGGTGAAGGGCTTCGTCATCACTTCCGAGACGATTGCCTCCAGGCTCTTGGCGCGCTCACGCTGCTCGGCATAGCCCGTCATCAGCATGATGGGCAGGTCCGGAAACTCCTGTTTGGCGGCGAGCGCGAGCGCGATCCCGTCCATCAGCGGCATGCGGATATCGGTGAGCAGGAGGTCGAAACGCCCCCTCTCGGCCATGAGAATCTCCAGCGCTTCGGCGCCGTCGCCCGCCATCATGCAGACATGTCCGTCAAGCGTGAGACCGCGCGCCACCAGGGCGCGCAGGCTTTCCTCATCGTCGACGACCAGAATACGTGACATCGTTCAGATACCTGGAAGGCCGGCCTGATCGGCAGTCTCGATGACGCCGACATAGGGCAGCTGTCGATAGGAATGTGCGACATCCATGCCGTAGCCGACAACGAAGTAATCGGGACAGTCGAAGCCGACATAATCGGCCTGGATGTTGACGGCGCGCTTGGCCGGCTTTTCCAGGAGCACCGCTGTGGAAACGCGCGATGCGCCACGGGCGGCCAGCAGGTCCTTGGCGAAGGCGAGGGTTCGGCCGGATTCGAGAATGTCGTCGACCAGCAGCACCTGACGGCCACGAACGTCGCTCTGCACGTCGCGCAGGATTTCGACCTGCCCGGAGGAAATGGTCGCAGCGCGATAGCTCGAGAGATGGACGAATTCGACCTGCGGCGTCATGCCGGCGCGATGCATCGCCCGGATGAGGTCGGCGACGAACATGAAACTGCCTTTGAGCACTGCGACGACCAGCAGGTCGGGCGGGTAGGCGGCAGCGATCTCGCGTGCCATTTCCTCGTTCCGCTTGGCGATCGCGGCCTCTTCGTAGAGCACCCGGATGCGTAGGGGCTGAGTCATCGTCGTCAGTGTCCTTTCGGGTCTCGCCGGATGCCGGCCGCCCGTTTGGCGCAGCACGCTGCGCAGTCTGGTTCCAATCGCAGGTTTATACGATCGCTTGCAGCGGGATAGTGCGGCGAGGTGAAGGCGCGGGCAACCTCGACCGTTGTCTGATCAGCGTGCGCTGGCGATCCCGGCCGACTTGGCGGCGGTAAAGCGCACCAGCACGGATTGCCCGGCCTCCGGCGGGGCCGCGAGCCGGGCTCGGAAACGGATGAGCTCGGAGGGTTCCAGGGTCGGGCGCGGCGGCTCCGTTGCCCAGGTATAGAGGGTCTGGCCAGCCGAATCGCGCACGGCGACCTCGATTTGCGGCACTTTGGCGACGGTCTTGGTGATGTTGGTGACATCGCCCTCGACCACCAGGAAGCGGCCTTGCGCGTCCTGCACGACCCCGCTCTCGATGCCCGTCAGGCTGAGGCCGCGCACGTTCACCGGCAGGCCGATCTTCTCGAAGACGACAGCGAGCTGGGGAGCGCCACGGACCGCCACGTCCCGTTTCCAGACAAGCAGCCCGAGCACGGCGAGACCGCCGATCGCGAGCGCCGGCGCAGCCATGGCTCGCATCCGGGTGCCCAGCGGCACGGGGGCGGCCTTTCGACCTGTGCGCGCAGAACGGCGACCGCGCGGCCTGGCTCCAGGGCGGCTTGGTTCATCGCCTTCGGCCAGGGCCGCGCGCTCGGCTGTGAGTGCGGACACCTGTTCCTCGATCTCGGCAGCGCGGCGCAGCTCTTCGTCGAGCAGCGCGGTCGTTTCCTCGCTGCTCGGCGCATCGGGAAATGTGACCGGCTGGGGCTCCGCCTCGACATGCCAGCGCGTCTCGCATTTGGCGCAACGCACCTTGCGCCCGGACGGGCCAAGTTTGGCCGCATCGAGTTCATATTGGCTGGAGCAGGACGGGCAGACGATCAGCATGGTTTGGCGAATGACTCTTTCGCAATGGCACCGGTACGCGCGGCTCAGGTGCCGCTGCAGATTTCTTCCCTGGCGCAGCGCGATTCAAGCTCTCGCGTGCGGCTCGTGGAGGTCTCGACCCATTGGAGGGATTTATGGTTAACGCCCCGTGAAGAACCTGTACTGCATGGTTTGAAGATCGGCCGGCTTTCCGCCGGCACCGGCTTGCGGTGTAGGATCGCGGTCGAGATTCGCAAGGGATGCCCGCGACTGCCGGGCTTGCTCCGAAGGGACGAGGGCTTGGTTCGGTTCGAGAATGTCGGTCTGCGTTACGGCATGGGCCCCGAGGTGCTGAAGGACATCAACTTCAGCATCGCGCCGCGCTCGTTCCAGTATCTGACCGGCCCGTCCGGCGCCGGCAAGACGACCCTGATCCGGCTCGTGCTAATGGCTCTGAAGCCGACGCGCGGGCTGGTGAACCTGTTCGGCCAGGATGTGTCGCGGCTGGATGCGACGACGCTCACGGCCTTCCGTCGCCGCATGGGGGTGGTATTCCAGGATTTTCGCCTGCTCGATCACCTCACGGTCTACGAGAATGTCGCGTTGCCGCTGCGCGTGCTCGGCAAGGAAGAGACGAGCTACCGCGCGGAGGTCGTCGAACTGCTGCGCTGGGTCGGTCTCGGCGAGCGCATGCATGCCGTACCGACCATTCTCTCGGGCGGCGAGAAGCAGCGCGCCGCGATCGCGCGCGCCTTGATCGGGCGGCCGGAGTTGTTGCTGGCGGACGAGCCCACCGGGAATGTCGACCCGGCGCTCGGCCGGCGATTGCTGCGCCTGTTCATGGAATTGCAGTCGCTCGGGACCGCCGTCGTGATCGCAACCCACGATCTCGCGCTGATGGAGCTCTATGATGCTCCGCGCCTTGTCATTGCCGACGGCCATCTTCATGTCGACAGCTGACTTCGAGCAGGATGGGGAACCGCGTGAACGCGCGCTCCCACTCAATCTCCGACGGGACCAGCCGCTGGTTCCGGTCGATTCGGCTGCCGGCCGGGCGCTGGTCGCGGTGATCGCGATCCTGACCTTTCTCGCGGCCCTCAGTGCCGGCGCGGCGCTGCTCGCCGCACACGCCTCCGAGCAGTGGCGCGGTGCCGTCGCCAATGAGATGACGATCCAGATTCGGCCGGACACACGCCGCAATATCGAGAGCGACGTTGCGCGCGCGGTCGAGATGGCACGTGCCGTTGCCGGCGTCGACGAGGTGCGCGCCGTACCGAAGGCGGAGTCGGACAAGCTGCTCGAGCCCTGGCTGGGCGCGGGGCTCGATCTCGTCGAACTGCCGGTGCCGCGGCTGATCGTGTTGAAGCTGCGCAGCGGCAATTCGGCGGAAATCGCGGCTTTCAAGGAAACGCTGCGGCGCGACGTCCCGACCGCGAGCCTGGACGATCACCGCCTCTGGCTGCGCCGCCTCTCGACCATGGCCAACACCATCATCCTTGCCGGTGTCGTCGTCGTTCTGCTGGTCCTGACCGCCGCGGCGCTGGCCGTGGCCTTTGCGACGCGCGGAGCAATGGCCGGCAGCCGCGACAGCGTCGAGGTCTTGCATCTTGTCGGAGCTGATGATGACTTCATCGCGCGGGAATTCCAGGCGCGGTTCGTCAGGCTCGGGCTCAAGGGGGGCGCGGCTGGAGGGCTTGCTGCAATCGTGGCCATCGCCATTCTGGGCTGGCTCGCTTCCAGCTGGAGTTCGTCGCCGGGGTCAGAGCAGATTCAGGCCATGTTCGGTGCTTTCGAGATCGGCTGGTCGGGTTATGCCGCTGTGCTTCTGGTGGCGATGGTGGTGGCGGCGATATCCGGTCTCGTTTCGCGGTTTACCGTGCGCCATTATTTGCGGGTGCTGGGGTAGTGAAGTCTTAATCTCTGGGGCGGAGGACGACTTTTCACGTCGCCCTTATGCCCGATTGCCGGTTTAGCCTGGCAAGACATGGTGATGATGGGAATCAGACACGGACAGCTGCCGGTGAGGGGGGGGGACAACGCGATGTCGCCGACCGCGACGAGCAGGAGGAGCTCTGCAGGAGTCTGGGCATGGCGCCTGACCCTTGCCGTTGCTGCCCTGCTCGCGCTCGCGCTCGCCGGCGGTTATGCCGGTTTCATTGCCAGGATCGAACAGCGCGAGCCGACGGTCGCGCCGCGTACGGATGCGATCGTCGTCGTGACCGGCGGGGCCCAGCGCGTCGGCGATGCCATCGGCCTGCTCGGGGCCGAACGTGGGTCGCGCTTGCTGATCAGCGGTGTCAACGAGCGCACCGGCCGTGAGGAGCTTGCAAAGCTCAATCCCTCCGCGCGCGAGCTGCTCGGCTGTTGCGTCGATCTCGACTATCGCGCCCGCAACACCATCGGCAATGCCATCGAGGCACGCCGCTGGGTCCGCAGGCACGACTTCAAGTCACTGCTGCTGGTGACCTCCAATTATCATATGCCGCGGGCGCTGGCCGAGTTCAGCCACGCCATGCCAGGCGTTCGCGTCGTGCCGCACCCGGTGGTGACCGAGCATATCGATGCATCGAGCTGGTGGAACGAATGGCGCGTCGCCAGGGTGCTCGTCCCGGAATATGTGAAATACTTGGTGGCGCGGCTACGCAGCATGCTGGAGGACGATCCGGAAACATCGCGCCTGTCGGTGATCATCGGCGGGCGAAAGCCGGTCTCCTCCAAGCCTGCCAGCGTGCTCGGCCCCGAGAACGAAAAGCGCACGCGCCTGGGGGCGGAGGAGCGCGGCGCTTGACGTCGGCGAGCCGGCGCGCTCTTTGCGCGCCATGCTCGTGCTGCGCTCGCTCCTTTTCAACGTCCTGTTCTATCTGAACCTGATCCTGTGGCTGATTTTCGCGGCGTTGCCCGCGCTTGTCCTGCCGCGGCGCTATATGCTGTGGGTCGCCCTGACCTGGGCGCGCAGTGCGTTGTGGCTCATGCGGGTGACGGCTGGAACCCGCTATGAGATTAGCGGTCTCGAGAATATTCCGCAGGGCGGCATGATGGTGGCCGCGAAACACCAGTCGTTCTGGGAGACCTTTGCGCTCGTCACTATCTTCCAGGACCCGGTCTTCATCCTGAAGCGTGAACTGACCTGGATCCCGTTCTTCGGCTGGTGCCTGTGGAAGATGCGCATGATTCCGGTCAATCGTGGCGCGCGGGCACGGGCTCTCTCGCATGTGACCCGCCGCGCCAAGGTCGAGCTTGGCCAGAACGGCCGCCAGCTCCTGATCTTCCCGGAAGGAACGCGCCGTCCGGCCGGGGCGCCGCCGGCCTACAAGTTCGGCGTCGCACATCTCTATGCCGAGCTCGGCGTGCCCTGCGTGCCGGTCGCGCTCAACTCGGGGCTCTACTGGCCGCGCCGCAAATTCCTGCGCCGCCCTGGAACGATTCGCGTCGAGATCCTGCCGCCGATCCTGCCCGGCATGTCGAAGGAAGCTTTCCAGGCGCAGTTGCAGGATCGCATCGAGACTGCCAGCGACAGGCTGCTCGCCACGGGGCGCGGCGAACTCGCCAGGATCGGGCAGGACCCCCTCGCTTAGACGAGCCCCGGTGGCGCATTCCGCCCGCAAGGCGGGCCATGCTTGACAGGTGTTCAAATTTGTTCTCTTTTTGTTCGGAACAAAGGAGGAACAAATGCCTGTTCTCGCCCTTAAGCTGGACGAATGGAGCATCGAACCCGGTGCGGATGCGCGCGAAATGCCGCTGCGCAGCACCGCAGGGTTGGGCGAGCGTCGCTTCACCGCCTGGCGTGGTCGATCAGGGCGCCGCTATGTCGCCTCGGTCTTTTCGGTCACGGACGATCATGCTCTCGGCTTCAGCGATGCCGTGCTGCTCGCGGTATCCGAGGACCGGCAGATTATCGCGGCGCGCGAGAGCGGTCCCTTCGGGATTGAAGCTGCGCTGACGCGCTGGCGCCGGTCCGTCGTGCTTGCCGGGGCGAGCGAGATCCATATCCATCTGCTCGCCGAGGACGGCTTGAGTCGCCGGGCTGCATTGCTCGACCTGATGCCGCAGGTGTGAGGCTTAGAGCGGCGGGCGTGGCTCGGGCAGACCGGGTGCCAGCACATGAGCCAGATGGCTCAGGACCGGGTCGAAGATGCCCATCTTGCGCAGGTGATCATGCGTGCGCAGGACATAGTCGGGGTTCTCTCCGGAGCTTCCGCGGCCCTGGCGCACCAGTTTGAGCAATTCCTCGGCCGGCAGGCGGCCAGCATATTGCAGGTGTTTGCGGTCGGCCACATAGACCAGCGCCCGGATGCGGCGGCCGTCCTCGAGCCTGACGGGCAGATGGCGTTCGAGATAGACGGAGGTCGCCTGCTCGCGCTCGCGCAGATAGGCGATGGTCCCGGCGGCATGGGGGGGCGCCACCCTGAAGGCGAGCCCTCGGCAAATGCCGCCACGATCGAGCCCAAGCACGAGGCCCGGCCGTTCCGGGGTGCCGCGATGGACATGCGAGAAGACGCAAAGCGAGCGATGATAGCCGTTGAGTCGGGCCGCCACGCTTTCCTCGAAGGCGAAGCCGGGGCGCCAGATCAACGAACCGTAGCCGAAGACCCACAGATCGTCAGAAGCTGCATTCGCTGTCATCGTTATCCCACAGTTTCGCCGTCAGAAGCTGCTTGACGAAGGAAGCGTTCGAATCGGCCGAGAGAATGGCGGGTCTGGCGCTTCCTGCGACCGGGAGCTAACAATCCGGCCGCTTTCGCGCAATGGATCGCTGCTGCATGACCGACCTCCCTTCCGAGCGCTGCCGAGGCCGCTTCTGGCTTTATGCGCCCTTCGCCCTGCTCGTGCTGCTGGCCTTGGCCTGGTCCGGCTTCTGGTTCGTCGTCAAAGGGCGGGTGGTCGAGGGACTTGACCGCGTTGTTGCCCGCGAGGCGCAGATGGGCCGAACGTGGACATGCAGCGATCGCTCCGTCGCAGGCTTTCCCTTTCGGATCGAGGTCCGCTGCGCGGGGTTGACGCTGACCTCGTCGCGCTGGGGCGATACGGTCAAGGTCGAGACTGGCCCGAGTGTGGCGGTCGGACAGATCTATACGCCCGGCCTCGTCATCCTGGAGGTGAAGGGGCCGCTGCAGGCTGCCCTGCCTGAAGGCCGCAAACTTGATCTCGGCTGGAGTCAGCTCGAGGCCAGCCTGGCGTTGAAAGAGCGCGAGCCCGAGCGTTTCTCCATGGTGCTGGTCGAGCCGAATGCGACATTGACCGCGCCCGGCGCGAGCAACGAAACCTGGCGCGCCAATCAGCTGGACGTGCATCTGCGCCGAAACCCGGCGCGTTTTGCGACCGAGCAGGTGGCGGATCTTGCGCTGACAGCGAAAGGCTCGGTGCTGCCCGCGCTCGATGCGCTGCTCGGAACCACTGAACCTGGTGATGTCGAGATGCAGGCGAGTCTGACCCAGTCGCTGGCGTTCAAGGCCGGCTTCAATCCCGATGCGCTCGAAGCCTGGCGTACCACCGGCGGGCAGATCGAACTGACGCGACTGCTGATGACAAAGGGGGCTGCTCGGCTCGAGGCGAGCGGGCGTCTGCTGCTCGACCAGACGCATCGCCTGTCCGGTCAGATCGACGCCGGTGTCGCCGGCATCGATCGGATTGGTGGCATAAAGCTCGGTGGTCTTGCCGCTGGTCTTGGCGGACTGCTTGGTGGCAAGCCGAGCGGGGGCACACCTGGGCTTACGCCTCTGCCGCCGGTCGTCCTGCGCGAGGGGCGGGTCTATCTCGGGCCGTTCCGGCTGCCCCTGCAGCCCTTGGCGCCGCTCTACTGAACAGAAAAGGGGGCGTCACCGCCCCCTTTTCGTATCGTGCTGCCGACGAATTCAGGTCTCAGTTCGCGGGCAGGGCGGCGCGCGGTGCTTCGATCCTGGTCAAGGCCTTCTTGACCGCTTCCTGCACCTTCTCAAAGGCGCGAACCTCGATCTGCCGGACGCGTTCGCGCGAGACCCCGAATTCCTCGGAGAGTTGCTCTAGCGTGATCGGGTCATCGGCCAGGCGCCGAGCCTCGAAGATCCGGCGTTCGCGCGGATTGAGCACCGTCAGTGCTTCGCGCAGCGCCTGGTGGCGGTTGTCGCTTTCCTCGGAGTCGGCCAGGCGACGTTCCTGGCTTTCGCTGTCGTCGACGAGCCAGTCCTGCCATTCGCCCTCGCCATCCTCGCGCAACGGCGTGTTCAGCGACGCATCGCCGCCGAGGCGGCGGTTCATGTCGATGACGTCCTGCTCGTTGACGCCGAGCTTGGTCGCGATCGTCTTGACCTGATCCGGCTTGAGATCGCCCTCGCCAAGTGCCGAAATCTTGCTCTTCGCCTTGCGCAGGTTGAAGAACAGCTTCTTCTGGTTCGCGGTGGTACCCATCTTCACCAGCGACCAGGAGCGCAGGATATATTCCTGGATCGAGGCCTTGATCCACCACATCGCATAGGTTGCAAGACGGAAGCCCTTGTCGGGCTCGAAGCGCTTGACCGCCTGCATCAGGCCGACATTGCCTTCGGACACGACTTCGCCGATCGGCAGGCCGTAGCCGCGATAGCCCATGGCGATCTTGGCCACCAGCCGCAGATGCGAGGTGACGAGCTTATGCGCCGCATCGCGGTCGCCATGCTCGCGCCAGCTCTTGGCGAGCATGTATTCCTCGCTCGGCTCCAGCATCGGGAACTTGCGAATTTCTTCGAGATAACGTGAAAGTCCGCCCTCCGCGGACATGACGGGCAGCGATGCAATCGCCATGCTCGTTTCTCCTTTCCTGGCTCCCGCTTCGCGGCAAGCCAACCGCGCGAACGACCCTCGCGCAGGTTTTGGATGATGTGCCTGAACCAACGCGCGAACCCTGTGAGGGTTCGTCGAGCCCGGCCCCATGCGGCGCCCCTTAAGCCATCCGCATCCAAGCCTCATTATATGCCAATGCAGCTTGGCGGAAAGTGGGCGAAGTGGCCAGATTAGCTCACAGGGCCGCGAGTTCCGCTTGCAGATTTGCAAAATCGGCAGGCGGAGGCGCTTCGAAATACATTTCCGCCTCCGTCACCGGATGAGCAAAGCCGAGTACCGTTGCATGCAGTGCCTGCCGGCCGAGGGCGGCCAGTGCATCGCGTGCGCCGTCAGGAAGGCGGCTTGCCTTGGTCATGTAGCCGGAGCCATAGAGCTGGTCGCCCAGCAAGGGATGGCCGAGATGGCTCATATGGACGCGGATCTGATGCGTGCGACCGGTTTCCAGCCTGCACTCGATCAGGCTGGCCAGGGCTTCGGTTTCCTCCTGCCCGCGAAGCAGCGGCGGATAGCGCTCCAGAACGGTGAAGTGGGTGATTGCCTCGCGGCCGCGGCCTTCGGCAACGACCGCCATCTTCTCGCGATTGCGGTGTGAACGCTCGAGGGCGGCCTCGATCGTGCCATGCGGCCGGCGCGGCGTACCCCAGACCAGCGCGAGATAGGCGCGCTCCAGCGGCCCGGTGCGGCCATGGTCGGCAAACTGCTTGGCAAGCCCCTGATGGGCCTTGTCGGTCTTGGCCACGACGAGAAGCCCGCTGGTATCCTTGTCGAGCCGATGCACGATGCCGGGTCGCCTGACGCCACCAATGCCGGAGAGGCTGTCTCCGCAATGAGCGATCAGCGCATTGACCAAAGTGCCGTCCTCATGTCCCCCCGCGGGATGAACGACGAGGCCGGCCGGCTTGTTGATCACGATCAGAGCATCGTCCTCATAGACGACCTCGAGCGGGATCGATTGGCCCAGCGGCGCGGGCGGCCTGGCCGCAGGCATGATCAGGGTCAGGACGTCGCCGGCGGCGACCTTCCGGCTCGGATCGCCTGCGATCGCGCCGTTGAGGCTCACACCACCCTCCCGGATGACCTGCTGCAGGCGGGCGCGTGAGATTTCGCCGGCAAGCATGGCGAGCGCCTTGTCGAGGCGCATTCCTGCCTGCTCCGGAGCGACATGCAGGCTGACGCCCTCTGCGTTGTCCGGGGAGGTCGATAGTGGGGCAGTTGGTTCGGTGTTCATGCAGACCGCTATAAGGGGCGGGAGGGAGACCCGCACCCCTTTTCGCGCGATCGCCCGTGCAGACGAGGCGAGCGCGCTGGCCGGCGCGCTCGCCGGTCAGCCGAAGAGGCGGAACTTTGCCTTGGCGGCCGTGGCCGGTTGAGCGTCTTCGGGGCCCGGGTCGTCCGGTGCGTGCGATACCGGGAAGATCACCGGGGAGGGGCGATGATCGCGGACCGAGGCTGAGGTCGCAGGAGCCACTGTCGCCTCGGCGACCGGAGTTGGGAGCTTGGCCGCGACGGCCGGTTCACCCTTGGCGACAGGCTCGGTCGCAGGCTTCTCGTCCCCTGCAGGCTTCGCGGGCTCGATTTTCGCCGGCTCGGGTGCGACGAGCGTTGCCTGCTCGATCACCGGTTTGGCGGTCTCGACGGGTGCCATCGTCTCGGCACGCCCTTCCAGCAGCGGTGCGGAATCGTCGAGATCGGCCAGCACATCGTCGATCGCCGGCGCCTGGCTGACGAGTGTCGCCGGAGGAACCGTCCAGACGAAGGCATCGAGGCGCCCGGAAATCGGCGAGACGGGCAGCCAATGGTCAGAGACCAGCCCGTCCGCGACCCAGGCTGCGTCACGCGGCGCGCGCGTGGCGCGCGAGAGCCATTCGCGAACCCGGCCGGCCGAACCATGTTCGGCCTCTTCGAGTTCGGCCATGAGCAGGCAGACGCGGACGGACGCACCGCCGGCCAGCAGCGGCTTCAGCGCCTGGCGGGCCTTGGCGAAATCACGGGCATGGATCGCCGCGCCGGCCAGAGCCAGCACGCCTTCCGGATCGGCCGGACGCAGCCTTACGAGCGTTTCGGCCCGTGCGAGCCGGTCCTGCGCGCTGTCACCGGGGCGCACATCGAGATAAGCGGCGGCGATGTCGGGATGCGGGACCTCGCGCCAGGCGGCTTCGAGCAGCTTGGCGGCCTTTCGGATATCGCCGCGCTCGGCGAGCATGCGCCCTGCAAGGGCAGCTGCCGGCGTGAGGCCTGGGGCGAGTTTTGTCGCTTCCAGGGCGGCGGCCAAGGCCTTCTCCGGTTCGCTGCCCTTCGCGTCGAGGGCTTCCGCCGCCAGCAGCACAGCGCGCTGGCGCTTGGCATCCGCCTTTTCGGCGAGACGCAGGGCGGCGCGGCGTTCGACGGCTGTGCGCGCTGCTTGCCAGTCTCCGGCGCTGGTGTGGAAATCGAGCAGGGCGTCATTGGCCCAGGCAAGCGAGGGGGAGCGCCGCACGGCGTCGTCCGCGAAGGCGCGCGCAGCCGTCATGTCGCCACGGCGACGGGCCTCGACGAAGAGACCGCGCAGGCCGAGCACGCGTGTTTCCGGCTTGTCGAGCATGGCCTTGAAGGCGGCTTCCGCCCGGCCCCTGTCACCCGAGAGCTGGGCCGTCTGTGCTTCGAGCAGCAGGGTCAGCGGCTCGTTGCCGGAAAACTTGCGGGCGTCGACGGCGTAGCGGCCGGCAGCCACTGGATCACCCGCACCGATCGCGACCATGCCACGGGAGACGGCCTCGAAGCCGCGGGCCCGACGTCGCGCTCGCGAGGCGAAGCTGAAGGCCGAGGGCAGGCCCAGAACGAAGCGCACCGCGGCCCATCCGAGCATGGCGAGGAAGGCCAGGATGATGACGCCGATTGCCGCGATCGCGACGCTCGTCTCGATGCGGTAGCCCTGCCAGAGGACCGAGACCTCGCCGGGGCGGTCGGCCAGCCAGACGGCACCAGCCGCGAGGCAGGCAATGACGAAGAGATAGAGCAGCACGCGAACCATTGAACGCTATCCTCCGTCAGCCACCCGCGCCGAGCGCGGCAACCGCATCCTGTGCAATCCTGCCGATCGCGGCGTCAGCGGCAGCGCGCCTCTGCAAACTGGTGCCGAACTCGGCACTGTCCCGCCGCGCCGGCTCGGGCAATTGAGCCCAGAGGCCGGCGGCCTTGCCGAATTCGTTATGCGCAAGCGCATTCTCCAGGCGGATCACCAGCGTTGCAGGGTCGTTTGCGCCGGTATCTCCGACCGGGCGAATGGTGACGACCTTGCTGGCGAGCCCAAGCAGGCGATCCTGCCAATCCTTGGCGGCCGGCGTCATTTCGCGATCGAACATGGCGCGATGAACCCGGAATTGCGCCAGCAGCGCATCCTGCGTCGGTGCGCCGGTTGTGGCGACGGCGGAGAGCGCGGCCAGTTGTTCGGCCGAGCCGCCGCCCTTGCCGAGAGCCGCGATATCGGCCGCGAAGGGCCTGCCGGCAGAAAGCGCGCCCTGGATGCGTTCGGCGAGCACGATGCGCGCGGCGGCAAATGCCTGCGGGCTCGGCGAGGCCGCGGACTTGGCCAGCGTCTCGACGGTGCCGAGGCGTTGCGTCAGCCCGGCGATGGCGGAGCTGTTCTCGGCCGTGGCCGGGGCGGGAGCGTTTGCGAGTTCCGCCAGCCGTGCTGCGGCGGTCTTTGCTTCCGCGGCGACAGTGGCGGCAGCTTCCGATGTCGCGCTGACCCGGCGATCGAGCGCCTCCAGCGCTGCGCGCTGGGGCAGGCTTGTGACAGCACTTTGCAGATTGGTCGTCGTGCGCTGCAGGGTCTCTATGCGCCCCTTCAGTTCGGCGATCTGCTGTTCGCTGGTATCGGGCGTCGAGCGGGAACCGACCAGTGTCATGAGACCCGCCCCAAGGATGCCGCCGATCAGGCCGGTGGCGGCCAGAGCAGCCCATGGCAGCCGCGGAGGGGGAGACGGCTCGCCTGAAACGGGCGGCGCAGGCTCAGATGGAGCCAAGCCAACGGGCTCAGGCGCCGGAGATGTGATTCCGGGTGTGAATTCACTGGGCTGCGTGGCTGCGGGGGGAGGCTGGTCAGTCTCTGCCGAAGCAGCTTCTGGTGTCGCGGTCACTGCCGCCTCTACCCTGCCGTCGATGGTCGGGGGAGTTCGCCGGTGGCGTCCGCGCGGCGTGGCTGTCTGCGGCTCGCTCATCGCATCCTTGTCCGTCTCGACGCCGGCCGGCGCGGCCACGGCCTGTCTAACATCCCCTGCGCGACGATTGCGAGCGGTCACTTGATCCAGCGCGGCCAGCAGGGCCGCCTCTTCGGGGTATTCCGCAACCAGAACCGTGCTGGCGCCTGCTGCGATCAAGGGGGCCGCAACCTCCGCCGAAAGCGTGACATGCGTCAGTTCCAGCGCCTGTTCACTGAGAGCGGAGGCACGTGTCAGGGCGAGGAAGGTCTGGGCGCCTCGTGGTGAATAGTGAAGTGCGGCTTCGGCGCGCCCATCCCGCAGGCTGGCGGCCGCCGCTTCGGGCAGGCTGGGCTTGGCCTCGGCCGCATAGGCCGTCCAGTTCGCGATCTCGTAGCCAGCCTTGCCCAGGCGCTCCGCGATATCGTCATGGCGGTCCCGGCCAGCGACCAGAAGCAGGCGTGCCGGCGTGGGGATATTGCGCTGGACCAGAGCGATCAGGTCGTTGCGGTCGCCATCGGCACTGCGGGCATCCTCGAAACCGGCGTCGCGCATCTTCGCGGCCGTCCGCGCCCCGACGGTGAAGACCGGCAGGTCCCGCCAGGCGGATGGGGCATCGGCGAGGGCCGGCACAGCATTGCCGCTGGTCAGGATCAACGCCGCGAATGTGCCCTTGGGTACCGGTTCGGCGAGGCGGACCACATCGAAAAGCGGCGCCACGATCGGCTCATGTCCATGGGCGGCGAGCGCGCGGGCGCTGCGTTCGGCATCCGCCTGCGGTCTGAACACGAATACGCGCATGCGCCCTCCTGTCGCGTCGTTGGCGTTCATGGAACACCCGGCCTCATGAGTAGATCCCCGCCGGAGCCCTGGCGCGCAAGGCGCGTCCGAGTTCGGCTCCACCTTCCGCGGCCTCGCTGACGGGACCGCTGCAGCTATCTTCGGCCATCGCCGTGCCGTCGGGCGAGAGCAGCAGCCCGCGCAAATGGAAGCGGTCGCCCTCGACGGTGGCATGACCGGCGATCGGCGTCCGGCAGGAACCGTCGAGCTCGGTCAGGAAGGCACGTTCGGCGGCGAGTGCGATGCCGGTGTCACGGCAAAGGATCGGCTGGACAGCTTCCGTGCTTGCGGTGTCACCGATGCGAACCGCAACAGCGATCGCACCCTGGCCGACGGCCGGAAGCGATTCCTCGATGGAAAGGATGCCGCTTGCCTTGTCGGCGAGCCCGAGCCGCTTCAGCCCGGCGATGGCGAGCAGGGTCGCGTCGATCTCTCCACTCGCCACCTTCTCCAGCCGCCTTGCGACATTGCCGCGCAGCAGGACGATCTCGAGATCGGGCCGGGCGCGCCTCAGCATGGCCTGGCGGCGCAGCGAGGCCGAACCAACGACCGCGCCCTGCGGCAGGTCCGCAACGCGGGAAATGCCGCGTGCGATCAACGCGTCGCGCACATCCTCGCGGGGGAGATAGCCAGCGATGGTGAGGCCGTCGGGCAATTTGGTGGGAAGATCCTTGGCGGAGTGGACAGCGTAGTCGATCCGGCCCTCGATCTGAGCCTGGTCGATCTCCTTGGTGAACAGACCCTTTCCGCCGGCCTCCGAGAGGGGGCGATCGCGAATGGAGTCCCCCGTCGTGACGATGATTTCGAGCGGCAGCTCGTCCTTTGCCCAGCCATGAGCCTCGGCGAGGCGGCGTGCGAACTCATTGGCCTGCGCCAACGCCAGGGGGCTGCCGCGCGTGCCGATGACAAAGCGGCCGACCTGGCGTCCGCGAACCGAAGCTGCGATCTCATTCATTCTCTTTGCGTCTTCCTGATGCCGGCCGCTGGCCGGCGAACTCCACGGCCTCTTGGCCTTATGCTCCGTGGCGCACTATACGAGGGAATCCCCGGCGCGAAACCGTCGGAGCTCCGCCCGCCTCTCCTTGTGGCCTGTTCGGGCCGAAACCTGTCCGAGATTTGTCGATCGATCATGCGCGTTCTGGGGATAGAGACGACTTGTGACGAGACCGCGGCTGCAATCGTTGGCGTCGATCGCGCCGGCGAGGCCAAAATCCTGTCCAACGAGATCCTGAGTCAGATCGCCGCACATGCGGCTTATGGTGGCGTGGTGCCGGAGATCGCGGCGCGCGCGCATGTCGAGGCCATCGACCGCATCGTCGCTCGCGCCTTCGCGAATGCCGGACTCAAGCCCTCCGAGATCGACGCGGTCGCTGCTGCTGCCGGGCCGGGTCTGGTTGGCGGCGTCATGGTCGGGCTGACCACGGCGAAGGCGATCGCGCTGGTAACCGGCCGCCCCTTCATTGCGGTGAACCATCTCGAAGCGCATGCGCTGACGGCGCGGCTGACCGACGACGTTGCCTTTCCCTATCTGCTGCTGCTGGTCTCGGGCGGGCATACGCAGCTCCTGGCGGTGCGCGGCGTCGGCGATTATCTGCGCCTGGGCGGAACCATCGACGACGCGGTCGGCGAGGCTTTCGACAAGATCGCAAAGATGCTCGGTCTGGCCTATCCGGGCGGCCCCTCGGTCGAGCGGGAAGCCGAGAAGGGCGATCCCGAACGCTTCGAGTTTCCGCGGCCGATGGCTGGGCGCCCCAATCCCGATTTCTCGCTTTCCGGCCTCAAGACCGCGGTCAGGCTGGTGGCCGAACGCATTGCGCCGCTCTCCGACCGCGACGTCGCCGATCTCTGCGCCTCCTTCCAGGCAGCGGTCGTCGACGTGCTGGTCGACCGCACGCGAGCGGGCCTGCGCGCCTGCCGTGGGGCCGGGATCATGCCCACGGCCTTGGTGGTTGCCGGTGGCGTTGCCGCCAACCAGCCGATCCGGCGCGGACTGACCCGCTTTGCGACCGAGGCCGGCCTGCCGATGGTCGCGCCACCGGTCGCGCTTTGCGGCGACAATGGCGCGATGATCGCTTGGGCTGGGCTTGAGAGGCTGAGGCTCGGGCTTGTCGACGACATGAGCGCGGTTGCCCGGCCACGCTGGCCGCTGGACGAGCTCAAGGCCAAAGCGTGATCCGTGAGCGACGTGAGCGCGCCGAGATGAGCAAGGCCTTCGAGACAATCGGCGTCGTAGGCGGCGGCTCCTTCGGTGCCGCACTGGCTCTGGCCGCGGCGCGGGCCGGGCGAAACGTGCTGCTCTGGGCCCGTGATCCCGAGGCCATCGCGGCCATGCGGGAGCGTCGAGAGGTGCCGCGCCTGCCCGGCGCGACGTTGCCTGCCGCCGTATCGCCGGTTGCCGAGCTTGCCGCGCTTGCCGATGCACAGGCGCTGATCCTCGCGGTTCCGACCCAGGCGCTGCGACAGGTCTGCACCGCGCTCGCGCAAGCCTTGCCGGATGGCGTGCCGACGATCTCGGCGGCCAAGGGCATCGAGCAGAAGAGCGGCTTGTTCACTACGCAAATCATCGCCGAGCTTTGGCCCGGTGCGGTCCCGGCCATCCTGTCCGGTCCGAGCTTTGCCGCCGATATCGCACGCGGGTTGCCGACGGCTCTGACACTGGCAGCGCGCGAGGCGGATCTGGCGCAGGATCTGGCCGAGGCGCTGAGTTCTGCCTCCTTTCGCATCTATCACGGCGTCGACATCCGTGGCGTCGAGATCGGCGGAGCCGCGAAGAACGTGCTGGCGATCGCAGCGGGGATCGCGATCGGGCTCGGCTATGGCGAGAGCGCCCGTGCCGCGCTGGTGGCGCGTGGCTTTGCCGAACTCAGGCGCTTCGGCGAGGCTTTTGGTGCGCAGCCGGAAACGTTGATGGGGCTTTCGGGGTTGGGCGATGTCGTGCTCTCCTGCGCGTCCGCACAGTCACGCAATTTCGCCTATGGGTTGGCGCTCGGCCAGGGCAAGACACCGGCCGAGGCCGCTGGAGGCAAACTGGCCGAGGGCGCCTTCACGACGTCGGTCCTGGCAGAGATGGCGCAGGCACGCGGCATCGAGACGCCCATCGCCGAGGCCGTTGCGGCCATTATCGCCGAACGCATCGGCGTTCGCGAAGCGGTCACGGGATTGCTGGCGCGACCGGTCCGGGCGGAGAATTAGGGAGCAAAGCGATGGCAGGCGACTGGTCGGATCTGAGCAAGCGGGTGGCGCGCGGCGTCGCTGAGGTGCGGAAGACCACCGGCTCGGAGCTGGTTGCCGAGAGCATGCCGGTGGCGTTGGCCGGGCGTGTGCCCGCCGGACCGGTGATCCAGCATCGACGGCGGCGCGGCGATGATACCCACCGCTTCGTGCTGATTCTGCCCTTCGGCGAGGGCGAGGTCAGGGTCGAACTCGGCCCGCAGGATTATGCCGCGCTTACACGCGAGATGGTGCGATTCTGGAATGAACAGGGCGAGGCCGCGCTGCGTCCGCCTGCTCCGACGAAAGAGGATGACGTCTGATGGCTCACTGGCTGGTCAAATCCGAACCATCGGTCTGGTCCTGGGACGACCAGGTCAAGGCTGGTGCGAAGGGCACGCATTGGGATGGCGTGAAGAATCACACGGCCAAGCTCAACCTGATGACGATGAAGCTCGGCGACCAGGTCTTCTTCTACCACTCGAACGAGGGGCTCGAGGTTGTCGGCATCGTCGAGGTCATCAAGGAGCATTATATCGCGAACCCGGGCGAGCCCTGGGTCTATGTCGACTTCAAGGCGGTGAAGCCGCTGCCGAAGCCTGTGACCCTTGCTGAGGTGAAGGCCACGCCGGAACTCGCCAAGATGGCGCTGGTCACGTCCTTCCGCCTGTCGGTGCAACCGGTGACCGACGATGAATGGGCACTGGTCTGCAAGATGGGCGGGCTCTGAAGGATCGACGAGCTCCGAGCACCTCTTGCGGTCGCGGGGGTCAAGCCATAACTATACCGTCCAGACGGTATAGTTATGGAGAATGAACTTGCGTAGCAGCAAAAAGGCGGCGTTGCTCGAGGCAGCGGGCGCGATCGTCGTCGGAGGCGGCATCGACGCCCTGACTTTCGAGCGGCTCGCAGCCGAAACCGGCGTGAGCAAGGGCGGAATTCTCTACCATTTCCCCGACAAGGAGCGCCTTCTGATCGCTCTGGTCGAGGGCATCGTCAGCCTTGTCGATCTTGCGATCGCCGAAGAACGCGCGAGCGCTGCTGAACCCGATGGGCCGGGCCGCTGGCTGCGCGCCTATATCCGCATGGCCTTCACCGACGGAGGCGATGTCGACCGGCTGCTCGGGATCCTGCTGGCGGGATTGCCTCCGGAGTCGCCGGCGCTGGTGCCCTTGCTCAGCGCCGACCGTCGCTGGCTCGAAGCCGCCTGTTCGGATGGCCTGCCGCGCGGGCTGGCGATTGCCATCCGCCTTGCCGTCGACGGCGCCTTCGTCACCAAGCTCGATCCCGCCGATGCTGCAGCTGCGCGCGAGGCGCTCCTGAAGCTGACCGAGGCCGCGCAATGACGCCTGCACGTGGTGCGGTGCCGGGGCGCGACCCGGCCGTCGATGCGATCAGAGGCATCGCCCTGTTCGGCATCCTCGTCGTCAACCTGCCTTTCTTCGCCATGCCGTTCGGCTTCGGCGGCGATTGGTGGCGCTCCGCCTTTCCCGGCGCCCTGGATCGTCTTGCCGTGTTCCTGATCCAGGCCCTGTTCGAGGCGAAATTCGTTCTGATCTTCTCGTTTCTGTTCGGCTATGGCGCGGCGCGGCAGATCGCAACCAACGGCGAAGGGCGCTATCGGCGTCGCCTGCTCGCGCTCGGATTGCTCGGCGTTGCCCATGGCCTGCTGCTCTTCGCAGGAGACATCCTGCTCGCCTACGCGCTTCTCGGAATGATCCTGCCGCTCGCGGCCCGCTGGTCGCTGGGACGCCTGCTCAAGGCGGCTGCCTTGATGTGGCTGCTGGCGATCCTGACCCATGCCCTGCTTGCAATCATCGGCATCATCGAGCCCGATCCGGCCACCGGTGCGGATGCAGCCGTCGTTGCGGTGCATCGTTCCGGCGATTTCCTGGCGATCGCGCACTATCGGCTGATGGAATGGGCGATCTTCTATGGGCTGGCGCCCTTGATCACCTTGCCGCATGTCGGGGGCATGTTCTTCCTCGGCATGGCCGCCTTCCGCCATCTCGGCACCGCCTCGCTGAGCAGCCTCGCCGCACCGGGCGCGGCGTTGGCGCGCTTTCTCTGGCTGCCCGCCCTCGTCGGCAATTTCGCCTATGCCGCGGCGGCGATGGCGTCTCCCGGCCCGGCGAAACCGGCCTTTGCTGCAGCCGAGCTCATCCTGCGCGGCGTCTTCCCGCCGCTGATGAGCCTGGTGATGATCGGCGCCGGCCTGAGTTTCTTCAACCGGCCGCTCGGCATGCGCATTGGCCGGATCTTTCAGGCGGATGGCCGCCTGTCCCTTTCGCTCTACATGTCCGAGTCGATCGTCTGCGTGCTGATCTTTCTCGGCTATGGCCTTGGCCTTTACGGGCGTCTCGGGCCCGCGGCCTGCATGGCTGCGGCAGCCGTCATCTACGCGTCTCTGCTGGTGCTGGCGTCACTATGGTCGCGGAGCTTCAGCAAGGGGCCGTTCGAGTGGTTCGTCGAGCGCATGGCAGGGCCGCGTCGGTTGCGGCAATGACGGCCAATATTGCGCGATAACCGGCAATCCGGCGCGTGGCGGACCGATCCGACCCTCGCCAAAAGTCTTTGAAACCAAAGTGCGAGGGCGTGTGGCTTGCCGCCGCTCTTTCGCGCTTTATGATGCGCGCAATTCGAAAGAAGCGGTCGTTATTTGCCGAGGAATCCGGCACTCATGCCATGAGCCGCGACGAAGATGGGCTGATTGCGGTCCAAGCCCGGGGAGAAGTCTTCTATGTCCGACAAGATCTATGACGTGCCGGCCGCCTGGGCCAAAAAGGCGTATCTGAACGACGCCAAATACAAGAAGATGTACGCGGCCTCGATCAAGGACCCCGACAAGTTCTGGGCCGAGCACGGCAAGCGGATCGACTGGTTCAAGCCGTTCAGCAAGGTGCGGAACGTCAGCTACAAGCCGGGCAAGGTCTCGATCAAATGGTATGAAGACGGCACCACGAACGTTTCCTACAACTGCGTCGACCGACATCTTGCGACGCGCGCCAAGCAGACGGCCATCATCTGGGAAGGCGACGATCCGTCGGAATCCAAGAAGATCAGCTACGGCCAGCTCTATACCGAGGTCTGCAAGTTCGCGAATGTGCTGAAGGCGCAGGGCGTCAAGAAGGGCGACCGCGTCACGATCTACATGCCGATGATCCCCGAGGCGACCTATGCGATGCTCGCCTGCGCGCGGCTCGGTGCGGTGCACTCGATCGTCTTCGGCGGCTTCTCTCCGGATTCGCTGGCCGGGCGCATCGCCGATGCGACCTCGGACGTGGTGATCACGGCGGATGAAGGCCTGCGCGGCGGGCGCAAGGTGCCGCTCAAGGTCAATGTCGACGCGGCGGCCGAAAAGGCCCCGGTCAAGACCGTGATCGTGGTCAAGCGGACCGGCGGCGATGTCGCGATGCAGGAGGGCCGTGACGTCTGGTATCACGAGGAGGCGGCGAAGGTCTCCGGGCACTGCCCGCCGGTCGAGATGAAGGCGGAGGACCCGCTCTTCATTCTCTACACCTCGGGTTCGACGGGTAAGCCCAAGGGGGTCCTGCACACCACCGCCGGCTATCTCGTCTATGCGTCGATGACGCATCAATACGTCTTCGACTACCATGACGGCGACATCTACTGGTGCACGGCCGATGTCGGCTGGGTCACCGGGCACAGCTATATCGTGTACGGCCCGCTGGCGAATGGCGCGACGACCCTGATGTTCGAGGGCATCCCGACCTATCCGACGATCTCGCGCTTCTGGGAGGTTGTCGACAAGCACAAGGTCAACATCTTCTACACCGCGCCGACTGCCATCCGCTCGCTGATGGGCGCCGGCGAGGAACCGGTGAAGAAGACCAAGCGCAAGTCGCTGCGCCTGCTCGGCTCGGTCGGCGAGCCGATCAATCCGGAGGCCTGGGAGTGGTATCACCGCGTCGTCGGAGATGATCGCTGCCCGATCGTCGATACCTGGTGGCAGACCGAGACGGGCGGAATCCTGATCACGCCGCTGCCCGGTGCGACCAAGCTCAAACCCGGCTCGGCAACACGGCCCTTCTTCGGCGTCAAGCCGGAGATCGTCGATGCCGAAGGCAAGGTGCTGGAGGGGGCGACCGAAGGCAATCTGGTGATTGCCGAGAGCTGGCCCGGCCAGATGCGCACGGTCTATGGCGACCACAAGCGCTTCGAGGAAACCTATTTCGCCACCTACCCGAACAAGTACTTTACCGGTGACGGCTGCCGGCGCGACGCAGACGGCTATTACTGGATCACCGGCCGCGTCGACGACGTGATCAACGTGTCCGGCCACCGCATGGGCACGGCGGAGGTCGAGTCGGCACTGGTGGCGCATCCGAAAGTCTCGGAGGCCGCGGTGGTCGGCTATCCCCATGACATCAAGGGGCAGGGCATCTACGCCTATGTCACGCTGATGCAGGGAGAGGCGTCGAGCGAGGCGCTGCGCAAGGAACTGGTCGCGCATGTGCGCAAGGAGATCGGCCCGATCGCCTCACCGGATCTGATCCAGTTCGCGCCCGGCCTGCCGAAGACGCGGTCCGGCAAGATTATGCGCCGTATCCTGCGCAAGATCGCCGAGGACGAATTCGGCGCGCTCGGCGATAGGTCGACGCTGGCCGATCCCGCCGTGGTCGACGATCTGATTTCTAACCGTCAGAACAAGCGCAAGGCGGGCTGAGGCCGGCCAAAGCATCGGTGCGAAAAGCGGATAGCGGCTTTCGCGCCGATGCAAACACAAGAAGGTCAGATGATCTGATCGCTCGGACATCGTGCCCGACCTTGTGGCGCGCATGATGTCTCGGGATGCATTTGCGGGGAGACGGTGATGGTCGGGATTTTGCCCGACCATGGTGGCTCAGTCAGTCTTCCCTGCACTCTTGCGCTTGCTGGTGCCCGGCATCTTCCGTCCGTACAATTCGAGCCTGTGACGGACGATCTCATAGCCGAGTTCGGCAGCGATCTTGGCCTGGAGCGCCTCGATCTCGGGCGACGAGAATTCGACGACCTGACCGGTCTCGACATCGATCAGATGATCATGGTGATGCTGGTCTGCGTGCTCGTAGCGCGAGACGCCGTCCTCGAACGCGTGGCGTTCGATCGCGCCTTGAGTCTCCAGCAGCTTCATCGTCCGATAGACCGTCGACAGCGACAGGGTCGGGTCGTGCGCGAAGGCGCGCGTGAAGATGCCCTTGGCGTCGGGGTGGTCGTCGGCCTCGGCCAGCACGCGCAGAATCAGCCGGCGCTGCTGCGTCATCCGCAGTCCCGCCCGCCTGAGCTCCTCCTCGAAGAGGGCTACCCGTTTGTCGATTCCCTTCATGCCACCGGGATAGCATGTTGAGACGCATTCGCAAAAATTGAGGCTTATCGCAAATCATTTGCAATTGCGTTGACAGATGCAAGTGATTTGCATTAGCGTAAATGGATCGAGCCTGTAGCAGGAGAGATCATGCCTTCGCGTCGACGCTTCACGATTCTGGCCGCCGCCATCGCCTTCGCGGCCGGTTTTGCAGCAACGAGCCAGGGAGTGTTGGCTCAGGCGGGGCAGGCCAAGCCGTTGCGCGTCGTCACGACCTTCACGGTGATCCAGGACATCGCGCAGAACGTCGCTGGCACTGCAGCAATCGTGGAATCGATCACCAAGCCCGGTGCCGAGATCCATGACTACCAGCCGACGCCGCTCGATGTGGTGAAGGCGCAATCGGCCGATCTCGTGCTCTGGAACGGCTTGAATCTCGAGCGCTGGTTCGAGCGCTTCTTCGAGAACGTCAAGGATGTGAAGAGCGCGGTCGTGACCGAAGGCATCGTGCCGATGGGCATCAAGGAGGGCCCCTATGAGGGCAAGCCCAATCCGCATGCCTGGATGTCGACGGCGAGCGCGCTGATCTATGTCGAGAACATTCGAAAGGCGCTGGCGGCTGCGGACCCAGCGAATGCCGAGACATATTCCAGGAACGCGAAGTCCTATTCCGAGCAGATCAAGGCGATCGACGCGCCGTTGCGTGCCCGGCTCGACAAGGTGCCGGAAGGCCGCCGCTGGCTCGTTTCCAGCGAAGGCGCCTTCAGCTATCTCACGCGCGATTTTGGCTGGCGGGAGGCCTATCTCTGGCCGATCAATGCCGATGAACAGGGCACACCGCAGCAAGTGCGGCGCCTGATCGATCTCGTGCGCAAGAACAAGATTCCCGCCGTCTTCAGCGAGAGCACGATCTCCGACAAGGCTGCCAGGCAGGTCGCCCGCGAAACCGGAGCGGCCTATGGCGGCGTCCTCTATGTCGACTCGCTTTCCGCCGAGAACGGGCCGGTACCGACCTATCTGAAGCTGCTGGAGGTGACCGTCGACACGATCGCGAAGGGGTTCGGGCAGTGAACATTCATGTGACTGGCCGACCGGGCGCGCTTGGCCTGACACCCTCGATCACGGTCGAGGGCGTGACGGTGCGCTACAGCAATGGCGTGACAGCGGTGAACGATGCCTCCTTTGCCCTCGGCGCGGGCACGATCTGCGCCCTGGTCGGCATTAATGGCTCGGGCAAGTCGACCCTGTTCAAGACGCTCATGGGCTTTCTTAAGCCGGCTCAGGGCAGCGTCGCGATCGCGGGATTGGAGGTGCGGCAGGCGTTGAAGCGCGGGCTCGTCGCCTATGTGCCGCAGTCCGAGGAGGTCGACTGGAGCTTTCCGGTTCTCGTCGACGATGTCGTGATGATGGGACGCTACGGCCATATGGGCCTGATGCGCATAGCCCGGCGCGCCGACAAGGAGGCCGTCGAGGAGGCGCTCGCGCGCGTCAATATGCTGGATTTCCGACGCCGCCAGATCGGGGAGCTCAGCGGTGGCCAGCGCAAGCGCGTCTTTCTCGCGCGGGCGTTGGCGCAGGGCGGGCAGGTCATCCTGCTGGACGAGCCCTTCACCGGTGTCGACGTCAAGACCGAGGATGCGATCGTCGGTCTGATGCGGGAATTGCGGTCCGAAGGGCGGCTGATGCTGGTTTCGACCCATAATCTCGGCTCGATCCCGGATTTCTGCGACCAGGTCGTGATCTTCAACAAGACCGTGCTGGCGGCTGGCCCGACCGCGACCACCTTCACCGAAGCCAATCTGCAACGGGCCTTCGGCGGCGTGCTCCGACATTTCCGACTCGGCGGCGCGCAACTCCATGACGATGCCGACGACCGGCGCGTCACCGTCCTGACCGACGACGAACGCCCGCTCGTGCTCTATGGCGAGCGCGATCACGAGGTGGTTGTCGACGCCAGCAGGGATGTGGTCCGGTGATCGACCTCCTGCTCGAACCCTTTGCCTACCAGTACATGGTCAAGGCCATCTGGGTCTCGGCGCTGGTTGGCGGCGTCTGCGCCTTCCTGTCCTGCTATCTGATGCTCAAGGGCTGGTCGCTGATGGGCGACGCACTGGCGCATGCGATCGTGCCGGGCGTCGCGCTCGCCTATCTGCTGAAGCTGCCCTATGCCGCCGGTGCCTTCCTCTCCGGCCTGCTGGCGGCGCTCGCCATGTCCCTGGTCCGGGTGCGCACGCAATTGCGGGAAGATGCGGTGATCGGCATCGTCTTCACCACGTTCTTTGCCGTCGGGCTGCTGATCGTCTCGATCAACCCGACCTCGGTGAACGTCCAATCGATCGTGCTCGGCAACATCCTCGGCATCTCCGACGAGGACGTCGTCCAGGTCGCGATCATCGCCTTCGTCTCTCTGGTGATCCTGATCGCGCGCTGGAAGGACCTGATGCTGGTCTTCTTCGACGAGAACCAGGCACGCAGCGTCGGCCTCTCGCCGACGCGCCTGAAGATCCTCTTCTTCGTGCTGCTCAGCGCCTGCACGGTCGCAGCCCTGCAGACGGTCGGAGCCTGCCTCGTGATCGCCATGGTGGTGACGCCGGGCGCAACCGCCTACCTGCTGACCGACCGTTTCGGTCGCCTGATCATCATCGCGGTTGCGATGGGTGTCACGACCAGCGCGATCGGCGCCTATGCCAGCTACTTTCTCGACGGTTCGACCGGCGGGCTGATCGTCGTCTTCCAGACCGTACTGTTCCTGCTCGCGTTCATCTTCGCGCCGAAGCACGGCCGTCTTGCGGCGCGCCGGGCGGCCCGGACCCTTCCGGAGCAAGCCGCATGAGCCTGATCGAAACCTGGTTCCTTTCGCCGTTCGCGCATGAGTTCATGCAGCGGGGGCTGATCGTCGCGGTGCTGGTCGGTCTCGTCTGCGCGGTGCTTTCCTGCTTCCTCGTGCTCAAGGGCTGGTCGCTGATGGGTGATGCGGTCTCGCATGCGGTGCTGCCCGGCATCGTGCTCGCCCATATCCTGAGCTTGCCGCTGGCGATCGGCGCCTTCGCTGCCGGGCTCGGCTGCTCCGTCGGTATCGGCTACCTCAAGCAGAACAGCCGGGTGAAGGAGGACACGGTGATGGGTATCGTCTTCTCCGGCATGTTTGCGCTGGGGCTGGTGCTCTTCGTCAAGGTCGATAGCGACCAGCACCTGATGCATATCCTGTTCGGCAACATGCTCGGCGTGCGCTGGGCCGATATCGCGGAGACGGCGCTGATCGCGGTGCCGACCATCGCGATCATGCTGGCGAAGCGGCGCGATTTTCTGCTCGTCTCCTTCGATCCGGCTCATGCGCGTGCCATTGGCCTCCCGGTCGCAGCGCTGCATTTCGGCTTGCTGATACTGCTGGCGCTGACGATCGTCGCGGCACTCAAGGCAGTCGGTATCATCCTGGTCGTTGCGATGCTGATCGCGCCGGGGGCCATCGGCTATTTGATGACGCGCCAGTTCGACCGGATGCTCATGGTGGCGGCCGGTGTTGCGACCGTCTCAAGCGTGCTCGGTACGATCCTGAGCTTTCATCTCGATGCCGCGACCGGTCCGTGCATCGTCGTGGTCCAGGCCGGATTCTTCCTCGCGGCCCTCGCCCTCAATCTCTGGCGCGCCTCGCGACGCGCCAGTCTCAGCGTCCGCGTGTCACGGGTGCAATGACGCTTGCGCGGCCCTGGGCTGGCTTCTCGCCAGGGCCGGAACGATGCCGGCGAGAATCTCGTAGGAGCGCTTGCGAGCGCCGTGATCGTGGATCGGTGCCGTGACCATCACCTCGTCGGCCGCCGTCGCGTCGAGAAACGCATCGAGCTGGCGCTTCAGGCTTTCCGGCGAGCCGACGAAGGCGTAGCGCAGCATCTGCGAGACATGTGCCTTCTCGGCCGGGGACCAGTAGCTTTCGATATCGTCGATCGGTGGCTGCAGCTTGCCGCGCGTGCCACGAATCATGTCGATGAAGCGCTGCTGGACCGAGGTGAAGAGATAGCGAGCCTCCTCATCCGTATCGGCGGCAATGACGTTGATGCCCGGCATCGCATAGGGCCGATCCAACTGCTCCGACGGCTTGAAACGCTCGCGGTAGATCGCAAGCGCCTGAATCAGCGCGTCCGGTGCGAAATGCGAGGCGAAGGCGTAGGGCAGACCGAGTTCTGCAGCGAGCTGCGCGCCAAACAGGCTGGAACCCAGGATCCAGAGCGGCACCTCGGTGCCTCCCCCTGGCACGGCCTGCACCACCTGCCCGGGCTGCACGGGGGCGAGGAAAGCCTGCACCTCGAGCACATCCTGCGGAAAGCTGTCCGAGGCCATCGGGTCGCGTCGCAGGGCCCGAACCGTGCGCTGGTCGGTGCCCGGAGCGCGGCCGAGGCCGAGATCGATCCGGCCCGGATAGAGCGATTCCAGCGTTCCGAACTGCTCGGCAATGACGAGAGGCGCGTGGTTGGGCAGCATGATGCCGCCGGCACCGAGGCGGATGGTCTTGGTTCCAGACGCAAGATAGCCGATCACCACTGCCGTTGCGGCGCTGGCGATGCCGACCATGTTGTGATGCTCGGCGACCCAGTAGCGGCGATAGCCGAGCGCCTCGGCGTGGCGGGCAAGGTCGAGAGAATTGCGCAGAGCGTCGCCGGGCTCCTGCCCCTCGATCACCGGGGAGAGGTCGAGGACCGAGAAATCAACCATGCAGCGCTCCTGCGTATCGACGCCCGGCTCATCATGCCGCGCCCGTGGCAGATGGGAGTGCTGCCGGCTTGCGTCCAGCCCTTTCGCGATCTGGCATGGCGCCAATGCAGAAGCGTTCTGGCGAGAAGATCCATCCGCGACGCGGCATACTGGACGGCGGCTCGAAACGGCTCCAGAAGGGCGCAATCGATGCGGCGGAGTGAGATATGAAGCAGGAGATCAAGCAAATCTCGGCAGAGCTCCTGATCCGCAATGGCTACCAGGGCTTCCGCTTCCGGGATGTCGCAGACGTCCTCAACACGACGCGCGCGAACATCCACTATTACTACGGCAACAAGCTCAACCTCGCCGAGGAGGTGATTGTCGACTACGTCGAGCAGACGCTGGCGAACTGGGAAGCGAACTGGCGCAGCGACAAGAGCTTCGAAGACAAGATCTGTGGCATGATGGAGTCGAACCGTCAGCGCTATCTCCGCTACAATCCAACGGCCACGACCGCCAATCCCTGGAGCCTGATCGGCCGGATGCGGCTGGAGCAGGATGTGATCGGCCCAAAGGCGCGCGAGGCGCTGGCTCAGTTCGGCCTGACGCTCGAGAATCTCGTGGTCGCCGGAATTGATCAGGCCGTGGCACGGGGCGAGCTTTCCAACGACATCCCGCGCGGCGATATCGCGCTGCAACTGGTCGCCATCGCCAATAGCGCCGGGCCGATCACGCAGGATGGCGGGAATTTCGATCGGCTTGAGCAACTCTATCGCTCATTCAGCCGTATCGTGCACCATGCCTATGGTCACAGGCGGGCCTAGCGCCCGGCTCAGGGAACGCTGAGGCGGGATTCGCGTTTCGTTTCATGTCGCGACGTGTATCGCGACAATCAGTGATCCGAAGCGGGGGATGTCATGGCGAGCGCGGTCAAGAAGGCCAATCCGGCCACGCAAAGCCTGCGCAAGGAGCAGGCGGAGCAAAGGAAGGCGCAACGCGGGAAGGGCAAGGACGCCGAACTGAACGATGCTCTTCGGGCGACCTTTCCGGCCAGCGATCCTGTTGCCTTGGAAAGCCCGACGAGAACAGGAGCGGCGAAGCGGACGTGATCCGGTGGCTCAAGCTTCGACGATAGTTTGCATACATGTTTCCCGCGTATTTGGGGCTGCACTCGAATGCCTTAGCTGAATGGGCCTGCATTCACATGGTTTTGCATGCAAGATGCGAGGGGCGTTGACGCCCCGCCGGGGTGCACCCATAGTCGGCGCCCTTGTCGCCAACGCCTGCCGAGCCATGCCCCGCCCGACGCCTTCCTCCGCCCTTGCGAAACTGCGTGTTCTCGATCTGTCACGTGTCCGGGCCGGGCCGACCTGCGCACGCGTCTTTGCGGATTTCGGTGCCGACGTGATCAAGGTCGAAAGCCCGCCGGGGCTCGATCCGAACGAGAACATGAGCGGCGCGCGGCATGGCTATGACATGCAGAACCTGCACCGCAACAAGCGCTCGCTGACGCTGAATCTGAAGACTGCCGAGGGCAAAGCGATCCTGCTCAAGCTGATCGAGAGTGCCGATCTGTTGATCGAGAATTTCCGCCCGGACGTGAAGGACAGGCTCGGGCTCGATTTCGAAACGCTGCACAAGCTCAATCCGCGCCTGATCCTGGTCTCGGTCTCCGGATTCGGCCAGAGCGGTCCCTACCGGACCCGCGCCGGCTTTGACCAGATCGCCCAGGGGATGGGTGGAATGATGTCGGTCACCGGCCTGCCGGGGCAGGGGCCGGTGCGCGCCGGAATTGCCGTCGCAGACTCGGCTGCGGGCCTCTATGGCGCGCTTGGGGCGCTGGTGGCGATCACCGAGCGCGAGACGTCGGGGCTCGGCCAATGGGTCCAGACCTCCCTGCTCGAAGCCCAGATTGCGATGATGGATTTTCAGGCTGCGCGCTTCCTGGTCGAGGGAACGGTGCCGCCGCAGGCCGGGAACGATCACCCCTATTCGACGCCGATGGGCGTCTACGCGACGAAGAACGGCCATATCAATATCGGCGTCGGCGCCGAGGGCCATTGGCGCTCCTTCTGCAAGGCGATCGGTCATCCCCAACTCGGCGACAACCCGGTCTATGACAGCATGGAAAAGCGTTACGACAAGCGCCCGGAACTGCGGGTCATCATCGAGAGCATTCTGACCCAGAGGGATTCGGCGCATTGGCTTGCGGCCTTCGAGGACCATGCCGTTCCGGCCGGACCGATCTATGCCGTCGACGAGATGTTCGACGACCCGCAGGTGCAGCATCTCGGCATCGCACAGCCGGTCAGCCATCCGATCCTTGGGGATTTCAGGGTGGTGGGCGAGCCGGTCGGCCTGTCGCGGACACCCGCCGGCGTCGTCTCGCCGACGCCGGAGGCAGGGGAGCACAATGCCGAGATCCTGGCCGAACTCGGCTATGGCTCAGGAGCGGTCGCGCGGTTGCGCGAGGCCGGGGCGATCTGAAGGAGCAGCGGGCTGATGAACGACGAGATTCTTTACGATTTGAAGGACGGGGTCGGCACCATCACCCTCAACCGTCCGCAGGCCCGCAACGCGCTGACCTTCGGGATGTATGACCGCATCGCCGCGATCTGCGGCGACATCGAGGGCCATGGTTCACCCAAGGTGCTGGTCCTGACCGGGGCAGGTGACAAAGCCTTCGCTGCAGGCACCGACATCTCGCAGTTTCGTGCGTTCAACAAGCCAGAGGACGCCCTCAACTACGAGACGCGGATCGAGGAGATCATCACCACGATCGAGAGCTGTCCGATTCCGACAATCGCGGCGATCTCGGGCGCCGTGACTGGCGGTGGAGCCGCCATCGCCTGTGCCTGCGATCTCAGGGTCGCGACGCAGTCGGCCCGCTTCGGCTTCCCGATCGCGCGCACGCTCGGCAACTGCCTGTCGATGAACAACCTCGCCCGGCTCGCCTCGCTGCTTGGGCCCGCGCGGGTCAAGGACATGGTCTTCACGGCTCGGTTGATCGAGGCGGAGGAAGGCCACCGCGCCGGCCTCTACGGCGAGCTGGTGGCCGATCATGCGGCTCTGCTCGCGCGGGTCGGAGAGTTGGCGCAGACCATCGCGGGTCATGCGCCGCTGACAATGCGCGCCACCAAGGAAGGCTTGCGCCGGATCGCCGCTGCACGCGGCCATGCCGACGACGAGGACCTCGTCCTGATGTGCTACATGAGCGCTGACTTCCGCGAGGGCATGGAAGCCTTCCTGGCCAAGCGCGCGCCCAACTGGCAGGGGCGATAGAGCTGCCCGTCAGGGCGTCTCATGCTCGTCATCGCCCTGCCGCGTTGGCGTCTCGGCCGCATGCTCCCCGCCCGGGTTGGCGGCGGCGAGGATGGCGGCGAGGCTATTGGCAAAATGGATCTGGATGAGCCGCGCCAGGCCCTCGCCATCGCGGGCGACAAGGGCGGCGAGCATGGCATCGTGCTCCTGCATCGCCGCCTTCCAGCGCGTGGGCTGAAGGTTCGGAAGGTATTTCGCGCGCTCGATGCGTGCGGACAATCCCTCCCAGGCTTCGAGCAGGGCCGCGTTGCGCGCCGCCTCGACAAGTGCCCGATGAATCTGCTGGTTGAGCGCGAAATACTCCAGCTGCTCGGCGCGCGCCTGGTGCCGCATCATCCGGTAATGCAGCATGCCGATCTCGGCGACGGTCTCGTCCGAGATGTTCTTGCAGGCGAGCCGCGCCGCCAGGGCTTCCAAGGTGCTGACGACTTCGTAGAGCCCCAGGATATCGTCGAGGGTCAGCGAGGCGACTTCGGCGCCGCGATTCTGCGTCAGTCTCACCAATCCCTGTGCTGCCAATGTGCGCAGGGCCTCCCGCAGGGGCGTGCGCGAGACGCCGAGCTGTTCGCAGATCTCCTGCTCCCGCAGCTTCTGTCCCGCCGGCAATTCGCCGGTGATGATCATCCGGCGCAGCGTCGCGACCGTCGCACCATGCAGTCGCCCCTTGCGACCAGGCTGAGGGCTGCCGGTCTCGGGAACAGGCGTCGGCGTCGTGGTCATGAGGCCTCGGGTCACGGGCGGAACCTCGCCCTCCGTCCCAGCACGTCTCGCAGGGCCCCTGATCTGTAGGCAAGGCAGCGGCCCCGAACAAGCGGGGCCGCAAGGGCGGGCAGGTTCCTGTCCTGCTCGCAGGATGCTCGGCGGCGTTCAGCCGTAAAGGTATTTCGGCAGCCAGAGCGCGATGCCGGGAAAGACATAGACCAGCACCATCGCGAACAGCACGATCAGCAGATAGGGCATCACGCCGGAGAAGATCTGGTTGATGGTCACGTGCGGTGGCGCGATGCCCTTCAGATAGAAGGGTGCCATCGCTACCGGCGGGGAGAGGAACGAGGTCTGGATATTCAGCGCGATCAGGATGCCGAAGAACAGTGGGTCGATATTGAAGAACTGCAGCAGAGGCAGGAAGATCGGCACGAAGATCACGATGATCTCGGTCCATTCCAGCGGCCAGCCGAGCACGAAGATGATCAGCTGCGCGACGATCAGGAACATGGTCGGCGACAGGTTCAACGCCGTGACCAGATCCTTGATCGGTTCGTGCCCGCCGAGAATCGCGAAGATCGACGAGAAGATGTAGGAGCCGACGAAGAGCCAGCAGACCATCGCCGAGGTGCGCGCCGTCAGGATGACCGATTCCCTGACCTTGCCGAACGAGAGCGAGCGATAGGCTGCGGCCAGGATCAGGCTGCCGAGCGAGCCGATCGCGGCCGCTTCGGTCGGCGTCGCGAGCCCGAAGAAGATCGCACCGAGCACGGACATGATCAGGATGGTCAGCGGAAAGAAGCTGGTCATCAGCGCCCAGAGGACCTTGCTCCAGGGAACGTCCGTCTGTTCCTTCGGCAGTTTCGGCGCCAGCGCCGGGTTGAGGGTGCAGCGAACGATGACATAGACCATGTAGAGGCCCGCCAGCAGCAGCCCGGGGAAGAGCGCGCCCGCATAGAGCTTGGGGACCGAGACACCCGCGGTCGCGCCATAGAGGATCAGCATGACGCTCGGCGGGATCAGGATGCCGAGGCAGCCGCCGGCGCAGACGACGCCGGCCGAGAGCTTCACGTCGTAGCCGGCACGCAGCATGGCGGGAAAGGCGAGCAGCCCCATCAGCGTCACCACCGCCCCGACGATGCCGGTTGCGGTCGCGAAGATCGCGCAGGTCGCGAGCGTCGCGATGGCCAGCGAGCCGGGAACATTGCCGAGCGCGATCTGGATCGAGTGGAACAGCCTGTCGAGGATGTTCGCCCGCTCGATGATGTAGCCCATGAAGATGAAGAGCGGGATCGAGACCAGCACGTCGCTGGCCATGACCGAATAGGCTCGCTGCACGACCAGCGCGAAGACATTGTCGCCCATCGCCCAGTAACCGAAGCCGACGCCGAGTGCCATCAGCGTGAAGGCGATGGGGAAGCCGAGCATGATGAAGAGGATGAACAGGACGAGCATGACCACGCCCAGTTCGGGATTGCCCAGTCCGAACATCAAATCGATCCCTCGCGGGTTGCGGCTTCCTCGAGGATGAGCTTCTCGGTCTCCTCGACATCATGCAGGCGAGGGGGCCATTCGCCCGTGCGCAGGCAGATGACGCAACGCGCCACCTCGGCGAGCCCCTGGACGAACATCAGGACCCCGACGATCGGGATCAGCGACTTGAAGTGATAGAGCGGCGGCCCGTTGGGAGAGTTCGAGGAATGCTCCCCGATCATCCAGGAGAAGGCGGCGAACTTGTATCCGGCCCAGGCCAGCGCGATGACTCCGGGGAAGAAGAACAGAAAATACAGCGCCAGATCGAGCCCGGCCTGCGTGCGCGGGGCCCATTGGCGATAGAGGAAATCGCCGCGCACATGGGCATTGCGTGCGAGCGCGTAAGGGCCGGCCAGCATGAACAGAGTGCCATAGAGAATGTAGCTGACGTCGAAAGCCCATTCGGTGGGTGCACGCAGGACGTAGCGCGAGAAGACCTCGTAGCTGATCGCCAGGGTCAGGATCAGAATCGTCCAGCCGGCGAGTTTCCCGATGGCGGTATTGAACTTGTCGATCGCGAGCACGATGCCCATCAGGGTCTCCACGGCACGTTGCAGAGCTCGTCGGCGCAAACGCCCGCCAGGCCGGTTGCGGGTGGCGGGCGTCCGGATGCGGGCAGAGGCTCAGGCCTTGAAGAAGTGGGTGAAGGCCAGTTCGCGCGAAGGCGTGTTGACGCGTTCATAGGCGACGGTGCGCTTGACCCAGGCCTTCTGCGACTCGACCACCCTCTTGAAGAAGGCGTTTTCGGCAGAAAGCTTGTCGAGCACCTTGTCCCAGGCGACGAGCTGGGCCTTGAGGATCACCTCCGGGGTCGGGACGACGTTGACGCCCTTGGAGCGCAACATGTCGAGATCCTTGGAATAGCGGTCGAGCGCCTTCCAGATCATGTCGGAGGAGGCTGCTTCCGCCGCATATTTGATGATCGCCTTCTGCTCGGGGGCGAGCGCATCGAATTTCGTCTTGTTGAAGATGAGCTCGAAGCTCTCGGCTGCCTGATGGTAACTTTGCAGCATGTAGACCTTGGCGACGTCCTGGAAACCAAGGATCGAGTCGGAGGAAGGATTGTTGAACTCGGCGCCGTCGATGACGCCGCGTTCGAGCGCCGGCACGATCTCGCCACCGGCCAGAATCGTGACTGCGGCTCCCATCTCCTTCATCAAATCGGCCGCGAGGCCGACTGTGCGGTATTTCAGGCCCTTGAAGTCGTCGGGGGTCTTGAGCTCCTTCTTGAACCAGCCAAGCGGCTGGCAGGGCATCGGCCCGCTGAGGAAGCCAACGAGATTGAGCTTCAGGGTCTGGCCGACCAGCTCGTTATAGAGCTCATAGCCGCCGCCATGATTCATCCATCCCAGGAAGCTGGTTGCGTCCCAGCCAAGTGACGGAGGTGTGCCAAAGAGCGAGAAGGCTTTGTTCTTGCCGTACCAATAGGCGCAGACGCCATGCCCGCCATCGAGAATGCCGGCCGCGACCGCATCCTGCATCTGGAAGGCCGGGACGACTGCGCCCGCGGCGAGCACGTCCAGCTTCAGCCGGCCGCCGGACATGTCATTGACCCGCTTGGCGAAGTCGCCGGCGAATTCATGGAAGATGTCCTTGGTCGGCCAGGTGGACTGGAACTTCCACGTCACCGTTTGGGCGCGGCTGACCTGGGGCATGGCAATGGCGCCAGCGCCCGCAAGTGTTGCGACCTTGAGGAAGTTGCGACGGTTCGAACGAGGTTTAGCGGTCTCCGTAGTCATGGATTCCCTCCCTGGGTGTGCCGCCATGTATCTGGCGTGTCGTTATTGCGGCCTGCTGGCCGCGATATCCCAGAGTTGCTGTATTCAGTTGCCGTGGCAAGCGATAGGCGTAATACTAAAGTCTTACAAATTCGATCGTGATCGCCTTCGCGACTGCACAAGAACGGGAGAGGCTATGCCGCTTCAGAGGCAAGGGAGTGCCGTTGCGTTAGTGGAGCCTGATGTCAGGTCGACTGAGCAAGGCCGAAAATCGGCGATAAACGCCGGATTTCCGGAGTTTTCCTCCGTGGCGCAGGGCCAGGAAAGAGCCTGGGCGCGACGGGAAGAGGGCGCTTGCGCCCTTGAGGCAAAGCGCAATTGCTCGTCGCTGCGAAGGAGGAGCATTGCGAAAACAGAAAGAATGAGGCGCGCGTTACACGCGGCTCATTCTCGTATCGTCGTCTTGGGATCGAGGTCTTTCGACCCCGGAAGGCGGAGCGTCGCTCAGCGGCGGCCTTTGCCGGCAGCGCGCATCTGCATGTACTGGACGGCCTCGAGCAGAACCTTGCGGGGGCGCTCGGCATCGCGCTTGGCCTGTTCGGCCTTGCGGGCCGCCTCACGCACCAGTTCGGCCTGACGCTCGGCTTCCTCCTGGGCGGCGCGTTCGATCGCCGCGAGGCGCTCGGCCTCGACGCGGGCGGCGGCCTTTTCGGCGTCGCGGACAGCGCGTGCATCGGCAATGGCCTGGCGCTCCGCGCGGCGCTGCTGCATGATCGGGTCATCGGCCTTCGGCCGTGCCTGGAAACGCTCTAGTAGCGCCTTCTTGGCATTGGCGGAGTTGGACTGACGATCAGTGAAGCTGCGGTCGTTCGGGTTCTTCAAGGTCTACCTTCTTGGGTTGAACGGGCTCTAACTCGCGAGCCCGCGGGGGCAATAATCCAGAACTGGCCGGATGTGTATTGTAATCAGCGCGCAGGCGCTGCGCCTGCGGCGCGGGTCGGCTTCGCCTTGGGCTTCGGCGCGGCGATGAGGCCTTCGCGCTGAGCCTGCTTGCGAGCGGCCTTGCGGGCACGGCGAACGGCATCGGCCTTTTCGCGGGCGCGCTGCTCGGATGGCTTCTCATAAGCTGAGCGGCGCTTCATCTCACGAAAAACGCCTTCGCGCTGCAATTTCTTCTTAAGCACTCGCAGCGCCTGGTCGACGTTATTGTCGCGGACGAGAACCTGCATCCTGGTTTCCTTCATTCGAAATGCGAAAACATCGCGCTGAACCCGGGCCCGAGATCCAGCGAAATCTTCGCAGCGTCATGTTGAAGCGCACCAGAAGGCCGCGCGCCGGTTGTTCGATCTGAGCGGGGAAGGTCGTCGGCGGGCACATTGACATGCGCAGGACCGCGGCGTTCGGCCGAATATCGACGGCCGCCATATGGCCTCTCGAACAGTGAATGTCAATGCAATTGCCGGGGTTCAGGCATGCTTTTGCATGGGCATGCATAACCGAACGGGCGGCGGTGCGCTTTACAAGTGTCGGGTTTTCGCCAACAGGCAATCCTCGCTTCCGTTACTCGATCCTGGTCTTCTCCGTGAACACGCCGTCGCTGAGTCAGTTCCGCCGCATCGTGGTCAAGGTCGGTTCGGCCCTGCTGGTCGACCGCGAGCGCGGCCGGCTGCGCCAGGCCTGGCTCGCCGCGCTCGCTGAGGATCTCGCCGAACTGCACTTGCGCGGCGCCGATGTGCTTGTCGTCTCGTCGGGGGCAATTGCGCTCGGCCGGACCGTGCTCAGACTTCCGAGCGGTCCGCTGCGACTGGAAGAAAGCCAGGCGGCTGCGGCCGTCGGGCAGATCGCGCTGGCGCGGACATGGTCCGAGGCGCTGGGACATCACGGGCTGACCGCCGGACAGATCCTGCTGACGCTGGCGGATACCGAAGAGCGCCGCCGCTATCTCAATGCGCGCGCCACGCTTGGCCGCCTGCTCGATCTGCGCGCGATTCCGGTGATCAACGAGAATGATACGGTCGCGACGACCGAAATCCGCTATGGCGACAATGACCGCCTCGCCGCGCGTGTCGCGACCATGGCGGGCGCCGACCTGCTGGTGCTGTTCTCCGATATCGATGGGCTCTACACGGCGCCGCCGGCGCGGGACCCGGCTGCGCGCCATATCCCGCTGGTCGAGCGGATCACGCCGGAGATCGAGGCCAGGGCGGGCGGAGCAGCGTCCGAACTCTCCCGCGGCGGCATGCGCACCAAGATCGAAGCGGGCAAGATCGCGGCGGCGGGCGGCACTCATATGCTGATCGCCGATGGGCGGACGAAGAACCCGCTCAGTGCGATCGTGGCTGGCGGGCGCTGCACCTGGTTTCTCTCGGCTTCGACGCCTGCGACGGCGCGCAAGACCTGGATTGCCGGCTCGCTCGAGCCGCGCGGCACCCTGTATGTCGATGCAGGGGCCGCTCGTGCCTTGCGCGGTGGAGCGAGCCTGCTGCCTGTCGGCGTCAGCCGGATCGAGGGTGAATTCGCGCGTGGCGATGCCGTGCTCATCCGTGATCCGGATGGGCGCGTGCTCGGCCGCGGGCTGGTGGCCTATGATGCGGGGGAGGCGGGGCTCGTGCTCGGCAAAGCCTCGCGCGATATCGAGGCGATCCTCGGCTATCCCGGGCGCGCCGAGATGATCCACCGTGACGACATGGCGCTCGGTGTCGGCTAAGGTCGCCGGGCTCAAGGAAACGGGTGAGTTGACGATGACTGGCGAAGGCGCGCTGCGCGTGGTTTCTGCAAGCGATGGCCAAGAGGATATCGGCACGGTCATGCATGGGCTCGGCCGGCAGGCCCGCGCTGCTGCGCGGCAGGTCGCGCTTGCGTCGGCTGAGCAGCGCAACGCGGCGCTGACGGCGATGGCCGAGGCCCTGCGCGAGCGTGCGCCGGCGATCCTCGCCGCCAATGCACGAGACCTCGAGGAGGCGCGCGGCGCCGGCCAGAACGCCGCCTTCATCGACCGTCTGATGCTGGACGAGCCCCGGTTGGCGGCGGTTGCCGAAGCGGTGGCGAGCATCGCCCTGTTGCCCGACCCCGTCGGTCGCGTGCTCGCCAAATGGACCCAGCCCAATGGCCTTGCCTTCGAGCGCGTGGCGACACCGCTTGGCGTGATCGCGGTGATCTTCGAAAGCCGCCCGAATGTCACCGCCGATGCCGGCGCGCTTTGCCTGAAGAGCGGCAATGCCGCGATCCTGCGCGCCGGCTCGGATAGTTTCCGCAGCTCGACCGAGATTGCTGCAGCGCTCCGCCAGGGACTGGAAACTGCAGGGTTGCCGGGCGACGTGATCCAGCTGGTGCCGACACGTGACCGCGCAGCGGTCGGCGAGATTTTGGCGGGGCTCGGCGGTGCCGTCGATGTCGTCGTGCCGCGCGGCGGCAAGAGCCTGGTCGCCCGTGTCCAGAGCGATGCGCGCGTGCCGGTCTTCGCGCATCTCGACGGCAACTGTCATGTCTATATCCATGGAGCCGCCGATCTCGACATGGCCAAGGCGATCGTGCTGAACGCAAAGCTGCGCCGTACCGGCGTCTGCGGCGCGGCCGAGAGCCTACTGGTCGATGCCGCCTGTGCTGCAACCCATTTGCAGCCGCTCCTCAGGATGCTGGTCGAGGCCGGTTGCGCGGTTCGTGGCGATGTCGCCGCACAGGCGGCCAATCCGCAGGTGACGCCTGCAACCGAGGCGGACTGGGCAACCGAATATCTGGACCGGATCATTGCGGTGAAGGTGGTCGACGGGCTTGATGCGGCGATCGCGCATATCGAGCGCTACGGTTCGCACCATACAGATGCAATCGTGACTGCCGACGAGGCGGCGGCGCAGCGCTTCCTGGCCGAGGTCGATTCAGCCATCGTCGTCCATAATGCCTCGACCCAGTTTGCCGATGGCGGCGAGTTCGGCTTCGGCGCCGAGATCGGCATCGCGACGGGGCGTATGCATGCGCGCGGGCCGGTCGGTGTCGAGCAGCTCTGCTCCTTCAAATACCGGGTTCATGGCAGCGGCCAGATCCGGCCGTGAGGGCAGAGGATCTGCGCCTGCCGCCCCATGCACCGGGCCTTCGGATCGGCTTGTTCGGCGGGAGCTTCAACCCGGCACATGACGGTCACCGCATGGCGAGCCTGACGGCGCTGCGTCGGCTGCAGCTCGACCGCGTCTGGTGGCTGGTCACCCCGGGCAATCCGCTCAAGGACAATGCGGCCCTGCCATCGCTCGGCGAACGCATTGCGACGGCGCAAGAGCTTGCCGATCACGCCCGCATCCATGTCACCGGGGTCGAGGCGAGCCTGCGCACCCGCTATACCGCCGATACCCTGCGCGCCCTCAAATTGCGCTGCCCTGGCGTCCGCTTCGTCTGGATCATGGGGTCCGACAATCTTGCGGGTTTCCACCGCTGGAACGAGTGGCGAGCCATTGCCCGGATGATGCCGATCGCCGTGATCGACCGCCCGGGATCGACGCATCGCGCTGTGGCTTCGCCGGCCGCCAACTGGCTGTCGCGCTGGCGGGTTTCCGAGAATGCCGCTGCCGCCCTGCCGCTGCTGGAGCCCCCCGCCTGGGTGTTCCTGCATGGCCGGCGCTCCGAGCTGTCCTCGACCTATTTGCGCCAGTTGGCTGGTCGCGATTGAATTTCGACCTCATATCGCTTAATTTAGGATCGTCGCGCTGAGAGCGCGTCGTCATGTGAGGATACGGAACTGAACCGTCAAACCCTTGGTGAAGCCGAGCCGAAGCCGCTTCCCCAGGCTGCTGTCCCCGGAAACCCGTCCGCCGACAGCGTGGCCCTCGCAATCCATGTTCTCGAAGATATGAAGGCCGAGGACATCACTGTCATCGACCTGGTTGGCAAGACTTCGCTGGCTGACGCGATGATCATCGCGTCAGGGCGCGTGAACCGCCACGTCGCCTCGATTGCCGACAGCCTCGTCGAGGCCTTCAAGAAGACCGGACTGCCGACGCCGAAGGTCGAGGGCATGCCTGCCTGCGACTGGGTGCTGATCGATACGGGCGATCTCATCGTCCATGTCTTCCGGCCGGAAGTGCGCCAGTTCTACAATCTGGAAAAGATGTGGGGCGCCGACCGCCCGAATGAGCGGCTCGTCGGCTGATCCTGATTTCCGGTGCGGCTCGCCATCATCACCGTCGGCCGACTCAAGGACGGGCCGGAACGGGACCTCTGCGAGCGCTACCGCGAACGTAGCCATGGTCTCGGGCGCAGCCTTGGCCTGACTGGGCCCGATGTCACGGAGCTGCCTGAAAGCCGGGCGCGGCGGCCTGAAGAGCGCAAGCGCGATGAGGCTGCCGCGATCCTTTCAAAGCTCTCGCCGGGGCTGCTGATCGCCCTCGACGAGCGTGGCAGGAGCCTGACAAGCGATGCCTTCGCCGGCAGGATCGCCGCCGCGCGAGACGCCGGTACGGGTACCGCGAGCCTCGTGATCGGCGGAGCGGACGGGCTGGATGAGACCATTCGGGATCGTGCTGATCTGACGCTGTCCTTCGGGGCCCTGACATTGCCGCATCAGCTCGTGCGCGTGCTTGCGTTGGAGCAGCTCTACAGGGCCATGACGATTATCGCCGGACATCCCTATCATCGCGCATGACGTCCGTCGCATCAGTGATTCGAGCCAGTTCGCGTCGCCTCGGCAGCGCCGCTTTGCTATGGCTCGCGCTCGGTCTCGGTCTCGGTCATCTGCCGGTCAACGCTCAGGAGCCGGCGCCCGATCCGGATCGCGTGGCGCCCGAAATCGCGCAGAAACAGGCGGAGAAACAGGCCCGCGAAGCCGAGTTGAAGGCGATCGAGGAACGGCTGGCCGGCAATGCCGAGGCGCGAACCAAGCTGGAGGCTGAGATCGCCACGATCCGGGCCGATCGGGCCGGTCTCAACAAGGCGCTGCTCGAGACGACGACCCGTACCCAGGGGGTCGAACGTCGTATTGGCGCGATCGAGGAGCGGCTGGCGCTTCTGCAGACCAGCGAAACCGCGATCCGGCGTTCCCTCGAAGGCCGCCGCGGCTTGATCGGCGAAGTCCTGGCCGCGCTCCAGCGGATCGGCCGCCGGCCGCCGCCGGCCGTTTTGGTGCGGCCGGAGGATATCCTGGAGGCGGTGCGCGCGTCGATGCTGCTGGGCGCCGTGGTGCCCGATCTGCGCCAGGAGATCGAGATCCTCGGCACAGATCTCGGCGAGCTGGTGCGGTTGCGCGGCGGGATCGCGGAAGAGCGCAAGGCGATGACCGGTGAGCTGGAAACGCTCGCGGGCGAGCGCCAGCGCCTTGCTTCGCTGATCGACGCCAGGCGCGAGCGCGAGGCCAGCGCCGCCAAGGATATCGAGGCGCAGCGCGGGATGAGCGGAGAGCTTGCGGCGCAGGCGAAGGGTCTGCGCGATTTCGTCGAGCGCATCGAGAAGGAAATCTCCGTCGCGAATCGCGCCGCGGAAGCGGCGCGCCAGGCTCTGGAGGCCGAGACCCGCGAGCAGCGGCAACGCATGGCGGCGCTCGCTTTCAAGGACCCGGCCCGGCTTGCGCCGAAGATCGCTTTCGCGGAAGCTCGCGGCATGCTGCCGCTGCCCGCTGCCGGATCACAATTGCGTGGTTTTGGTGACAATGACGGCGTTGGCGGCACGACGCGCGGAATTTCACTGACAACCCGCCCTAATGCCCTAGTTTCGGCGCCTTCCGACGCTTGGGTTGTTTATGCTGGGCCGTTCCGCTCCTTCGGGCAACTCTTGATCCTGAACGCGGGTGGGGGGTACTATTTGCTCTTGGCCGGCATGCAGCGGATCGACGTGTCGCTGAACCAATTCGTCCTTGCCGGGGAACCGGTTGCGATGATGGGGCAAACGTCGGAAGCTGCCGCGACGATCGTAGGTTCGGGGACTGGGGAACCGGTTCTCTATATTGAGTTCAGAAAAGACGGCGTTTCGATCGACCCGGCACCGTGGTGGACGAAATCGCAAAGCGAAAAGGTTCGCGGATGATGCGCAAGGTCTCCCTCGTTCTCGCCGGCGCAATCGTTGGCGCGGGCCTTACCAGTCTGGCGACGCAGACCCACCTGCTGTCCTCGACCAGCGCGGTCGCGGCCTCGGCCGAGGTCTATCGTAGCCTCAACCTGTTCGGTGATATCTTCGAGAAGATTCGCACCGACTATGTCGAGAAGCCCGACGAGCAGAAGCTGATCGAGGCCGCGATCAACGGCATGGTCTCCTCGCTCGATCCCCATTCGGCCTATCTCGACGCCAAGAGTTTCCGTGACATGGACACGGACATGCGCGGCCAGTTCGGCGGCCTCGGCATAGAGGTCACGATGGAGGACGGCGTCCTCAAGGTCGCCAAGCCGATTCGCGACACGCCCGCCTCCAAGGCCGGCATCCTCGCCAACGACATCATCAGGGAGATCGATGGTGACCAGGTGAAAGGCCTGAGCCTGACCCAGGCCGTGGAGAAGATGCGCGGCATCATCAACACGCAGGTCAAGCTCAAGATCGAGCGCCCGGGCAAGCCGGATCCGCTGGAGTTCACCCTGACGCGTTCCACCATCGTCGTCCCGGCGGTCGAGGAGCGGGTTGAGGGCGATGTCGGCTATATCCGCATCGGCACTTTCAGCGAGCAGACCTATGAGGGACTGCGCAAGGCGCTCGACAAGGTCAATGCCGAGATCGGTGTCGACAAGATCAAGGGCTATGTGATCGATCTGCGCAATAATCGCGGTGGCAGGCTCGACCAGTCGGTGCTGGTGTCGGACGCGTTCCTGGAGCGCGGCAAGATCGTCTCGACGCGCGGTCGCAATGCCGAGGAGACCCAGGTCTTCAACGCCAAGTCGGGCGACCTGACCAAGGGCAAGCCGGTCGTGGTTCTGATCAACGGCTCTTCGGCCTCGGCGGCCGAGATCGTTGCCGGCGCCCTGCAGGATCACAAGCGCGCAACCGTGATGGGCACGCGCTCGTTCGGCAAGGGCTCCGTGCAGACGGTGATCCCGCTCGGCTCGAATGGCGGCCTGCGCCTGACTACGGCGCGCTACTACACGCCATCGGGCAATTCGATCCAGGCCAAGGGCATCACGCCGGATATCGAGGTCGTCCAGGAGATTCCGCCAGAGCTCAAGGACAAGCTGACGGACAACAAGGGCGAGGCATCCCTGAAGGGCCATCTCAAGTCGGGCGACGGCAAGGATGAGCAGTCGGGTTCGGCTTCCTATGTGCCGAATGACCCGGCCAAGGATACGCAGCTTCTTGCCGCGCTGAATCTGTTGCGGGGTGTCAAGAAGGACGTCGCCGGCCCGGTTCCGACCCCAGAGCCCGCCAAGCCGAACTGATCTCCATCCGACTGCGAGGAGAGCGCCGTTCTCCGGCGCTCTCGACTGCTGGCCCCGCACGCGCCAAGACTAGGCGTGCGGGCCGCTGATTCGGGTCCGTTTCGAACAGCTGAGGACGGCTGCCCTTGGCCGGAACGCCGCTTACCGAGCTCGATCGGCCCTTGGGGCAGGGTCGCCCGGTGCGCCACGGCAAGCCGTGGACGCGCATGCTGTCACTTGCCTTGAGCGGGGCGGTGGGGTGCACGGCGCTTGCGGTGATTGCCATCCTGCTGTTCCGGCGCGATCCCGACGGTGGCGAGCCGATGGCGACTGCCGCGATCGAGATCAGGCAGTCTTCAAGAGAAATCGCGGCTGCACCTGCTGGCGAACCGAATGTCAGAGATCCGCGCTCTCAATCCACAGCGCGCCAGCTTGAAACCGAATCAGGGGTGACCGTCGTGCGCCCGGGGGCAGAGGCTCCCGGTGCGATCGTGATCACGATTCCCGATAGCGGCGAGGTCAAGCTCGCGCCGGCTCCCGACAACCGGCTGGTCGAGCGCAGCCGGTTCGGCCTTCTGCCGAAGGTGGCGCTGGACGGCGCGACACCGATGCAGGTCTATGCCCGCCCGTTAGGTCCGGCGCCTGAGACCAAGCCGGCCGGCCGCATTGCGCTTCTCGTCGGCGGGCTGGGCATCAGCCAGAATGGTACGGCAGATGCGATCACGCAGCTGCCTGGCGCGGTTTCACTCGCCTTCGCGCCCTATGGGGTCGAGCTGGAGCGCGTCGTGCAGCGGGCTCGTGGCGACGGCCACGAGGTCTTCCTGCAGGTGCCGATGGAACCGTTCGACTATCCCGACAACGATCCCGGCCCGCACACCCTGCTCTCCGGCCCCAAGGCCGCTGAGAATCTCGATCGGCTGCATTGGGTGCTCGGTCGATTCACCGGCTATGTCGGCATCGTCAATTTCCTTGGAGGCCGGCTGACGGCGGATGAGAACGCCCTGTCGCCGGTCCTGCGCGAGATCGCCGGTCGCGGGCTGATGGTCGTCGACGACGGCTCGTCCTCGCGCAGCCAGCTCGCGAGCGCGGCAGCGCGGGCGCAGATTCCGGCACTCAAGGTCGACAGGGTGATCGATACGGTCACCCGCGCGGATGCGATCGACCAGCAGCTGCAGCGGCTTGAGACTCAGGCGCGCGAGCAGGGTGTGGCGATCGGCGCGGCGAGCGCGCTGCCGGTCTCGATCGAGCGCATTGCCCGCTGGGCCAAATCTCTGGAGGCCAAGGGCCTCGTCATCGTGCCGGTCAGCGCAGCCCGCGGACTGCGCAATCCCTCCACAACAGGTTCCCTGAAATGACCGAGCCGCCTCCCGGCTATCGCCCCTGCGTTGGGCTGGCCTTGTTCAACCGCGACGGGCTCGTCTTCGTCGGGCGGCGGGCGGACAAGACCAAGCGCGAGCATGTTGCGCCGGGCTTTGCCTGGCAGATGCCGCAAGGTGGCATCGATCCCGGCGAGACGCCCTATCAGGCGGCGCTGCGTGAGCTGCAGGAGGAAACCAATGTCACCTCCGTCTCGCTGCTGGCGGAGGTGCCGGTCTGGCTGAGCTATGATCTTCCCGTGGATATCGGCCAACAGGCCTGGAAGGGCCGCTGGCGCGGCCAGGCCCAGAAATGGTTCGCCTTCCGCCTCGACGGTCCCGACAGCGAGATCGATATCCTGCACCCGGCAGGAGGTCACAAGGCAGAGTTCGAGGCCTGGCGATGGGCACGGCTGGAAGAGACGCCCGATCTGATCATTCCGTTCAAGCAGGCCGTCTATCGCGACGTGGTCCGGTCCTTCGCTCCCTTCGCTGCGGACTGATCGTTCCAAGTTCGTCTCGGCGTGAAACAAACATTTCGCGTCCTGCGATTTGCTCTACCATTTCCTGGGGAGTGATTCGCGCTGCGCGCTGCCTGAGCTCCCTGTCACGAAATGCTCACATGAGGGGGTGAGGCTCGCGATATGGTTGATTCGGTTTTCAAGCTTCACACTGCGGTCCTTGCCGCGCGCACGCGCGACCCGGCCTTTTCGCGCACCGCCAAGCTCATCGGCGAGGGGCTGCCGAAGATGGCCAAGAAGCTCGCGGAGGAGGCGGTGGAGGTCGGGCTGGAAGCGGTTCAGGCCGACCGCGAGCGGGTGATCCTCGAGAGCGCCGACCTGATCTACAATCTCGTCGTGCTCTGGAGCGAGATCGGGATCGCGCCCGCGGATGTTTGGCGCGAGATGGACCGGCGCGAACAGCTCTATGGCATTGCCGAGAAATTGCCGAAGAATCGCGCCGCGAAGCAAGCGCGACAGGAAAGCGCCGAGGTTGCCGCAATTGCCGGTGGTGGCTTGCGCGAAGACTGAGCATCCCGCGCGTTTTTGGCGCGCTTGCCCCCTCATCCCCGGGAATGTCAGATTTCCGGGAAGACGGGGGTTGCCAAGCCGAAGCGTTGCGGTTATTCCCGCCACATCAGATCGACGCGGCCACGGCCGAGCCACCTGATACGCGCCCGTAGCTCAGCTGGATAGAGCATCAGACTACGAATCTGAGGGTCAGAGGTTCGAATCCTTTCGGGCGCGCCATTTTGGCTCCTTCTCAGGAGCGCTGCTTACCGCCCGTTTCAGGGCCATTTGTAAGCTTCCATTCAAGCACGATTCAGCGCTTCGCACTCGGCCGAATGGCCGACGGTGTTGTCGGCCATTGCGCGGCCATGATCGGCGAGCCCACGTTGTTCGAGCAGTCATGGCCATTCGACGCCACGCGCATATCGCAAGCGGTGCGGGGGCGAGCCGTCGTGCATTCACTCTCTCAATCGCCTGCCGAGCCTCCCCCGTGCGTTGGATGCTTGGTGCCGCCCCTTGTCGATCGCAAGGCTCGCCGCTGCCAAGCGCCCGCGATTGCGCGCGGATCCGAAGCGGCGCGGCTTGGCCTGTGTCCCAGCGTGTCGGAACGGCGTGAGATCGAGGCGAACGATGGGGCGCAATAGGCTGCGCGGGGGGATGCGGCGCCATCACTGCTCCGATGCTGCGGCCCGTTCCCGGGGGGCGAAGCAGAAGTGGCTGCCGCTCGGTTAGTCCGCAGCGGCGGAACAGCCGCCGTCCAAGGACGTTGCCCAGTCAGGAGGACGCGCGATGAAGGCTTCAGTGATGACGTTATTGCTACTCACCGCATTGGCGGCGAGCGCCTGCAACACGACCCAGCAGAGGATCGGCGGTGCCGCTGCCGGAGCCGGAACGGGCGCACTTGTCGGTGGTCCGGTCGGTGCGGTCGTTGGGGGCGCTGCGGGGGCGGTCACGGCTCCCACCGTGGTGCGCGCAACACGGCGTGCGACGCGTTAGCCGTAGGCGCTGACCGGCCGCTGACTTCGGACCATTTCAGCCTCTTCCACCGCCTCAGGCTCGGCGCGGACGCATATCATCGCTTGCGCGTTGCGGGTGGTTCAGCCGTAACGCCCCTCGAGCCGCCGATCGATCCCTAGTGCCGCGAGCGTGCAGAGCGCGCCCGAGAGCAGATAGACGCCAACCCAGGCGAGCCCGAATTGGCTGGACACGGTCAGCGCCACGAGTGGCGCGAAGCCCGCGCCGAGCAGCCAGGCAAGATCCGAGGTCAGCGCTGCGCCGGTATAGCGGTACTGGGTGCCGAAGCTCGAGGCCACGGCGCCGGCAGTCTGGCCGTAGGAGAGCCCAAGCAGGCCAAAGCCGATGATCACGTAGATCGTCTGCCCCGCCAGGCTGTCGCCGAAGAGCAGGGGGGCGATGATGCTCGACAGGCTGAAGAGCGCGATCATTCCGCCAGAGACAAGGAGCGTGTTGCGGCGGCCAATCTGGTCGGCGATCAAACCGGAGGTGACGATCGCGCCGAAGCCAACCACGGCGCCGGCCGCCTGCACCATCAGGAATTCCGAAACCGAACGTTCGGTGAAGAGGTTGATCCAGCTCACCGGGAAGATGGTGACGAGGTGGAACAGCGCGAAGCTCGCCAGCGGCACGAAGGCGCCGAGGATGAGGGTGCTGCCGCGCGCCCTGACCAACTCAAGCACCGGCATGGGCATGAGCTCGCGGGTTTCCATGAGCTGGGCGAACTCGTGGGTTGCGACCATCCGCAGCCGCGCGAACAACGCCACGACATTAATCGTCAGCGCGACGAAGAAGGGGTAGCGCCAACCCCAGTCGAGGAAATCTTCCCGCGACAGCAAGCCTTCGAAATAGGCGAACAGGCCGGCAGCAAGGATGAAGCCAAGCGGAGCGCCGAGCTGTGGCAGCATGGCGTACCAGCCGCGGCGGCCGACGGGCGCGTTGAGGGCGAGCAGGGAGGAGAGCCCATCCCAGGCTCCGCCGAGCGCGATGCCCTGCAGGAGCCGGAAGATCGCGAGAATGATGCCGGACCAGATGCCGATCGTGGCATAGCCGGGCAGGAAGGCGATGGCGGCCGTCGCGCCACCGAGGAGGAAGAGCGCAACGGTAAGCTTGGCCGCGCGACCGTGGCGACGGTCGATCGCCATGAACAGCACTGTACCGATCGGGCGGGTTATGAAAGCGAGCGCGAAGATCGCGAAGGCATAGAGCGTCGCGGTCAGCCGGTCGGCGAAGGGAAATACCAGCTCGGGAAAGACCAGAACGCAGCCGAGACCGAAGACGAAGAAGTCGAAATATTCGGAAGTTCGGCCGATGATCACGCCGATCGCGATCTCGCCGGGCGAGACATGGTCGCGCCCGTGCTCGTCCGTCAGGTGGCCCGATGTATGGTTCGCTGCCTCAGCGCTCATGACCGGGAACCCCTCGTTATCGGGCGGGTCGGATCGTACGGGCTTGCCCGCACCTCATGCAAATGGATACGGTGGATCGCAGATACCCGTCAAACCTTCGCAATGGGACAGATTGTCTGATGGGTGATGCGAAGGAATGGGCATAGAGAAGGTTGTTCCGGCGGCAGGGAGGTCTCGAGTCTCTTGCGGATCCTTCGATTTCTAACGGTTCTTCCTGTTTTCGCCATGCTCGGCGGCTGCCAGATGGTGCTCTTGGCACCGTCCGGCGATGTTGCCGTGCAGCAGCGAAACCTGCTGCTGACCTCGACGGCGCTGATGCTCCTGATCATCGTGCCGGTGATGGCGCTGACGGTGTTCTTCGCCTGGCGCTACCGCGCTTCCGCCGACGCGACCTATGATCCCGACTGGCACCATTCGCTACCGCTCGAGGTGGTGATCTGGGCGGTTCCGTTGCTGATCATCATCGTCATCGGCGCGATCACCTGGATGGCCACGCACCTGCTCGACCCCTACCGGCCACTCGGGCGCATCAGCGCGGCGAAGCCGGCAGCCGCTGCGAGGATGAGCGAGAACGCACCACCGCAAGGGCCGCTGGTCATCCAGGTGGTGGCGCTCGACTGGAAGTGGCTGTTCCTCTACCCGGAGCAGGGCATCGCCTCGCTCAATGAGGTCGTGGCGCCGGTCGACCAGCCGATCGAATTCCGGATCACGTCCTCCACCGTCATGAATTCCCTCTTCATTCCGGCGCTGGCGGGGCAGATCTACGCCATGCCGGGCATGCAGACGAAACTCAACGCCGTGATCAATCATCCCGGCGATTTCGAGGGCTTCTCGGCCAATTACAGCGGCGCCGGCTTCTCCGACATGCGCTTCCGTTTCCGCGGCGTCGACCGCCAGGGCTTCGAGGCCTGGACCCGAGCCGCGCGCGAAAGGGGCGGGCCACTCGGACGCGAGGAATATCTGGTGCTGGAACGCCCCAGCGAGCGCGAGTCGACGCGGCAGTTCCGCGATGTCGCACCGGATCTGTTCCAGGCGGTCCTCAACATGTGCGTCGATCGCGCCAAGATGTGCACGCGCGACATGATGGCGATGGACGCCAAGGGCGGCGGCGGCAGGGAGGGGATCTCGACCGTGATGGCGCTCGAATACGACAAGAGCGTGCGCCGGGGCGGGCAGCCGATGCCGCCGCGCCCCTTCGTCACGGCGATCTGCACGCCCGCCGACGTCTACGGTACCGCGGGCGTCACCGCCCGCGTCGCCAACTGAACCGCGTCCGAGATGGTCGCCGCTAGCGAGACGAGGGATCCATGACCTCCTATCCCGAATGGTGGAAGCTTGTGTTCGGCCGTTTCACCTTCGAAGCGCTGCCGCTGCACGAGCCGATCCTGGTGGCGACCTTTGCTGTCGTGGTGCTCGGCGGCCTCGCGCTCCTCGTGCTGATCACGCGGATGAAGGCCTGGGGCTATCTCTGGAACGAGTGGTTCACCAGCGTCGACCACAAGAAGATCGGGATCATGTACATGATCCTGGGAGTCATCATGCTGCTGCGCGGCTTCGCCGACGCGCTGATGATGCGGGGCCAGCAGGCGATCGCTTTTGCCGGCAGCGAGGGCTACCTGCCGCCGCACCATTACGACCAGATCTTCACCGCCCATGGCGTCATCATGATCTTCTTCGTGGCGATGCCCTTCGTCACGGGGCTGATGAACTTTGTCGTGCCGTTGCAGATCGGCGCGCGGGATGTCGCCTTCCCATTCCTCAACAATTTCAGCTTCTGGATGACGGTGGGCGGCGCCGTGCTGGTGATGGCCTCGCTCTTCATCGGCGAATTCGCCAAGACGGGCTGGCTTGCCTACCCGCCCCTCTCAGGTGCCGCCTACTCGCCCGGGGTGGGCGTGGACTACTATCTCTGGGCGCTGCAGATCGCGGGCGTGGGCACAACGCTCTCCGGCGTCAACCTGGTGGCGACCATCATCAACATGCGCGCGCCCGGCATGGACATGATGAAGATGCCCGTCTTCACCTGGACGTCGCTGTGCACCAATGTCCTGATCGTCGCGACCTTCCCGATCCTGGCGGCGACGCTCGCGCTGCTGACGCTCGATCGCTATGTCGGCACCAACTTCTTCACGAACGATCTCGGCGGCAACCCGATGATGTACGTGAACCTGATCTGGATCTGGGGGCACCCCGAGGTCTACATCCTGATCCTGCCGGCCTTCGGCATCTTCTCGGAGGTGGCCTCGACCTTCTGCGGCAAGCGGCTCTTCGGCTATGCCTCGATGGTCTATGCGACGGTGGTGATCACCATCCTGTCCTACCTCGTCTGGCTGCACCATTTCTTCACGATGGGCTCGGGCGCCAGCGTCAATTCCTTCTTCGGCATCACGACGATGATCATCTCGATCCCGACGGGCGCGAAGATCTTCAACTGGCTGTTCACGATGTATCGCGGCCGCATCCGCTTCGAGCTGCCGATGATGTGGCTCATCGCCTTCATGCTAACCTTTGTCATCGGCGGCATGACCGGCGTGATGCTGGCGGTGCCGCCGGCCGATTTCGTGCTGCACAACAGCCTGTTCCTGGTTGCGCATTTCCATAACGTCATCATCGGCGGCGTCGTCTTCGGCATCTTCGCCGGCATCGCCTACTGGTTTCCGAAGGCTTTCGGCTTCAAGCTCGATCCGTTCTGGGGCAAGCTCTCCTTCTGGTTCTGGGTCGTCGGCTTCTACGTCGCCTTCATGCCGCTCTATGTGCTCGGCCTGATGGGCGTGACCCGCCGCTTGAATCGCTTCGAGGACCCCTCGCTGCAGATCTGGTTCGTGATCGCGGCAATCGGCGCGGTGCTGATCCTGTTCGGCATCCTTTGCTTCCTCATCCAGATCGCGGTCAGCATCATCCGTCGCGATGCCTTGCGCGACACGACCGGCGACCCCTGGGACGGGCGCACGCTGGAATGGTCGACGTCCTCGCCTCCGCCCGATTACAATTTCGCCTTCACCCCGGTGATCCACGACCATGACTCGTGGTCCGACATGAAGAAGCGCGGCTATCAGCGCCCGCTCGCTGGCTTCCGGCCGATTCATATGCCGAGGAATACCGGGGCCGGTGTCATCATCGCGTGCTTCGCGACGCTCTGCGGCTTCGCGCTGATCTGGCACGTCTGGTGGCTGGCAGCGCTGACTTTCGTGGGCGCCGTGGCGAGTGTGATCACGCACAGCTTCAATTACGACCGCGACTTCCACATCCCGGCAGAGACCGTACTGCGCGAAGAGGATTCGCGCAGCAAGCTGCTGGCCCGGGCCTGAGGAATGATGATGGCGAAGGCGGCAGCACAGGTCCCGGTCCGAAACGGCGCCCCGACGTTCTACGTCACGGAAGAGGAGCACGAGCACTCCGGCGGCTCGACCATGCTCGGCTTCTGGATCTACCTGATGAGCGATTGCCTCGTCTTCGCGGTGCTGTTCGCGACGTTCGGGGTGCTGGGGCGCAACTACGCGGCGGGGCCGTCCGGCGCCGACCTGTTCGATCTCAGGCTGGTGGCGGTCAATACCGGCCTGCTGCTGGTCTCCTCGATCACCTATGGCTTCGCCATGCTGGCGATGGAAAAGGGCCGGCAGGCCGCAATGCAGGGCTGGCTCGTCGTGACCGGCCTGTTTGGCCTCGGCTTCCTCGCGGTCGAGCTTTACGAGTTCGCCCACCTGATCCACGAGGGCGCGACGCCGATGCGCAGCGCGTTCCTCTCTTCTTTCTTCACGCTGGTCGGCACGCACGGGCTGCATGTCACTTTCGGCCTGATCTGGCTGGTCGTGCTGATGAGGCAGGTCGCAAGACACGGGCTGATCGAGGCCAATTGCCGCCGGCTGATGTGCCTGAGCATGTTCTGGCACTTCCTCGACATCGTCTGGATCGGCGTCTTTACCTTCGTCTACCTGATGGGCGTGCTGAAATGAGCGGAAGCCAGGACCACGCCGAGCCGCATGGCGAGCACGGGGACGCCCATGGCGCTCCCCATGGCAGCCTGCGCGGCTACATTACCGGCTTCGTGCTTTCGGTCATCCTGACCGCGATCCCGTTTTGGCTCGTCATGAATGACGTGCTCGGTCACGCGACTTTGACCGCGCTCGTGATCATGGGTTTCGCGGCGGTGCAGATTGTCGTCCACATGGTCTATTTTCTGCACATGAACGGCCGCTCCGAAGGCGGCTGGTCGATGATGGCGCTGATCTTCACCATCATCATCGTGGTGATCGTGCTCTCGGGCTCGCTGTGGGTCATGTACCACCTCAACGCCAACATGATGCCGAGCGACATGCACAGGATGTGAGGCTGGCGTCGTGACGTTCCCGGACGCGGGGCAGGGGCGCCGACCACGCACGGCGCATGTCGTTTTTGTCGCCGCAGCCTGCGTGCTTGCGCTCATCTTCGCAGGGCTCGGCATCTGGCAGATGCAGCGGCGGGCCTGGAAGCTCGACCTCATCGCCCGTGTCGAGGCACGCATCCACGCGCCGCCAGCGGCCGCGCCCGGGCCGGCGGAATGGGGCAGGATCAACGCTGCCACCGACGAATATCGCCGCGTTGCATTGCAGGGGCGCTATCTCCCCGTGCCGGAAACGCTGACCATGGCGGTGACGGAGCGCGGCCCCGGCTTCTGGGTGCTGGCGGCGTTTCGAACGGATGCCGGCTTTACCGTTTTCGTCAATCGCGGCTTCCTGCCGGAGGGGCGGCGTGGGCCGGACGAACGGCGCAAAGTTGCCGGCGAAGCGGCGAGTCTCACCGGGTTGCTGCGGCTGAGCGAGCCGGGCGGCGGCTTCCTGCGTGCGAATGATCCCGCCGCCGGGCGCTGGTATTCCCGCGACGTCGTGCAGATCGCGCAGCAGGCACAGGGCGTCGGAGAGGTCGCACCCTATTTCGTCGATGCCGACGCTGTCTCCGAGCCTGGCCCGCTGCCGCAGGGCGGGATGACACAGGTCAGCTTCCGCAACACGCATCTCGTCTACGCGCTGACCTGGTTCTGCCTTGCATTGATGAGCGCGGGGGCGGCGGCCTATGTGATCCGGGGCAACGCCGACGAGCCGCCGTCAGCGTAGAAGCAGTCCCCTCACCGAACCCGCAGTTTCGGCCAATCATCCGAACTCATCCAGCTTCAGCGTCCTTGCCAGGTCGGCGCGCGCTTGGTGAGGAAGGCCTCGATACCCTCTCGGAAATCGGCGCTCATATAGCACATCAGGATGAGGTCGCTTTCCCCCTTGCGGTCGGATCTGGTGATCCGTCGCATCGCTTCCTTGGTCGCGCGCAGGGTCAGCGGTGCATGGCCAGCAATGGTCGTGGCCAATTCCTTTGCCCGCTCCATCAGCGCGGCATGGTCGGAGACGAGTTCAGTGTAGAGACCGATGCGGTGGCCCTCGTCGGCATCGATCAGCCGCGCGGTAAAGACGATGTCCTTGACCCGCGCCGGTCCGAGCAGGGTGGCCAGCCGCGCATAATTGTTCATGGACAGGCAATTGCCGAGCGTGCGCGCAACCGGGAAGCCGAAGCGGGCGTTGCGCGTCGCAATCCGGAGATCGCAGGCGCAAGCGATGCCGGCACCTCCGCCCGTTGCCGCTCCCGAGATCGCCGCGATGGTCGGAACCTGGCAACTTTCGATCTTCTGCAATGCACCGTCGATGCGTGCCTCATAGGCCAGCGCATCCTCCGGCTTGTCGAAGGCGCGGAACTGCGAGATGTCCGTTCCGGCGGCGAAGGCTTTCTCTCCCGCCCCGGTCAGAACCAGAACCTTGGGTGAGCCATGGCCTTCGAGATCGGAGCAGATCTCGGCGACACGGTCATACATCGCAAATGTCAGCGCGTTGCGCGCTTGTGGCCGGTTGAGCGTAATCCAGCCGATCCCGCTGTCGACCTCATAGCAGATCTCGTCACTCATCGATTCCTGCTCTCCTTCCTGCAGCCGGCATCAGGGGAACCGCTGTCGCCGGCGCCCGGCTGGAGCGCGGCGTCGGACCGGCTTGCGCCGGAACCTGTGTCGGACATCGTTTCAAGCTCAGTCCCTCAGGGCCTGGACCACGAAGGAGAAGCCGCCGAGCGCAACGACGCCGTCGAGCAGCAGCGTGTGGACCTTGAGCGGTATGCGGGCGAGCAGTGCTCTGGCGAGCCAGGCGCCCGGGAACATGCAAAGCCCGATCACCGCACCGAGCCAGACCTGCGCGCTGGTCAGGACTGCTGCCTGCCCGAAGACCAGTGTCTTGGTGAGATGCATGGTGAGACCGACGATCGCATCGGTCGCGACCAGCGCTGCACCGCCAAGCCCGGCGCCGAGCAGGATCGGGATCATCAGCAATCCGCCGCCGATCGTCGTGCCCGAGAGAAAGCCGAAGAATGCTGACGCGACGAGCACGCCGGTCGGCCCGATCTCGAAGCGCCGGCCGGCGAACAGGCGCTTGAGCACCACGATCGCGATCAGGAAGATCCCGAGCACCAGCCCGATCGCCGCCTCGTCGAGCCGGGTATAGAGCACCGCTCCGGCAAAGCAGCCGGGGATCGCCGCCGACAGGATGCGCCTCGTGACGGGCCAGTCGATCAATGTCCGGAAGGCGCCGACGCGCGCGACATGACTGAGCAGCATCGCAACGCTGATCGTCTGCACCACGGAGGCGACGCCGATGATCGGGGCCAGCACCAGCGACAGCACGATCGCGCCGCCCGAGCCGGTGAGCGCACTCAGCAGCGATCCGACCAGGGCGGCTGTGCCGACGGCGAGCGCCGTCGCAACCTGCACGGCCGATCCGAGCAAGGCCGGGTCGGCCACGAGGCTCATGGCAGATAGGCCCCGCCATTTACATGCATGGTCTGGCCGGTGAGATAGCGCCCGTTCGGCCCGGCAAGATAGCGCACCATCGCCGCGACCTCCTGCGGCCGGCCGCGGCGTCCGACCAAGGTGGTGCGGTGCTTGTGATGGTCCGGCTCGGCCGCGGAGTGGCCGCCGCGCACCGTATCGATCAGGCCTGGGGAGACGAGGTTGACGGTGATCCCGCGCTCGGCCAGCTCCTGCGCCAGCGCTTTGGTGAGACCGTCAAGTCCGGCCTTGGCAGTGACGACATGGGCGCGTTGCTTCGCGCCGGTATAGGCTGTCAGTCCGCCGATGTTGATGATGGCGCCTGCGCCGCTCGCGGTCAGCGCGTCCAGTGCCGCCTGCGAGCACAGGAACGGGCCGTCGAGCGTGACCCCGAGCACCTGATGCCATTGCGCCAGGGTCATCGCATCGAAGGCCACTTCGCCACGGATCGCGGCATTGTTGACGAGGATGTCGATCCGGCCGAAGCGCTTGAGCGTGGCCTCGACGGCGGCGCGGACAGAGCCAGGGTTGGTGACATCGGCCAACTGCCAGGCGGCACGACCACCCTCGGCCTCGACTGCGGCGACCATTTCGCCAAGCCCTGTCTCGTCCGAGAGCGCCACGCCCATCACCGCTGCCCCACCGGCGGCGAGTTCGAGCGCGATGGCGCGCCCGATATTGCGGGCTGCTCCCGTGACCAGCGCAACCTTGCCGTCGAGTTCAGTCATCGCTCAGCCCCGTGCCGCCGAGAGGTCGACGCTGCCGCCGGCGACGAGCGTGTCGAGCGCGGCGGCCATCTGCTCAGAGCGCTCGCGCGCCCAGCCCCCGAAGGCGGCGTTGTCGTGGAATTTCTGCAGGATATCGCTGGCGGAAAGAGGTTCATGCGCCCCGCCGCGCATGTGCGGCTGACGCAGCTCGCGTAGCGAGCCATCCGTGAGGGTAGCCCTGATATGGCCGCTGAAATTGCGCGGATACGCGTCTTCTGGATTGACGACATAGGACACCTTGGCGGCCAGCGCCCGCACGCTCGCCTCCGCCACGCGCTCCTCGGTGAATTGCCCAAGCCCGGCGCCGCCATCGATGAAACCGACGGCGACGCAATAGGGCGTCGAGAATTTTGCCGCATAGGCGTTGGGCGGCGCCTGTTTCAGCGCCAGTGGTTCCCAGAGCCGGTGCACCGTGCCTTCGCCGACCTCGCATTCCAGGCTGACGATGTCCTGCGCCTTGATACCCTGCTGCGCCAGTGCGATGGCGCAGTCGACGAAGGGCTGGGTCATCGTTCCGCAGGCATAAGGCTTGAAGGCGAGTGTCTCGAGCACCCAGCTCTCGCCCAACCCGTCGAGCAGCGGCGTGAAATCCGGTGCCTTCGACGGAGCGAAGGCGCGGTAGAAACCGTGATGGCCCTCGATCACGGTTGCGGGTCCGAGGAAGCCGGCCTCGGCCAGCAGGGCGGCGCGGATGCCGGCCTGCGCTGCCGCACCGGCATGGAGCCGCTTGGTCCAGCTGCCGTCGGCGAGATATTCGATGATGCCGGAGGCCAGGCTGCCGGCGACGCCGATGGCATGCGCGATCAGCTTCGGGGGCAGGCCGAGGGCGCTCGCCACCGCGGCGGCAGCTGCGGGAGCGCCGATCACCGCGGTCGGGTGAAAACAGGCCTTGTGAATCGCTTGCGGCGTCACCAGGCTCATTCGGCACATCAGCTCGGTGCCGACTGCAACACCGCGCAGCACGGCTTCGCCCGACAACCCGCGATGCTCCGCCGCCGCCAGCACGGCCGGCACGATCACGGCGCCGGCGTGGATCGGCCCGCCCTCGAATGTATCGTCAAAATCCTCGCCATGCGCCGCGGTGCCGTTGACCAGCGCGGCGTCATAGGGGCCCAGGCCCGATGCATGGCCGATCGCGGTTGCCTTGCCCGACGACGCGGTCGAGGCCAGGGCGGCGCGGACATAGTCGGTGCCACGCGCCGCGACGCAAAGCCCGGCGACGTCGAGCAGCAGCAGGCGGACGGTCTCCCGCGCCTTGGGGCTCACCCTCGCATGGGCGGCGAAGCTGGCGAGCCGCAGCGCGACCGGCTCATCGGCGATCGAAGTCTGGTGGTTCACGCGTGCGCATCCTTGAGCTTGGCATTGCGCGCGTCACGGAATTCGCGGACGAGCGAGAGGGTGACGAAGACGGTCGATGCCAGCAGCAGGCCGACCGCGATCGGGTCTTCGAGGAAGATCGAATGGTCACCGCCGGAGAGCAGCAGCGAGCGGCGATAGCTCGACTCGACCATGTGACCGAGCACGACGCCGAGGATCAGCGGCAGGAACGGATACCCGGCGCGGCGCATCAGGTAGCCGACGAGGCCCATGCCGAGCGCGATGCCGAGATCGGCAAGCGAGGTGTTGAGCGTGTAGATGCCCGACAGGATCAAGGCGAGGATGAAGCCGGCGAGATAGGCGCGGGGCCGGTTCACCAGCCAGACGCAGACGGGCAGCAGCAGGATGCCGACGACGATCTGTGCCAGGGTCGCGATGAACGAACCGAGATAGAGCCCGACCACGACATCGGCATTCTGCTCGAACAGGCGTGGCCCGGGCAGCAGCCCGTGGATCAGCAGGCCGCCGAGCAGCACCGCAGTCGAGTTCGAGCTCGGAATGCCGAAAGAGAGAAGCGGGATCAACGCGGTGCTGGCCACCGTGTTGTTGGCGGTCTCGGGCGCAGCGACGCCCTCCTCCGATCCCTTGCCGAATTTCTCCGGCTCCTTCGACCAGCGCCTGGCCTCGTTATAGGACAGGAAGGCCGCAATCGAACCGCCGCCACCCGGGGTCAGCCCCTCGAATGTGCCGAGCAGGCAGCCGATGAACTGCGAGCGCTTGAGCCTGTTCATCATGCTCAAGCTGGGCAGGCGGACCTTGACCTGTTCACGCAGGCCGCCAATGTCGCGCGAGCCGGACTGCATCATCAACTCGCTGACCGCGAAGATGCCGATCATGATCAGGACGGGTTCGACGCCTCCGAGCAGCTCCGGGCTACCGAAGGTGAAGCGCGTCACGCCCGAGATAGGGTCGGTGCCGATGGTCGAGATCATCAGCCCGACGACTGCCGCGGCGAGACCCTTGAGCAGCGAGCCGTTGGTCATGGAGGCGATGACGCTGAGGCCGAGAATGCCGAGCGCGAAATAGGAGGTTGGCCTGAAGGCGAGTGCGACCCAGGAGAGCGGCTCGGTCAGCATGATCAGCATGACCAGGCCGAACAGGCTGCCGATGACGCCCGACCAGAGCGAGATGCCCAGCGCCTCGCCGGCCCGGCCCTGCTTCTTCATCTCGTAGCCGTCGATCACGGTCGCGGCGGCCGAGTTGGTGCCGGGTGTGCGGATCAGGATGGCCGGGATCGAGCCGCCATATTCGGCGCCGATATAGGTGCAGGCCAGCATCACGATCGCCTGCACCGGCGCCATGCCGTAGGTGAAGGGCAGCAGCAGGGCCATGGTGATCGAGGCCGAGATACCGGGCAGCGATCCGCCGATGATGCCCCAGATCAGGCCGACGATCGAGAACAGGATGATCGGCGAGCCGAACAGGAGGTCGAATGCGATTCCGAGCGAATGCATCATCGTCCCCTTAGAAGAACCAGCCGGAGGGCTGATGCACGCCGAGCAGCTTGACGAAGATCGCCCAGTAGCCGACGGCCCCGCCCATCGCGATCAGCGCGGTTTTCCAGTTCGCCGCCGCGCCCTCGAAGAGAGCGATCGCGCCGATCAGGAGGGCAATGGCGGGCAGGTAGCCGATGATCGGCACGAGCACGACATAGGCCGCACCGAAGCCGAGGAAACCGAGCGCGCGCGGCAGCGGCGCGATCGGGTCGTCATCACCGGGTTGAGTGACTATCGCGGCTGGCTTCGGCGCCCGCGCCAGCGCGCCCTCGATGATGGCGCGGGCCACCAGGACCGCGCCGAACCCGGCCAGGGCGAAGGCGAGGATACGCGGCAATCCGCCCGCGCCGACATCGTCGGCGAGCGAACTCTCCGCGATGTCGCTGATGCCGAGGTAGTACAGGATCGCGATGGCGAGCACGATGAGCCCGCCTGCCAGATCCTTCTGAGCTGTTCGCCCGCTCATGCTACGGTCTTTCCCGACGGGTTGCGCACATGGTCGCTGGAGCGCGGCGTCACTTCAGGACGCCGTTCTCCCTCAGGAAGGCTTCGGTGACGGTGCCGAAGTTCTGGACGAAGCCCTGGTACTGGTCGTGGGGTATGAAGTTCGCGACCAGGCTCTCGGTTCTGTAGACCTTCTGATACTCGGGATCGGCCAGGATCTTCGGCACGGCCTCGTCCCAGATCTTGGTGATCGCCGGCGGCAGCCCTTTGGGGCCGGCAAGGCCACGGAATTTGTCGAGCGCGATCGCGTAGCCGGATTCCTTCACCGTCGGGATGTTGGGGAAGGCTTCCATACGCTTGGCATCGAAGGTCGCGAGCAACCGGATCCTGCCGGCCTCGAGTTGCGGACGAATCTCCGGGATCTCGCCGATGCCGATATCGAGCGTGCCGTTGAGCACGTTGATCATCAGGTCGCCGCCACCCTCATGCGAGACCACGGCGGGGGACACGCCTGCCGCCTTCTTGAGCTGCTCGGCCGCCTGGCGCTCCAGCGAGGCCGGATTGGCCGCGCCCCAACGCCCACGCGAGCTCTGCGCCTTGTCGATCACGTCCTTGAGGGTTTTGTAGGGGCCGTCGGCGCGGGTGTAGATCACCTCCGAGTCGGTGAAGAAGTTCGCCAGCGGCTCGACGTCCTTGTAGCCGTGCTGTGTCTTCGAGAGCAGCGAGGTGTAGATGTAGGTCGGCGTCGTCGCGTAGAAGACGCTGCCATCGGCGGGCGCCGTCGCCAGCCGCGAGACGGCGCGGGCTCCGCTGCCACCCTGCACGTTCTCGATGATGAAGGTCGCCTTGATGTATTTCGGCAGGTGCTTGGCCATCTCGCGCAAGAAGACGTCGCTGCCGCCCCCCGGACTCGAATGGGTGACGAGCGTGACCACCTTATGCGGGTAATCGACCGGCGCTTGCGCGGCGGCGCCGCCTGCCGACCAGGCCGAGAGGCTGGTGGCGACGGCTGTGGCGATGGCCAGATGTCGCATGGTTTCTCTCCCTGAGATCGATGAATGGGCCTCCCTGCTTCGGAGAGGCCTCGTTCGATTGGCGCGGCGGCGCGGCTTCTCCGCGCCAGGCCGTCTTACTGCGCGGCGTTGCGCAGCGGCCGGACTGCCGGCGTGGTGTCGAAGACGAGCTGCTCGACGAGCATCTCGATCCGCGGCAGGGCGTCGACGCCCCAGGCCAGATCGAGCAGCCTGTCCTGGGCGGCGTCGGTGATCGCGCCCTCGGCACACATCCGGAACTTGGCTTCGAGATCGGCGTCGCTGATCGGGTTGTCCGGGCCGCCGCGATAGCGCTCGTCGGCCCATTGCACGAGGGTCCGGCCGTCCTTGGTCTCGACCTCGATGCGCGAGCGGATCTTGTCATAGCCGCGCGCATCGATTTCGGGGTCGTTGAGGACCTCGGTGCGCTTCTGCATGTCCTGCATCGCCGGCGAGGCCACGAACGCGTCGCTGAACTCGTGATGGCTGGCGCGGCGACAGAGCGCGATCATCGAGAGCAGCGCGGGCATCGAGAACTTGGCCTGGAGGTGGTTCTGCGCCAGCGGATAGCGGATCGGCTCGAGGATGTTCCTGCCGGCAAAGAAGCGGATGCGCTCGACCTGCTCGGGTTTGAGGTCATGCGCGAGCACCAACGCCAGCATCGCGTCCATCGATTGATGGGTCAGGATGCCGGACGGGTAGGGCTTGATGCTGATGCCGGGCTCAGCGATCGTCAGCGTCTCGCCGAAGCCCTGCGGCAGCTTCTCTTCCGAAAGTCCCTCGCCCATCACCTGGAAGAAGCCCCAGGTGCCGTCGAGGGCCGCCGGGTCGGCGGTGAAGCCGCGTGCCGCGAGAAGGGCCGCGGTGACGCCGTTTTCCGAAGCGCGACCGACATGAAGCGGCTTGGTCATCGTGCCGAAATTGCAGCGGATGCCGGCAGCGAAACTCGCCGCGATGCCGAGGGCATGCGCTACCTCGGCGCCCTTGAGACCGAGTAGCTTCGCGGCGGCGGCGGCGGCGCCGAAGGTGCCGACCGTGCCGCTGCTGTGATGGCCACGACGATAATGGCGCGGCGTCATCCATTCCGAGATCTTGCATTCGACCTCGAACCCCGTCTGGAAGGCGAGCATGAGGCGCTTGCCGTCAATGCCGCCAAGGCGTTGCGCCAGCACAAGCGCCGCGGTCAGCGGCGGCACCGAGGGGTGGGTCAGCAGGCCGTAGACATGGCGCGGGTCGTTCGAAACCTGGGTGTCGTCCCAGTCGTGAGCATGGCCGGCAGTGCCGAGCACGCGCGCCGCCAGCGCCGCGGGAACGCGGGTATGGCCATGGCCGATCAGCAGCGCCTCGGCCTTGCCGCCGATTTCCGCCGCATCGGCCGCCAGCATGCGCACCGAGTCCTCAAGTCCACCGGCCAGGTAGAGGCCAAGCGCATCGATGATGCAGCGCCGGCCGATCCGCAGCGCCTCAGCTGGCAGGCCGTCGTAGCTCGCCCTCTCGATGAACGCGACAGCGGAGGCAGTAACGTGGTTGAGCTCGGTCATGGCGTATCCGGCTTTCTCTTGAACGAAGATCGTCAGTTGGTCAGACGCGTGGGCTGCGCCTCGGTCTTCCGGTAGGCGGCGAGCAGGCGCGCCTTGGCGCGGGCGACATGGTCGGAATGGGCGCGCTGGGCACGCTCGGGATCGCGGGCGGCGATCGCCTCGACCATCTCGCGATGCTCCGAGTTGGAAACCTCCAGGCCGCCGCCCTGCACCAGGCTGCGGGCACGAAACAGGTGCAGCTTCTTGACCAGCCCGCGATATTGTGCGGCGAGCGTGCCATTGCCGCAGGCATCGATGATGAATTCGTGGAAGGCGAGGTTGAGCGGGTAGTAGCGGTCGAAGTCGCGGTGGCGCGCGGCTGCTTCCATCTGCTCGAGATAATCCCTCAACCGCGCCACCTCCGCCTCGCTGACCCGCTCGGCCAGGAGCTTGCCGGCAAGACCGAACAGCACTGTGCGCACGTCGTAGATCTCGATGGCCTCCTCGACCGCCGGCTGGCGGATGAAGACGCCGCGATTGGGAATCAGCTCGACCAGGCCCAGCCCTTCAAGGGCCCGCAGCGCCTCACGCACCGGGCCGCGGCTGGTGCCGAAGCGGATCGCCAGATGGTTTTCGTTGACCCGCTTACCCGGCGGAATCTCGCCGGCAAGGATCGCCCTCTCGATTTCGCGTTCGAGCACGCCCGAAAGCGAGCGGGTCCTCAGAATGGTCAGGGCATCGTCTGGAATGGTCATAGGCTCTGATATCAGCGTCTACAGAAAACTGTCAACAGTTTGCAATTCTCGAGTTACCATGCTCTCATGAGGTGGTCGCGCGTCCCGAGGAGGGAACAGATCGGCGCAGATCCACGCCTCCCGAGACCGATATCGGGTGGGCTTAGGGCTTGGATCTGCCGGCTGCCGCCGAGGCGCGGAGATCCGGTCGGCCCACTGCACAACCGCTGAAGTGCAGCTCAGGGTTGATCGTAGAATGCTTATTGTTGACAATCCTGAGGATTGGCCCTTAGCTCGTATCAAAATTGGGATGGCGGAGCAGGTGTACCCGCTCGCCGCCGATCCAGAAAAACGAAGCCCGGACCCCGGATGTCCAGGCGATATCGCGTCTGGGAGGATGCATTGGCGTTTCTGGAACTTGCCGATCTGACGATGCGGTACGGCGCGATGACGGTGGTCGATCGCGTCGATCTGAATGTCGAGAAGGGCAATCTCGTCTGCCTGCTCGGGCCTTCAGGCTGCGGCAAGACGACCACCTTGCGCCTCATCGCCGGCTTCATCACGCCCAAGGGTGGCGAGATCCATGTCGGCGGGCGCACGATCTCGTCGGCCGGCTGGAGCGAACCGCCGGAGCGGCGGGGCATGTCGATGATCTTCCAGAGCTACGCGCTCTGGCCGCACATGACCGTTCGCGAGAATATCGGCTATGGGCTGTCCCTCCGGAAGATGCAGGCGGCCGAGATCGCGCGGCTCGTCGACAAGATCCTCGACGTCACGCGGTTGAAGCCGCTGGCCGAGCGCTATCCGGGAGAGCTGTCCGGAGGGCAGCAGCAACGCGTTTCGCTGGCACGCGCGCTCGTCGTCGAGCCCGAGATCCTGCTGCTCGACGAGCCGCTCTCCAATCTCGACGCCAACCTGCGCGAGGAGATGCGCTTCGAGATCCGCCGGCTCCACGACGCCTATCGCTACACCACCGTCTATGTGACGCACGACCAGGCCGAGGCGATGACCACGGCCGATCTCATCGTGGTGATGAACCAGGGCCGGATCGAGCAGGCGGGCAGCCCGGAAGAGATCTATGAGCGGCCGCAATCGGAATTCGTGGCGCGCTTCCTCGGCGGCACCAACATCCTGAAGGGCCGGTGGCTCGATGCCGATACGGTCGAGTGCGGCCCGCTGAAGCTTCGCTGCGGCACCGGCGATTTCTCGGCCGGCGGCGATGGCGTCGTCTCGGTGCGCCATCATGACATCGTGCTGGACGCCAAGCCGCAGGGCGACGGGCCGAACCGGGCGCAGGGCACGGTCCTGCGCCAGGTCTATCTCGGCTCGCATCGCGACTACCTGATCGAACTTCCCGGCGGCGCGCAGATCCGCACGGTTGCCGAACCGCACCTCGCCATCGACCGCGGCCAACCCGTCTGGCTGCACTTTCCACAGGAGCACTGCCGCGCTCTCGCCCGCTGAACCGGGGGCGCGAAAGCAATCTCGCCAACATCATAACAATGAGGAGGAACGAGAATGACACGCCCAATGTTCGACAGACGATCCGTGGTGGCCGGCCTTCTGCTCTCGACGGCTCTCGGAAGCATGCCCGCTCTGGCGCAGGCTCCGGCCCCCTATCAGGTCACGCCGGAGCTTATCGAGGCGGCGAAGAAAGAAGGCACGGTCACCTTCTACACCGCGACCGACGTGGCGGTCTCGGAAAAGGTCGGCAATGCGTTTGAGGCGAAATATCCCGGCATCAAGGTGAAGGTCGAGCGTTCCGGTTCCGAGCGGGTGTTCCAGCGCCTCAGCCAGGAATATGGCAGCTCCATCCATAATGCCGACGTCGTCGAAACCTCCGACGCGGTGCATTTCGTCCTGTTCAAGCGCAATGGCTGGCTGGCCCAGGCCGTGCCGGCCGAGGTCGCGAAGGACTGGCCGAAGGAGGCCAAGGATGCCGACGGCTATTATGCGGCCTATCGCGCGCATCTCTCGGTCATCGGTTACAACAGCAAGCAGGTGAAGGCGGAGGATGCGCCCAAGAGCCATGCCGACCTGCTCGATCCGAAATGGCGCGGCCGCATCGTCAAGGCCCATCCCGGCTATTCCGGCACGGTGATGACCGGCACGGACGTCCTCAGTCAGGCGCTCGGCTGGGAGTTCTTCGAGAAGCTCGGCAAGCAGCGCATCATGCAGGTCCAGTCATCGACAGAGCCGCCGAAGAAACTCGCCCAGGGCGAACGTTCGATCGAAGCCGACGGCAACGAATACAACATGTTCATGCTCAAGGAGTCCGGCGTTCCCGTCGAGATCGTCTATGCGACCGAGGGCACGCCGATCGCCATCGGTCATGGCGGGATACTGAAGAACGCGCCGCACCCCAATGCCGCGAAGCTGTTCTACTCCTTCCTCTTCGACCAGGAGACACAACAGCTCAACAGCGATTCCGGCGGGCTTCGCTCGTTCCACCCGCGCGTCAAGGAGAAGGAGACGCGTACGCCGCTTTCCAAGATCAAGCTGCTCTATTCCGACCCGCTGAAGCTCGAGCCCAATATCGAGATGATCAAGAAGAAATACGAAGAGTATTTCGGCACCTGATCCATTCCGCGCGGACCCCACGGCGCGGATCTTCCGCGCCGTGCATCGCCCTTTGACGAGAGCTGCACCCGGCGCCGGCGCGTCGCGCGCTGGCGGCGCACGGAGATCCTCATGACAGCGATAACCGGGATCGTGTCCGGAGTTCCCATACGCCACGTCGCCATCGACTGGTCGCGGCCGATCTTCGTGCTGCTCACGGTTATCCTTTCGGTGCTGGTCGTGCTGCCGCTCGCATGGCTCGGCTACTACGCCGTGACCGATCAGTCCGGCAGCCTCAGCCTGGCGAATTTCAGGGCTCTGGTCAGCGATGCGACGCTGCGCCGGCCGTTCATCGTGGCGATCACCATGGCGCTCAGCGTCGGTGTGCTGTCCTGCGCCATCGCAACGCCACTTGCCTGGATCGTGGCCCGCACCGACATGCCGGGTCGCACGCTTGTGCGCGGGCTCGTCATGGCCTCCTTCGTGACCCCGCCCTTCCTCGGCGCCATCGCCTGGGAGATCCTGGCCGCGCCCAATAGCGGCATCATCAATGCCGTCTATCGCTGGCTGTTCGACCTCGATCCCTACGAGTACCTCGTCGACATCTACACCCTGTCCGGCCTCGTCTTCGCGATCGCGTGCTACACGTTTCCCTATGTCTTCACCTTGGTGACGAACGCGCTCGAACGCGTTCCGACCGAACTCGAGGAGGCATCCGCCATCCTCGGCGGTGGCCTGTGGACGACCTTGCGCAAGGTGACGGTGCCCCTCGTCCTGCCGGCCATGCTCGCAGGCTCGCTGATCGCGGTGCTGCAGGCGTTGACCATGTTCGGCTCGCCTGCCATCCTCGCCCTACCGGCGAATTTCCACGTCATCACCACCAAGATCTGGAGCCTGTTCCAGTACCCGCCCAAGCCCGGGCTCGCTGCGGCGGCGGCGTTGCCGCTGCTCCTCGTCACCATCCTGCTGCTCTGGACGCAGCGGCGCATCCTTGGCCGGCGCGGATACACCACGGTCGGCGGCAAGAGCGGCAGCGCGCGCATCACGGTGCTCGGGCGCTGGAAATGGCTGGCGCTCGGCTTCACCTTCCTTATCCTGTCGCTGACGGTGCTGATGCCCTATGCCGCGCTGGTGAAGACCGCGCTCACCCGCACGGTGGCGGAGCCGCTGACCTTCGAGAGCTTCACGCTCCACCATATCTGGTTCGTGTTCTTCGAGTTCTCGGCGACACAGCTTGCGCTGCGCAACACGTTCCTGCTCGGCTTCCTCACCGCGACCATCGGCACGGCGATCGCGCTCGTCGTGGCCTATCTCGTCACTCGCGGCAGTTCGCGCGGGGCTCCGCTGCTCGGCTATCTCGCTACCGCGCCGGTCGCGATCCCCGGCATCGTCCTCGGCGTCGGCCTCTTCCTCAGCTATTCCAGCCCGATATTGCCGCTCTACGGCACGCTCTGGATCCTGCTGATCGCTTTCCTGACCATCGAGATGCCTGCGGGCTACCAGCAACTCTCGTCCGCCTTCAAGAGCGTGCATGTCGAGCTCGAGGAGGCGGGGCGCATCCTCGGCGCGACGCGGATGACGACGCTGCGCACCATCACCGCGCCGTTGCTGCGCTCAAACGTCGTGGCGGCATGGTGCTTCGTGTTCATCGGCACGATCCGCGAGCTTTCGGCGACGATCCTGCTGACTACGGCCGACACCAAGCTCGTATCGGTCATCATCTACGACCTCAACGAATCCGGCGATCTCGGCGCGATCTCGGTGCTCGGGATCATGCTGCTGATCGTCTCGTTTGCGGTCGTGTTCCTCGCCAACCGCCTGCCGCTCCTGGGCGGCGCGAAGGTCGCGCCGGTCCGCGGTTGATCAGGCGTCCGGGTAATGGCCGAGCGGGCCGAACAAGGCGGTGCGACTGATCAGGACATGCTCCTCCAGGGCAGCCTCGGCACCGGCGGGGTCGCGTGCCGCGATCCGCTCGAGGATTGCGCGGTGCTCGTCATTGGAGGTCGTCATCCGGCCGGGCATATCGAGGGTGCGGCGGCGCAGGAGGTGCATCTCGCGGTGGATGGCGGCGCATTCGGCTGCGAGGCGGCCATTGCCGCCGAATTCGACGATGGCTTCGTGGAAGCGCAGATTGCCGGGATAGAAGCTGTTGAGGTCGCCGGCTGCCATCGCGGCGTCCATCTCCGCGACATAGCTGGAGAGGATGGCGACCTGCTCGTCCGTGACGATGGGCGCCAGCAACCTGCCTGCCAAGCCGTAGAGCGCCGCCCGGATTTCGTAGAGCTCGGCCGCCTCGCGCCCGTCGAGCGCGCGGATGAACACGCCACGGTTGACCACGACGTTCACCAGCCCGCTCTGCTCGAGTCCCCGGCACGCCTCGCGGATCGGCCCCCGGCTGACACCCAGCCTGGCGGCGAGCGCGTTCTCGTTGAGGCGCTCGCCGGCACTCAGTTCGCCCCGTTCGATCATCTGCTCCAACTCGTGGCGGATGATCGAGGTCAGGGACTGGTTGCGGCGAAGCTGCAGGGCGGAATCGATATCGAGGCTCATGCACTGGGTTCCGTGTGATTGGCCCAATCTATCAGTCGGAGCCGGGCAACGCCATTGGATCTTAAACTGTTGACAATCGGCAAAAGACAATTAGAGGCTGATGGCCTAGCCTGGAGGACGCCATGAAGACGCCCGATAACCTTTCGCCCGCGGATAACGGTCTGACGCGCTATGTGGCGTCCTTCATCTGCGATGCGTCGCCGGCGGATCTGCCCGGCGATGTCGTCGCACTCGGCAAGAAATCGATCCTCGACGGGCTCGGGCTGGCGCTGTCGGGCTCGGTCGCCCATAGCGGCGACTATGTGCGCCGCCATCTCGCCGATCTGAACCTGGCGAGCGGACCGGCCACGGTCATCGGCTCGCGGCTGAAGGTCGCGCCGCGCTTCGCGGCCTTCGCCAACGGCGTCGGCATTCACGCCGACGACTATGACGATACCCAGCTTGCCGTGGCCAAGGACCGGGTCTACGGGCTCCTCACCCATCCGACCGCACCTGCGCTGCCGGCGGCGCTTGCCATGGGCGAGGCGAAGGGTGCCAGCGGGCGCGATGTGATGCTCGCCTACCATCTTGGCGTCGAGGTGGAGTGCAAGATCGCCGAGGCGATCAACCCGCGACATTACCAGACCGGTTTCCACGCCACGGCCACCTGCGGCACCTTCGCGGCTGCGGCGGCCAGCGCCAGGCTGATGGGGCTCGACCTCGACCAGACCCTGCGCGCGCTGTCGATCGCCGGCAGTCAGTCGGCCGGACTGCGCGAGAATTTCGGCACGATGACCAAGCCCTTCCATGCCGGGCGCTCGTCGGAGAGCGGCGTCGCGGCGGCTCAGTTCGCCGAATATGGCTGGAGCGCCACGGACAAGATCCTGGAGGCGCCGCGCGGCTTCTTCCGGGCTGCCGGCGGCGGCTATGACGCGGGCGCCATCCTGAACCAGCTCGGGGCGCCCTGGACCTTTGCGGCGCCCGGCATCTCGATCAAGCCGCATCCTTCAGGCTCGCTGACCCATCCGGGTATGACCGAGATGCTGCGTCTCATCCGCGAGAACCGGATCACCGCGGACGCGGTGGAGCGGGTCCGCGTCGGCACCAACCACAACATGCCCAACGCGCTGATCCACCATCGGCCGACCAACGAGCTCCAGGCCAAGTTCTCGATGGAGTTCTGCATGGCGATCCTGCTGATCGAGGGTAAGGCCGGCCTTGCGGAATTCACCGACGCGGTGGTGAACCGCGCCGACGTCAAGGCGATGATCGAGCGGGTCGATTTCGTGGTGGACGATGAGGCTGAGGCCGCCGGTTACGACAAGATGACGACCCTCATCGCCATTACGCTGAAAGATGGCCGGACCATCTCGGGCCGGGCCGATTTCGGCAAGGGAAGTCCGGCCAACCCGATGAGCTACGAGGAGGTCTCGGACAAGTTCCGCGAGACCGCGGGCTTCGCCAGTCTCGGCCGGGAACGGATCGAGGACGTGATCGCCATGGTGCGCGACCTGGACACTCTGCCCTCGATCGAGCGCCTGATGGCGCCCTTGAGGCTCTGACCATGGCGAAGCTCACCATCGGCGTCCTCAACGGGGACGATATCGGCCACGAGATCGTCCCGGCTGCGGTCGAGGTGACGCGCGCAGCGGCCGCCCGGCACGGGCTCGCCATCGACTGGCGGCCCATGCCTATCGGCCGCGCCGCGCTCGATAGCCACGGCACGACGCTGCCGGATGGCACGCTGGAGACGCTCGCCACCTTCGACGGCTTCATCCTCGGGCCGATCGGTCATCAGGCCTATCCAAAGGGGCCGGGCGCGATCAATCCGCATCCGATCCTGCGCAAGCATTTCGACCTGTTCGCCAATGTCCGCCCGACGCGATCCTACCCCGACATCGGCTGCATCTATGACGATGTCGACCTCGTCATCGTGCGCGAGAACAACGAGGGCTTCCAGCCGGACCGCAATGTCGTGATGGGCTCGGGCGAGTTCCGGCCCACTGACGACCTGACAATCTCGGTGCGCGTCATCTCGCGCAGGGGCAGCCGCAAGGTCGCCCGTGCCGCGCTCGACATCGCCCGGTCGCGGCGCAAGCGCCTGACGCTCGTGCACAAGAACACGGTGTTCAAGCTCGGCTGCGGCATGTTCGTGGAGAGCTGCTACGAGGCGGCGAAGGATTATCCCGATGTCACGATCGACGAGGTGATCGTCGATACCTTCGCAATGCGCCTGGTGCGCGATCCGCAGAGCTTCGACACTGTGGTGACGACGAACATGTTCGGCGACATCCTGACCGATGAAGCCGCGGGGCTGGTCGGCGGGCTCGGCATGGCGCCCGGCCTGTGCATCGGCGAGGGCGGCCTCGCCATGGCGCAGGCGACGCATGGTTCGGCGCCCGACATTGCCGGCAAGGGCGTAGCCAATCCCTATGCAATGATCGAGTCGACGCGGATGCTGATCGAGCATCTCGGCCGGGTCCGATCCCTGCCGCAGGCGGTGGAGGCCGCACGCACGATGGAAGCGGCGATCCGCTCCGCGCTCTCGGGGCCCGAGACGCGCACGCGCGACATCCGCGGCACCACCGGCACCCGTGGCATGACCGAGGCGATCACCAGGGCGATCGGTTAGATCAGCGGGCCGGATACGCGTTCCGCTCCGATGATCCTGAGCCCGATGCCGAAATGTTGCATCAGGCTCTGAGGTCGAGCGTGTCGAGCCGATATTCGCCGCGTTCGTCTGCGTCGAGCTGGGCGACCAGCCCGAGCTCCCAGGCAAGATAGCGCCGCGCGGCATCGAGATTGCCGTCGTGCCGGTCGTGCACGAAGAACAGAAAGTCGATGGCGTCGGCGTCCGCGGGGGCGTCGGGCGAGCTGTCGAGGGCAAGCCCCTCCGCGCGCCAAGCGCTTGCGTCGCCTGTGACCCGGCGAACCGATGTCGCGCCGCATTCCGCGAGGTCGCGGCTGGCGAGCGCGGTTGCTGTCTCGTCTCCCGCAAGCAGCACATGCCGGCCCGCCACGGCCGGCAGGCGCGGCCGGATCGACCAGGCGGCGCCCGGCAGATGGCCGGCGCGATAGGCAAGCGAGCCGCGCAGGTCGAGCAGCAGGTCTCCGGCTTGCGCGCGCTCGATCGCCTCATCGGCGCTGATTGCAGGTGGTGCGACAAGGTCGGGAGGCGGTTCGGATACCGGCAGGCGCCAGTCGGCCGGCCAGGACTCGATATCGGGAAGCACATAGGTTTCGTAGCCGAGTTGGCGCAGCCAGAACGCAGCGAGCGCCGCGCGCAACCCGGTATCGTCGGCCAGGATGATGCGCGCTCGGCGGACGCCGATCCAGTGGTCCGTGGCCTGAATGAGCTGGCCTCCTGGCGCTGAGGCCGCCGCGGCATGCGGCGTGGCCGCGTGCTCGGCCGGATCGCGCATGTCGAGAAGATAGGTCGTGCGGCCGGGCTCTCCGGCGAGGTCTTCGGCTTTGAGGCGGTCGATCCGCGAAATAGCATGCGTGCGCATGAAGGCATCGGCCCGCAGGCGGCTTGCCGCGCGGTCGATCTGCGGCAAAGGACCGGCGGCAGAGTCATACGCGAGCGCACGGCCCGAGAGCGCCCAGCCCTGCGTGCCGTTTTCCAGGGCAAGCACCACTGCGCCCGGCTGCATCAGCGCCAAGCCCGCGGTGCCGATGATGCTGCGCGTCCGCCCGGCGCAGTTGATGATGACGGGGGCTTCCCCCGGGGCGAGTGCGTCCCAGCGATGCGCCGCCTCTCCGTTCGGAAAGGAGCGCGAGCCCGGGATCGTCATCTTCGTGTATTCGCCGGCTGAGCGACCGTCGAGGAGGTGCAGCGGGCGGCCCTGCTCCTGCCAGGCGTCGAGAGTGTCGGGACCGATCGCAGGCACGTGCCAATGCTCCTCGACCAGCTCGCCCAGCGTCTTGCTCGGCAGGTTCACGCCCTTGAACAGGGTGTATCCGGCCGCCGCCCAGGCCGGGGCGCCGCCCGCGATCCAGTCGATACGGCTGTAACCCATCGCGGTGAGCCGCGTTGCGGCGCGCTCGGACACCCCATCGCCCTCGTCGACCAGCACGACCGGCACGTCGCGGCGGGGCACGAGTACCCCGACCAGCGCCTCCAGCCGGCTATAGGGGCAGGGCACGGCGAGGAAGGGGTGGCCTTCGCCGTACTGACCCTGTTCGCGCAAATCGAGACAGGCGATCTCCCCGGGTGCGTGCAGCCTCCGCTTCGCTTCCTGCGGATCGAGCGCCGGCATCAGGCAGCTTCGGCATAGGGCACGGGCTCACGTCCCGAGAAGAAGTCATGGAAGGCGGCGTAGACGAGGTCGGGTCGGTGCTCGGCCGGATAGTGCCCGGTCGGAATGGCCCAGCCGCGCACGCCGTCCGCCCATTCCTGCCAGGCTTCGAGCGGCTTGAAATGCCGGCCGCAATGGCTGTTCGAGCCCCACAGGACGAGGACGGGGCAGGCGATCTTGCGCTTGCCGTAATCCGCCGTGTCCATGGCAAGGTCGAGGGTCACGGTGGCGCGATAATCTTCGCAGACGGCGTGAATCTGCTCCGGGGTCGTGCAGCGTGCGTAGTCAGCCAGCGCCTCGGGCGTGAAGATCTCGAGCCCGACACCCTTCTTGTTGAGCTTGTAGCGGATGTAATAGTCGAGATCGGCGCAGATCAGCCGCTCGGGAAACGGCGCTTTCTGCGCCATGAAGAACCAGTGGTAGGATTCAAGCCCCCAGCCGAGGCTGACATTGGTCAGGACATGATGGGTCGGCACGATGTCGAGAGCGGCCAGCGCGGTGACGCGGTCCGGCTGGTCGAGAGCCATGCGGAAGGCGACGCGCGCGCCCCGGTCGTGCCCGGCGACTGCGAAACGGTCGAAGCCGAGCGCGTCCATCACATCGAAATTGTCCTCGCCCATCGCACGGAAACTGTAGCCGGCATGGTCCTCTCCGCCGTCGGGCTTGGAGCTGTCGCCATACCCGCGCAGGTCGGTCGCGACCACCGTGAAGCTCTGAGCCAGCGATGGCGCAATCTTGTGCCAGCTCGACAGGTTGAGCGGGTTGCCGTGGATCAGCAGCAAGGGCGGCCCGCTTCCGGCTATGGCCACCTCGATTTCGGCGCCGCGGGTGCGCAGTTTACGGCGCTCGAATCCTGCCATCAGCACGGGGCCATGCGGCAGGAGTGGCGGCCGGCTCGCCCCGGGTTCTGATCGTTCCAGCATCATCGGCATTGCTCCTCATCGGATCCCATGCGATGAATATCATATTGTCGACAATAAGCATCTTGAATCTGAGGGACGTCATGGCCGCCATGCAGGATAAGCCTCGCCTCGGCTTCCTCTTCGGAGACGCGACCGGCATCGGTCCCGAGATCGCGGCCAAGGTTCTCGCCGCGGGCCGCTATCGCGAGCATGTCCGGCTCGTTGCGGTTGGTGATCGTCGCGTGCTGGAGCAGGGCGCGCGCGATGCCGGTGTTCAGCTCCGTTGGACCGGCGTGACTGAACGCGACGAGATCGACTGGGATGCTCCCGAGATCCCGCTCGTCGATCTCGGCAATGCCGATCCGGCTCAACTCGGGCGCGGGCAGATATCGGCGGAATCCGGCCGGATCACAGGCGAGACGCTGGCCCGTGCCATCAGCATGGCGCAGGCCGGACAGCTCGATGCGATCACCTTCGCGCCGCTGAACAAGGCCGCGATGTTCGCAGGCGGCTGGCGCTTTCCCGACGAGCACAAGTTGTTCGCGCATCTGCTCAGGCATCACGGCTATTTCTCGGAAATGAACGTGCTCGACGGCCAGTGGATGTCGCGGGTGACGTCGCATGTCTCGCTGCGCGAAGCCCTCGACCTGATCGATGCGCGCGCGATCACCGATGCGGTCGAACTCGTCGACCGCATGATGAAGCGCGCCGGGATCGTCAGCCCGCGCATCGCGGTGGCCGCACTCAATCCTCACGCCGGCGAGAACGGCCTGTTCGGCCGCGACGAGATCGAGCTGATCCGGCCGACCGTGGAGCGGATCGCGGCTGGAGGCATCGGCTGCACCGGGCCCTATCCGGCCGATACGGTCTATATTCGTGCCTTCGCCGGCGAATTCGACAGTGTCGTCGCCATGTATCACGACCAGGGCCAGATCGCGACGAAGCTCAGGGGCTTCAATCGCGGCGTCACGGTGACGGCGGGGCTCGACGTCGTCTTCACGACGCCAGCGCATGGCACAGCATTCGACATTGTCGGCAAAGGCGTGGCCTCGCCCGGCGCGCTCCAGAGCGCCGTCGAACTTGCGAGCCGACTGGCGACAGTCCGCGTCGCCGCCTGAACCGCCGGGCGGGTCGCGACGATGCCGCTATCCGCAGGGCGCCGGTCAGCTGGCGGCGTGAGCGAGATTGTCGCCGCGGAGTGCCTCCAGCACTGCATCGGTCACCGAGCGCGTGGTCGCCGCGCCGCCGAGATCCGGCGTGTGGTTTGCCGGGTCAGCCGTGACGCGCTCGATCGCGCGCATCAGCCGTGCGGCTGCGTCCGCCTCGCCGAGATGGTCGAGCATCATCACGGCGGACCAGAAGCTGGCGATCGGATTGGCGATGCCCTTGCCGGTGATGTCGAAGGCGGAGCCGTGGATCGGCTCGAACATCGAGGGAAAACGGCGCTCGGGGTCGAGATTGGCGGTGGGGGCAATGCCGATCGAGCCTGCGAGGGCTGCGGCTAGGTCGGACAGGATATCGGCATGAAGATTCGTCGCCACGATCGTGTCGAGGCTCCGCGGCTTCAGTGTCATACGGATGGTCATGGCGTCGACCAGCATCTTGTCCCAGGTCACGTCGGGAAACTCGCGCGCCACTTCGGCGGCGATCTCATCCCACATCACCATGCCGTGGCGCTGTGCGTTCGACTTGGTGACGACGGTCAGGAGTTTGCGGGGACGAGAGCGCGCCATTTCGAAGGCGAAGCGCATGATGCGCGTGACCCCGCCGCGGGTGAAGATCGAGACCTCGGTCGCGATCTCCTCGGGTTGCCCGCGATGCGAGCGCCCGCCCTGGCCGGCATATTCGCCCTCCGAATTCTCGCGCACGATCACCCAGTCGAGATCATCCGGAGCCACCCCGCGCAGGGGCGGCTCGATGCCCGGCAGGATGCGCGTCGGGCGCACATTCGCGTATTGGTCGAAGGGCTGGCAGATGGCGAGCCTCAGGCCCCATAGGGTGACATGATCGGGCACATCGGGCGCGCCGACGGCACCGAAATAGATCGCGTCGCAATCGCGGATGCGGTCGAGCCCGTCTTCGGGCATCATCCGGCCATGGCGCTTGAAGTAGTCCGAACCCCAATCGAAATGGGTGAAGTCGAACGCGAAATTGCCGGACCGGGCGGCGCATAGCGACAGGACCTCGAGCCCTGCCCCGATCACCTCGGCGCCGATCCCGTCGCCGGGAATGGCGGCAATCCAGTAGGTTTTCATCAGACGGCTCCGCCCTTGCGTTCGAATAATTGCCTATTGTCGACAATTATAAAGCCCTGTCGGAAATAGTCTACCGGCTGGGCAAGGAAAACCTCCGCTCTCATAGCTTCGGGTACCCCGACGGATTGTCGGCCTGCGCCTGGGTTCGTCCGAATGACACTTGGTTAGCTGCTTGACTAATAGATAGTACACTACACATATGCGTTCTATGGACGACACCCGACCTGGATTCGAGCGCAGCTTCCTGACGGAGCTGTCGACGGCCGGCCGCAAATTGCGAACCCTGTTCGATCGCCTTGTGCGCCAACGCGGCCTGACCTTGTCGCGTGCACGCGCATTGCTTCATCTCTCGCGTTGCCCGGCGATCAATCAGACGGAACTCGCCAGTCTGCTGGAGGTCGAGGGCCCGACCGTCGTGCGCCTGCTCGACGGGATGGAGAAGAACGGCCTGATCGAGCGAAGCGCCATCGACGGCGATCGGCGGGCGAAACAGATCAGCCTGACCCCAGCCGCCCAACATCAGGTCGAGGAGATCGAGGAGATCTCCGGCGAGATCGGCCGCGAGGTATTGCGCGAGATCGACCCTGCCGAACTCGAGATCGCGATCCGCGTGCTTCGGCAGATGATCCGCAACATGGAGCCTCAGTCCTGAGGCTCATGGCCATGGCTACGACCAACGAAACGGAAGCGCGGCCCGAAGCAGATCCTTCATCTGCGAACGTCCAAGAGCCTTCCCGCCCTGAGAGCCCGGCTCTGCTGCCGGCAAAGCCCTTTGCCGTCGCCGCGGCCTATGTCGCGGCCGCCGCCCTTCTGATTGGCACGCAGGGCCTCGGCATGAACTTCGTCGCTGCCAATACCAATCAAATCCAGGGTGCCTTCGGCGCGACGCAGCTTGAGATCAATTGGCTGATCGCCGCCTATATGGCGCCGAATGTCAGCCTGACCCTGATCCTGACCAAGGTCCGGACGCAGTTCGGGCTGCGCCGCTTCGCCGAGCTCGGCATCTGCATCTTCGTCACCGCCTCGCTTCTACATCTGTTCGCGCATGATCTGCATTCGGCGATCGGGGTCCGCTTCCTCGCGGGCATGGCGGCATCGCCGATATCGACACTCGGCTTCCTCTACATGCTCGAGGCCTTTCCTCCGGCCAGGAAGATGTCATGGGGCTTGAGCCTGACGCTGACCTGCTCCGCGATCACCCCTACGCTGGCGCGGCTGATCTCGCCGATGCTGCTCGATATCGGTCAATGGCAGGGCCTCTATACGATGGCGATCGGCCTCGCGCTGATTTCGCTTGCCGTGATCTTCTATCTGCCACTGACGCCGATTCCCCATGCGAAGGTCCTGCAGCGGCTGGATTTCATCAGCTACCCCTTGATTGCGATCGGCTTTGGCCTGCTCGCGGTCATCCTGGTGATGGGCCGCCTGGTCTGGTGGCTGGAGGCACCCTGGATCGGCTGGTGCCTTGCCCTGGCCATCCTGTCGCTCGGGCTTGCCGTGGCAATCGAGATCAATCGCGAGACGCCGCTGCTGAATGTGCGCTGGCTGATGAGCCGGGAAATGCTCCATATCACGGCGGTGCTGCTGGTCTTCCGCATCGTGCTGTCGGAGCAGACTTCGGGCGCACTCGCCCTGTTCCAGAATCTCGGCCTGCTCAATGAGCAGAGCAGGGGGCTGTATGTGGTGATCCTGCTGGCTTCGCTTTGCGGCGGGCTCCTTTGCGGCGCCACTCTCAAGCCCGAGCGCGTGCCGCTGCTGCACGGCGTCGCGCTGCTCTGCATTTGCGCCGGTGCCGCCATGGATAGTCAGGCGACCAATCTGACGCGGCCGGACAACATGTATCTGAGCCAGGCCCTGATCGCGTTTGGCGGCGCGCTGTTCCTGCCTCCGGCGATGCTGGCCGGTCTCATGGCTGCGCTCCGCCAGGGGCCGACCTTTATCACCAGCTTCATCGTGGTTTTCCTCTTCACGCAGAGTCTGGGCGGCCTGATCGGTTCGGCTTTCTTCGGCAGCTTCGTCACGCTCCGCGAGAAGTTCCATTCCAGCCTTCTCGTCGAACATTTCTCGCTGTCCGACCCGGCGGTGGCGGAGCGGGTGAGGCAGCTTTCGGCAGTCTATGGAAAGCTGCTCACTGACGGGCGGCTGCTGAATGCCGAGGGCGTCGCCCTGTTCGCCCAGCAGGCCAGCCGCGAAGCCAATATCCTCGCCTATAACGACGCATTCCTGCTCATCGCGGTCCTGGCAGGAGCCGCGCTCGGCGGACTGATCATCCATCTGCTCTACGCAAGACTGCGCAGCGCCAAGTTCTTCTTACGCCCGGCCGAAGCCCTCTGAACCGAAACCAGCCATCATGTCGAAAGCCATTCGCTCACCTGGAACCCTGATTGCGCTGCTGGTCGCCGCAGGCGGTGTGCTGCTCGTGCTTTACGCCTGGCGGCTGCCGCCCTTCGCCAGCTCGGTCGAGAGCACGGAGAATGCCTATGTCAAAGGCCAGGTCACGATCATCAGCCCGCAATTGGCGGGCTATGTGAAGAAAGTCGCGGTTCAGGACTTCGAAACGGTGAAGGCTGGTGATCTCATCGTGCAGATCGACGACCGGATCTACGAGCAGCGTGTGCGGCAGGCGCAGGCCACTCTTGCCGGCCAGCGGGCCACCCTCGCCAATGCCGATCAATCGCAGCGCGCTGCCGAAGCGCGCCTGCGCTCCGGAGAAGCCCAGATCGCCAGTGCGCAGGCGGCGGTCGAAACCGCGGAAGCCAATGCCGGGCGCATCCTCGCCCTGCGCGAGAAGGGGATTTCGACGCAGAGCGCGGCCGATCAGGCCAGTCTGGTGCTCGACCAGGCCCGCGCCAGCCTACGCCAGGCCGAAGCGGCCCTCGATGTCGCCCGGCAGGATCGGCAGTCCATCATCGTCGGGCGCGCCGGGCTGGAGGCAGCCGTGCGCAATGCCGAGGCAGCAGTGCAATTGGCCGCGATCGATCTGCAGAACACCCGCATCCTGGCGCCGCAGGACGGCAAGATGGGCGAGATCGGCGTGCGGCTCGGGCAATATGTTGCTGTTGGCACGCAACTGGCGTCGCTGGTTCCGGCCAGGAAATGGGTGATCGCGAACTTCAAGGAAAACCAGCTCTCCGGGATGAAGATCGGCCAGCCGGTGACCTTTACGGTCGATGCGCTGCATCACGCCGCGTTGACCGGGCATGTCCAGGAGTTCTCGCCAGCCACGGGCTCCGAGTTCAGCATCCTGAAGGCCGACAATGCGACCGGCAATTTTACCAAGATTGCGCAGCGGCTGCCGGTGCGGATCGCGATCGATCAGGACCAGCCTTTGACCGAGGATCTGGCGCCCGGCATGTCGGTCATCGTCAGCATCGACACCGCCACGCCGGTTGAGGCAGCCGTCAACCTATCCCGCGCCGACAAGCAATAACATCGGCGTGCAAGCGACCAGGGGGGGACAATTGCGGACTTCTGGATCGCCCGCGCTCCAAAATGGCTGCGGTGATCCAGAAATCTCCAGTCCCGAAAGCGCCGAAACGGCAGGCGCCAACGGCCGTCAGCTTCGCGGCCGGGTCAGGCGCTGGAGCCTGAGCGCGGGCCGCGCTTGGCGCGCGGTGGCTTCGCGACGACGGGTGCGGCCGGGACCACCTTGGCCTTGCGACCCAGGCCCGATGCCTTTGCAAGGGCGGCCCGGGCCTCGGAATAGTTCGGTGCGACCATCGGATAGTCTGAGGGCAAGCCCCACTTGGTGCGATATTGCTCAGGAGTGAGATTGTAGGCCGTACCCAGATGACGCCTGAGGGATTTGAACGATTTGCCGTCTTCCAGGCAGATGATGGCGTCCGGCGTGACCGACTTCTTGATCGGAACGGCCGGTACGAGCGCGACCGGTGGCGGCGCAGCTTCGGATTTGGCGTCGAGCTGCGCGAACGCTGAATACGTGCTCGCAATCAAGCCAACGAGATCGCTGCGAGGGACATTGTTATGTGCGACGTAGGCCGAAATAACCATCGCCGTGAGATCAATATAATTTTCATCTTCGTTGGCCATGGCTTTTCCCAAATCAGAATATTGCGCCTAGGTCTCATTTAACCTGCCGAACGTTCTATTTGCAATACTCGTTGCGGTGGTTCGCTCAATTCCGATGCTTGCAGTCCCGGTTTATTCTGGTGAGAGGGCGTGCGGCGGCCTACTGAACTGGGTGGTGACGCGCCTGTTCGAGACTGGCCTTGGCCAGCATAGCCTCCAGCGAGGCGAGAACTTCTGGCACCATGAAGAGGGAGATTTCGTTCTTCCCATCGACTTCCAAGGCGATTACGGCGCCCAGTGTCGTGTCTGCGCTGACTGTAACGTGCTTCACTTTGATCACTGCAAACTCGCGCGTCGGCTTCTGCGGCATTCTCTCACCCCCGTTCTTTGATCTGTGTTCGTCATTCGATATCAACTTACAACGTATTCACAGCCGCCTCGCCACGTGCCCCCGGCACCGTGGTCCTCGCGAGCGGCCAATGTGACGACGAGGCCGGTCAACACGCTCTCCTCGCCAAAACCCTTGATGCAGCCGATCAGTCCCTGGACGTGTTCGACGGCGTGGGCGATGTTCAGCTGATTGCGGAGCCTGTCACCTCGCGGCCGTCACCTCTGGTCCCTTCGCGTGCAATGCCTTGCGCGTCTCATAGTCGACGATCGCGGCCCTGAGAGCTTGCAATTCGAGGGCTTTCGCCGAATTGGGCTGCGCATCCTCGATCTGGCCGATGCGCAGAAGCGCATACCGGTAATCCTCATGGCAGGTGATGCAGACGCTGTGCGTTTCCGGTTTGAGTTCAGTCACCGCGGTCATCGGATCTCTCCTTCCGTGGCTGATCCCAGAAAACTAGTTTGGACGGTTGGGGTTTCAAGAGGGTGTGACGCTGTCGCGAAGCTCGCCGCGGATGCTTCCAAGGGGGGCGGCTTCGTCCTGGTCTGCGGAGCAGACGCGCGCATCGAAGCGGCCGCCTCCAGTGAAGCCCTTGGTGCCTCATGGGCCCAGCAGAAGGGGATGTCTCTCGGGGCGCGGGATTTCTATAGGGAGGGGGCGTTTCGGCGCGGGCCGCAATCGCGGCCAAAGCACCAGGGTTTGAGGGCTATGGGACAATCCACACCTGCCACGGCCGTGTTGAAAGCGGGCGGCGTTTCCTTCGAACTCCGAACCTATGAATACGACCCCAATAGCGATCGCGTCGGTCTTCAGGCGGCCCAGTCCCTGGGTGAACCACCCGGTCGGGTCTTGAAGACATTGATCGCGCAGGTCGACAACACGCCAGTTTGTCTGGTTCTCCCATCAGACCGCGAGGCAAGCATGAAGAGGGTGGCCGCGGCCCTTGGAGGCAAGAGCGCGCGTATGCTGGCGCCGAGCGATGCCGAGCGCCTGACGGGGTATAAGGTCGGCGGCGTCAGCCCATTCGGTCAGAAGCGCAAGCTGAGGACCCTTGTCGAGATCACGGCCGTCTCCGAGCCATATGTCTTCGTCAATGGAGGTCTACGTGGCCTGCAGGTCAAGCTGGCCCCGAACGACCTTGTCCGCGCAAGCAATGCGGGGACGGTCGCGATTGTTTCCTAGCGGCGATCGTCTCTGGCTCGGCTTCTGCGACGTTCCGGGCTCGCGCGATCAATCGCTAGTCCGGGAGAAGACGGCCCGACGACACAGCGCGGTGATCGCGGCGGCTTCGTTGTGTCGACTGCGGCGTTGAACGCCGCCACTCGCAGGTCTGGCCTCGGGTTCCAATCCAGCGGCCGAACACCATTGGAGATGCCCCAGCAATCTGCTCCCAGTCTCGTTGCGCCGCTTCCCTCGGCGCCTCTGGACGTCGCTTGACAGGCTCTGTCGATCAAAACTAGGCTAACATAGTTATGCTTCTTATTCTGTAATTATAGAATAAATCCATACGAGGCGGACCGCCTCGCATAAGGGGAGCGTGCCGCTATGACAGACGTCGTCGACAGCAAACGAAACCTGCTCAAGGCCGGCCTTGTCGGTGGCCTTGCACTTGCGGCAGCGTCCAGTTCAGCCAGGCAGGCGGCGGCACAAGCCGCTCCCAACAGCCTGCTGCGCACCGTTCTCGACCGGGGCAAGCTCATCGTCGGCACGGGCTCGACCAATGCGCCCTGGCATTTCGAGGATGAGAAGGGGCAGCTCGTCGGCATGGACATCGCCATGGGGCGGATCCTCGCCAAGGGGCTCTTCGACGACGACAAGAAGGTCGAGTTCGTCAGGCAGGATGCGGCTCAACGCATTCCCAACATCAATACCGGGAAGGTCGACATCGTCATCCAATTCATGACGATGTCACCGGCGCGGGCGCAGCTCGTCGCGTTCTCCCGACCCTATTATGTCGAGGGCATCGCCCTGCTGACGCGCCCCGACAGCGACAAGAAGAGCTTTGACGCCCTGCTCAAGGCAGGATCGGGTGCACGGGTCTCCATCCTGCAGAACGTCGATGCCGAAGCGTCGGTGAAGAAGGTCCTGCCGCAGGCGACGGTCATGCAGCTCGACAGCCAGGCCAATGTCGTCCTTGCGCTCGATTCAAAGCGTGCCGATGCCGCCGCCGTCGATCTCTCGACCGTCTGGTGGCTCGCGAAGCGCCACCCCGACAAATATGCCGATGCCGGCAAGTCCTGGAACTCCATGCTGTACGGCGCGGCCATGCGCCAGGGCGATCCGGACTGGGTGCGCTTCGTCGACACCACCTTCGGGATCGCCATGTACGGCCACCAGAACGAGATTTTCGATGTCGCGATCAGCGATTATTTTGGTCTGACGCCGCCAGTCCGCGAGACGGGGCTGCCGAAATTCTGACGGCGGCTTTCGCGGTCGCGCTTCGCCGACCCCTGCGCTCGCCGCTGGCGCGCGGCAGGGCGGCGAAGTCGCCTGCACGGCCCGTGACGAGACGTCTCCCGGCATGACGAACTACCACTTCAACTTCGCGATCGTCTGGCGCTACGCCGCGAAGCTGTTCGACGGTCTCCTGCTCAGCATCGAGCTCGCAATCGCGACGATCGCGATCGGCATGGTGATCGGGCTGGTTCTGGCGCTCGTCGAAATGGACGGGCCACGCTGGGCCAGGCCGTTCATCCGGGGCTATGTCGAATTCATCCGCAACGTCCCGCTGCTGCTGCTCGTCTATCTCGTCTTCTACGGCGTGCCGAGCGCGATCGATCTGCAATATGACGCCACCACCTCGTTCGTGGTGACGCTGGCGATCTATTCCGGCGCCTATCTGGTCGAGGTCCTGCGCGCCGGCTTCGAAGCCGTGCCGAAAGGGCTGATCGAGGCTGGCAAGGCGATCGGTCTTACGCCAGCGGGCGTGCTCGTCCATGTCCGGCTGCCGACGGCGCTGCGCATCGCCCTGCCATCGCTCTCGAACACCTATGTCTCGCTGTTCAAGGACACCTCGATCGCCTCCGCGATCGCCGTCCCTGAACTGGCTTACGGCATGCGCTGGATCGAGACGCAGACCTTCCGGACGGTCGAGGTCTATCTGCTCGCGACGCCGATCTATCTGGTCACCAGCTACGCCATCCTGCTGCTGTTGCGGCTGGCCGAGCGGCGCTATGCCATCACGCGGTGAGCGGCCATGACGTTGTTCCTGCAGACGCTTCCGTTTCTGCTCGATGGCCTGCGCATCACGCTCCTGGTCTCGGCCGGCGTGATCGCGCTCTCGCTGTTGATCGGTGTCCCGCTCGGTTGCGTGCTCGCTTTCGGCCCGCTCTGGGCGCGGTTTCCGATCCGGATCTATGCCGATTTCGTGCGCGGCGTACCGATCCTGGTGTTGCTCTATTTCGTCTATTACGGGCTGCCGGCCATCAAGGTGAACCTGCCGAGCCTGACCGCCGCGATTGTGGCATTGACCGCCTTCAAGTCCGCCCAGGTCATTGAAATCACCCGCGGCGCCTTCCAGTCCATCCCCAGAGGGCAGACGGAAGCGGCGAAGTCCATCGGGCTCGGCCTCCTCGACCGCTTCGTCCATGTGCTTGCACCGCAGGCGATCCGACGCTTCCTGCCTCCCTTCGTCAACAGCGTCGTCGATACGGTGAAGGGCTCCTCGCTCGTCTCCCTGCTGGGGATCGTCGACCTGATGCTCGCGCTGCAGCAGGTGATCGGGCGCACCCATGTGGCGTTGCCGCTCTATGTGATGGGGGCGCTGATGTATTTCGCCATCAACTATCCGCTTTCGACGCTGAGCCGGCGTCTCGAGAAGCGTTTCATCTGAGCGGGAGGACGATCATGATCGAGACGCCCGACGAGCCGGTGATCCGCATCAAGGGCCTGACCAAGTCCTTCGGCGCGCACCAGGTGCTGAAGGGCATCGATCTGGATGTCGGCAAGGGACAGGTGATCGCCGTCATCGGCCCATCCGGAAGTGGCAAGACGACCTTGCTGCGCTGCATCAACTTCCTCGAGGAATATGATGGCGGCTCGGTCCGGATCGATGGAGTGGAGGTCGGCTATCGGGATGACGGCGCCGGTCGCCGTCGGCGCAGTGACCGGGAACTCGCCAGCATCCGGGTCGATGCGGCAATGGTCTTCCAGCAGTTCAACCTGTTTCCGCATCTGACGGCGGCCCAGAACGTCATGCTCGGGCTGATGAAGTCGCGCGGCAAGAGCAAGGGCGAGGCAAGGCAGATTGCCGAGAAATGGCTCGTGCGCGTCGGCCTCTCCGAGAAGCTCGACGCGCTGCCCTCGCAATTGTCCGGTGGGCAGCAGCAGCGGGTCGGTATCGCGCGAGCGGTTGCGATCGAGCCGAAGGTCCTGCTGCTCGACGAGATAACCTCCGCGCTCGATCCCGAGCTTGTCGGCGAAGTGCTGGAGGTGGTGCAGGAACTGGCTGCAGAGGGGCGCACGATGATCCTCGTCACCCATGAAATGGCCTTCGCCAGGGAGGTGGCCGACCGCGTGGTGTTCACCGACCAGGGACTGATCGCGATCGACGCGCCGCCGAAGGCCGTCTTCGATGAACAGTCGAACGAACGATTGCGGGCTTTCCTCTCGCGCTTCGCCGCCTTTCGGCATGCTCATTGAGCGGCTGCTGGCGCCCTGACACCCATTCCGACCGAGTTCAGCGATGCCGCCTCCATCCGATCTTGCTCCTCCCTCCGATCTTGCGATGTCGCCCTATGAGAAGCTGGCACAACTTGGTCTTGAATTGCCGCAAGTGCCGACACCGATCGGCAATTTCACGACCCATGTCCGGGAAGGTACGCTGCTCTACCTGTCGGGTCAGGGGCCGACGCATGAGGACGGTCGCATCCACACGGGCAAGGTCGGCGCCGACGTCTCGGTCGAGGAGGCGTATGCTCATGCACGCCTGACGGGGCTGAACCTCATCGCGGTGCTGCACACGGCACTGGGGGACCTTCGAAAGGTCAGGCGCATCGTCAAGGTGCTCGGCATGGTCAACGCCACGCCGGACTTCACCGACCATCCCGCCGTCATCAATGGCTGCTCGGACCTCTTCGTCGCGGTCTTTGGCGATGCTGGCCGGCACGCGCGTTCAGCCGTCGGGTTCGGCTCGCTGCCGCGCCGCATCACCGTGGAGATCGAAGCGGTCGTCGCGGCCTCATGATGCTACTGCCTGAATTGCCAGCCAAGGCTTGCTTCGATGCGCTGTGCCGCGCTCCGGACTGCATCGGCGAAGCGGGAGGGCTCCTCCTGGACCTTGAATTCCGGCAGCACGATCGAGATGGTGATCACGCAATCTCCGGAATTGTTGCGCACCGGTGCCGCGACGCAGGCCACGGCATAGTCGGATTCGCCAGCCTGCACGGCGATGCCGGCGGACAGCGCTTCGTCGGATTGCTCGGCGAGCGCGACCGGGTCGACCGTTGCCCGCCCCGTTGGCGAGGCCTTGGCGCAGCGCCGGAACAGCGCCACCCGGTCCTGAAAATCGAGATGGGCGACCAGAAGCCGGCCCGAGGCGGTCCAGTTCAGGGGCACCCGGGTTCCGATCCGCGATGTGACCTTGAAGTGGCCGGGCCCCTCGGCCATCGCCTCCACCACCATCATGTCGCCGTCACGGCCGCAGATCTGGACTGTCTCACCGACCTCGCGAGAGAGCACATGCATCTCGTGGGTGGCGACCGTGATGATCTCAAGATCGCGCGCGTAGGCGAGGCCGTAGTGATAGAGTTTGGGGCCGAGCCAGACCACGCTGCCATTGCTCGAAAGCAGGTCCCTGGCGACCAGTTCCTCGACGATCGAATAGACCGTGGACAGCGGCGCTCCGACCGCGCGGGCGATATCGTATCCGGTCGCCGGCCGCGCCGTCTCCTGGAGATAGTCAAGGATCTGGACCGATCGCTCGATTCCGCTGACCCGCGTGCGCCGCGGCCCAGTGGCGGAGGGCGCGGACGCCACGCCCATCTCACTGTCCTTCATCTGCCAGCTCTCCGTCACGCGATTCCGCGGACCCCTTACCGTAACCATGCTTCCGGAGGAACGCCATGAACAAGCCCGATACCCGAAAGGCGCTCGGTCTCCGTGCGATCATCAATGTGTCGGGAACGATGACGGGGCTCGGCGCCTCGATCATCGTGCCGCAGGCCATCGAGGCGATGGCTGGGGTCATGCCGCAATTCGTCGAAGTCGACGAACTTCAGAAGGTCGCCAGCGGCGTCATCGCCAGATTGTGCGGAGCCGAGGCTGGATTCGTCACGGCTTCCTGCTCGGCTGGCATCACGCTTGCCGTGGCCGGGGCGATGACGGGCAGTGACCTCTATGCCGTCGAACGACTGCCGGACACGACGGGCCTGAAGGACGAAGTCCTGATCATGACCGGGCATATGGTGAGCTACGGCGCTCCCGTCGAACAAGGCATTGCGCTCGCTGGCGCCAGGGTAGTGCCGGTCGGGCAGGCCACGAGCGTACGGCCCTATCAACTGGCCGGAGCGATCTCGGAACGGACCGCCGCTGCGGTCTATGTCGTGTCCCATCATACGGTCAGCTATGGGCAGCTCCCGCTCGAGGAGTTCGCCGCCATTTGCCGGGCAAGGGGGGTGCCGGTCATCGTCGATGCCGCTTCGGAATACGACCTCCAGCGCTTCCTGGCCGCAGGCGCGGACATTGCGCTGTATTCGGCTCACAAGTTTCTCGGTGGCCCGACAGCCGGAATCGTCGCCGGTCGCAAGGACCTCGTGCGCGCGGCATTTCTTCAGAACGGCGGCATCGGCCGCGGCATGAAAGTCGGCAAGGAGAGCATCGTCGGCACCATCGCTGCCCTGGAAGCATGGGAGACGCGCGACCATGCCGGCATCCGGGAGCGCGAACAGGCCGCGCTTGCGCTGTGGCGCGAACGACTGGCCGAGAGGCCGGGGATCCGTGTCGAGATTGAGCCTGATCCGACCGACAACCCGCTCGACAGGATCAAGCTCTCGGTCGAACCGCAGGCCGCCCATATCACGGCCTGGGACCTCGCCGATGCGCTCGCACGCGGGGAGCCGCCGGTTATTGTGCGCGATCACGAGGTCGAGCACGGATTCTTCTATCTCGACCCCTGTAACCTTCACCCAGGCCAGGAGAATATCGTCGCCGATCGACTGGCCGCCGAGCTTGGCGCCGCCCTGCGCAGCAATGAGATCATCGCCACGCCGCTGGAGGAACGCCGAAGCCGTCGGGCAGCCTATCTCAGGCGTTGGCCGGATTGATGCCTATCCCGCGGATCGCAGGCTCTGGTGACTGTCGGTGCGTCACGCTTTTAGGTGCAGGCTCACCAGCACGGTGATTTCCGCTCCCGCCGGCAGCGAGACCGCAACACGCAGGAAGTTCCCGAAATGCGCGAGCCGCTGGAAGGTCACGGCGTTCTCGCGCGCAGGCAGATCGAAGAGCGAACCTTCCGGGGCCCAATGCAGCCCGTCGGCCGAAATCTCGATGCGGGCCCGCGGCAGCGCACCCTTCGGTGGCTTGAGGGCCCGCACGAAGATGATGGCTTCCTTGGCCCAGCCGGCCTCGTAGGGCTCGGTTGCGGCCTCGCCCGTCCAGGTTTCGTTGCGGGCGACGATGGCGGTGAGGTTCTCGGGCAGCATCAGAAATCTCCCGACAGGCAAACGGAATCGAGATAGGCGAAGGCGCGCTTGTCGGAGTCGGTTTCGGCGAAGAAGCCGAGATTGAGCATGCACCAGAGGTTCTTCATGGCCGGGATGCGGATCGACTCATAGCTGCTCATGTCGAAGCTGCGGTCGTTCACCTGGAAGCCGGTGGCGCGCATCGTCGCCAGATCGAAGTCGAAGCGCAGATAGTGCCAGTTCACCTTGGTCGGAATCTCGTTGTAGCAGAGCCGCTGCTCGCCGCCCGGCAGGTCCTCCCAGTCGTCCGGCGAGAGATGGTAATGCGAGATCGTCTTGCCGGCGGAGCCGATCGGCTTGATCGGCGTGGTGCGGCGCTTGAACTGCCATTTCTGGACATGCTCGCCGTCGAGCGCATTGAGAAAGCGCAGATGCGGCATCACGCGCTCGCCGCCGGCGCCATGCTGGTCGCCGACCTGGAGATCGTAAAGGAAGCCGAACGAGCGGATGTCGGTTTCGGATAGCTGCAGTTCCGTCGCTTCCGGCTTGAAGCTGAAATAGGCCTCGAGACGAATCGGTCCGGGTTTGCGGAAGGTCAGGCGCTTGATTGCGACGTTCTGCGCGCCCTTCTTCGGCCGTGTCGCGATCTTCAGCGCATAGGAGCCGTCGACGCCGCCATGCGAACCGAAATCCCAGTTTGGCAGCGTCGAGAGCATGGCGTGCGAATGCTGGGCATAGCCCGGCAGCATGGCGTCCAGCGTGTCCTCGTAATTGCCGACGAGCTGGGTCCAGCCGCACATGCCGCGGTCGAAATCGTCGAGGCAGATGATGCGAGGCAAGGGATCGAAGCGGCTGAGTTGCGGATCCGCCTCGCGGATCGCACGGCGCATGTCGTCGAGTTGGGAGCTGGTCGCGGTCATTGGGCTTACCCCTTCACCGCGCCGGCGGTCAGGCCGGCGACGAGGTGCTTCTGCATGAGGATGACGAAGGCGAGCACCGGCAGCAGCTGGACGGCAGAGGCGGCGAAGAGCACGCCCCATTCGACGCCCTCGACCGCGCCGATCATCTCGGCGACGACCAGCGGCGCGGTCTTGGCCTTGGTCGTGGTGAAGATGAAGGCGAAGAGGAATTCGTTCCAAGCGTAGACGATGACGAAGACCGCGACCGCCAGCATGCCTTGCGCGGCCAGCGGGAAGATGACGCGCCTGATGATCTGGAACTGCGAGGCCCCGTCGATCATCGCCGCCTCGTCGAGTTCACGCGGGATCTGGTCGATGAACGTGCGCATCACGATGGTGCCGAGCGAGACGAAGAAGGTGGCGTAGAGCACGATCAGGATGAGATGCGTGTCGTTGAGCCCGAGCCAGTTGACCACCGGAAAGAGCGGCAGCGTGATCACGATCGGCGGGATCAGGCGAATGAAGATCAGGAAGAAGGCGCTGGCCTGCAGGCCCCTGCTGGCGTGACGGGAATAGGCGAAGCCGGCGAGCAGTGAAACCGTGACGGCAAGCACGGTCGCTCCGGACGTAACCAGGAAACTGTTCCAGAGCCCGTGGAAGAAGTCGCCCCAGCGGCTCCAGAGCAGCTCGTAATTGGCGAGCGTCGGCGTGAAGCTGAACCGCGACGTCAACGAGAAGATGTCCCGGTCCGACTTGAAGGACGACATCACGATCAGCGCGATCGGCAGGATCGACCAGGCGGCGATCGCGAGAACGCCGAAGCCCTTCAGGACCGCAAGGGGGAATGAGCGCTTACGCATTTTTTCTGAACATCTCCCGGTAGAGAGAGCGCAGGTAGAACAGCGCAAGCAGGAGCGAGGCGAGCACCAGCAACCAGCCGGTCGCAGCCGCGGCACCGAAGGAGTTGTACCGGAACGCCTCGAGATAGAGATAGACGGCCATCACCTCGGTGGTCCGGGCGGGACCTCCGCCGGTCATCAGCCAGACCTCGGAGAACAGCCGGAAGGCGAAGATGTAGCGGAACAGGGCGGCGATCAGCAGCGCGGGCATCAGGAGCGGCAAGGTGATGCGGCGGAATGCGGTCCAACCGGTCGCGCCATCGATGGCGCCCGCCTCGTAGAGCTCGTCGGGGACGGAGAGCCTTGCGGCGTAGATGATGATGAAGCTGAATGGCAGGTGCAGCCAGATCGAGAGCAGCGAGACCATGAAAAGGCCATGCGACGGCTTCACCGCCCATTCGATCGGTGGCAGGCCGAACCAGGCGAGCGCCTGGCTCATCATCCCGACATCGGGCTCGAACAGATAGCGCCACATCACCACCGCCGAGACCTCGCTGACCGCGTAGGGCGCAAGCACGATGGCGAGCAGGAGCGCCCGGAAGGGCACCCCGGAGGCGAAGAACAGCGCCATGAGCAGGCCGAGCAGCAGCTCGACATGCACGACGACGGCGACGACGATGACCGTGTTGATCAACGCCCGCCAGAAATACGGGTCGCCGAGCACCTTGGCGTAGTTGGCGAGGCCGACGAAGCTGGCTGCCTGACCGAAGGAGGATTGGTTCAGGCTGAGCCAGAACACATAGATCGCCGGCAGGAAGATGATACCGCCGACCATCAGCTGGACCGGGCTGACGAGGGCGAGGGCAGAGAGGGGCGTGCGACTGGCCATGATGCTCAGGCGATACGGTGGCGCGCGAGCATCTCGCGGTCGATTTCGATGCCGAGGCCGGGACCTTGCGGCACGTCGAGCATACCGTCGACGAGCTGATGCCCTTCGCCGACGACCGGTGTGGTGAAGCTGTCCCGCAGCGGATTGGCGTAGACCATGCACTCGAAGGTCCGCAGGCTTTCGGCCGCGGCGGCAAGCTGCAGGCTGGCGGCAACGCAGATTGCGCCGGACCAGCCGACATGGGGGGCATAGGCCGTGTTGAAACTCGCGGCGAGTTCAGCGATGCGCCAGGTCTCGGTGATGCCGCCCGAGCGTGTGACGTCTGGCTGGATCAGGCCGAGCGAGCGGTCCTGCAGCATCATGAGGGCCTCGCTGGCGACATAGTCGCTCTCGCCCGCCGCGAGCCGGATCGGCAAGTGTTGGGCGAGGCGCGCATAGCCTGCGCGGTCATGCGGCGCGATCGGCTCCTCGAAGAAGCCGTAGCCGAGATCGGCCAGCGCCCGCCCGACGATCATGGCGTCGTCGACGTCATAGGCCCAGTTGGCGTCGACATAGAGGGCGATATCGTCCCCGGCGAGCTTGCGGATGAATTTGGCGCGCGCGATCGCGTCTTTCAGGGGATGGCCGAGCTTGACCTTGATCTCGCGGAACCCGGCCGTCAGCGCCGCTGCGACCTCTGCTTCCACCGTCGCATCGTCGAGCCAGTTGATCGATGAGGCATAGGCCGGCACGCGGAGCCGCCCCATGCCGCCGAGCAGCTTGTGGATCGGTGCGCCGGCGGCTTTGCCGGCAATATCCCAGAGAGCGATGTCGATCGCGGATATCGCTTCGACCAGTTGCCCGCCAGGCCGCCCGGAGAGGGCATGGCGCATCAACTTCCACAGGGCCCGCCGGTCTGCGGGATCCTTGCCGATCAGCCGCGGGCTCAGCGCATCGTCGATCAGGCGCGCATAGCCGGCGGCTCCGCGGCGCGCGAGCGCCTCGCCGTAGCCGCTGATGCCGTCGCTGGTCGTGACCTCGACGACAACGAGCTCGATCGCGGGATAGTCACCTTGCGAGGTGCGTTGCGTCTTCTCAAGGGTCGCCCGCAGGGGATGGGACTCGATCCTGGCGATGCTGCGGCCGGTCATCTGGTATCGGTCCCTGGTTTGCGGGAAGGCTGATCAACCTAACTGATAGGTTGATCAGTTGCAAACCTGCTCTGTATCTGTCAATCATCAAAGTGGAGGATGCGAATGACCGAAGCCGCGACACTGCCCGAGATCGACAGCGACCCGTTCGGCGCCTCCGATGTCGTGCCGACGCGGCTGGGCGATGCGTTGATCGCGCGCATCACCCAGGCAATCCATGATGGCAGGCTGAAGCCCGGCGACGCGCTTCCATCCGAGGCGCGCCTTGCCGCATCTTTCGGAGTCAGCAAACCGATCGCGCGCGAGGCGATCCGCCAGCTCGCAGCCATGGGCGTCGTCAACATCCAGCAGGGCAAGGTCACGCGTGTCCAGGCGCTCGATGCCGCTCCGCTCGATCGCTTCTTTCGCTTCGCCGTGAGAGGCAGCAAGACCGGGCTCACCGAGGCTGTCGAACTGCGCCGCATCCTCGAGCCGCCGATCGCGCGTTATAGCGCCGAGCGTCGCTCGCCCGCCGATATCGAGCGCCTGACTGGCATCCTCGTGCGCATGGAGGCGTCGCTCGGCGACGTGCCGCGCTGGATCGAGGCCGATCTCGATTTTCACGAGGCGATTGCCGCCTCCGCCGGCAACCGGCTGCTTGATCTCCAGATCCAGGGCCTTCGTCCGGTGATCCGTGAAGTGATGGAGATCTTCAATTCGCGCAGCGCCCGCACGCAGGCCGATTGGCGCAAGACCTATGAGCGCCATGTCCGCGTTGTCGAAGCGATCCGCGCCGGCGACGCCGAGGCGGCGGAAATGGCCATGAACAAGCATTTCGAAGCGGCTGAAGCCGCCATCGCGGAACTCGCGACACTCGGGGAGGATAATCATGACGGCAGGAACAGGGTTGGACCGTAGGCAGCTCCTGGGCGGCTTCATCGGCCTGAGCTTTGCCGGCGCCGCTCCGGCCTTCGCGCAGCAGGGCGGCCCTTTCAACGTCTTTGCGCACCGGGTGATGCAGACCGTCGCGACCGGTGCACAAGGCGGCGACATCACGAAGGATTGGGCGCAGAAGAATGGTGCCACGATCCAGTGGACGACCTTTGATACCGGACCGTTGCAGGAGCGGCTGTTTCGCGAGGCAAGCCTCTCCGAAAGCACCGTCGATGTCGGCTTCGTGCTGAACACGCAGGTGATCCCACGCGCCGCCAACCTGTTCGAGCCGCTCGATGGCTACATGAGCCGCGATCCCCTGGAGGATCCGGCTGACATCTTCCCCGGGTTGATGGAAGGCATGAAGGTCGGCGGCAAGCAGCTCGCGGTTCCGTTCCGCCATGCCTCGTCGGGGCTGCATTACAACGAGGAATTGCTGGCCGAGAAGGGCTTTTCGAAGCCGCCGGCCTCGATCGAGGAACTGGTCGAGATCGCCAGGGCCTGCACCTATCGCCGCAGCGACGGCACCGCGGTGGTGGGCCTGTGCATGCCCGGCGTCACCTACCCGAACGTGATCGATATCGCTCGCGCCTGGGACGGCGACTTCATCACGTCTGACTTCAAATGCGTCGCCGACCAGCCGCCGATGCTGAACGCCATCAAGCTCCTGCGCGCCCTGTTCGAGGCCGGTGCCTTCCCGCGCAATTTCGCGACGCTCTCGCCCGAGGACGTCAATGTCTGGATGCAGACCGGGCGTGCCGCGATGAGCCTGCAGAGCATGGGCCGCAATCGCATCTACAACGACCCGCAGAAGTCGAAATTTCCCGGCAAGATCAGAACGGTCGCCGTCCCCGCCTCGAAGACGCTGGCCGGAAAATATGACGCTGCGCCAGCCAAGGTCGAGTTCTGGGGCATGGTCATCCCGAAGAACGCGAAGCGCAAGGATCTCGCCTGGAGCTTCATCAAGGCGATGACCGCGAAGGATGCGACCCTGAAGGCTGCCCTCAACGGCAATGGCCCGGTGCGCGCCTCGACCTATGCCGATGCCGGCTTCGCCAACACCGTTCCCTATGCGGCGGAAGAGCTGAAGGTGCTCAAGGTCGCCCGTGTGCCGCTGCCGGCCTTCGACGAGGCGGCTCGTGCCGGCGACCTGTTCAAGGAAGAGGCCGAAGCCGCCGTGCTGGGCATGAAGACGCCGGAGGAGGCCATGTCCTCGCTCGTCAAGCGCGTGCAGCCCCTGCTGCCGGCCTGAACCATCTCTGACAATCGCGCGGCACAGCGCGGAGCACCATCGGGAGGAACGCCATGGACAATCGCACTCTTTCGCGCCGCCGCTTCGGACTGCTCGCCAGCGGAGCGGCCGCGTCGCTGGCCTTGCCGACAGGCGCCATGGCTCAGGCCCGGACGGTGACCGCACTCGGGCACCGTGTCCATCAGACCTCGGCCACGATGGGCCCGGGCGGCGATGCCACCGAAGCCTGGCGCAAGCAGGCAGGCGCGGCGGTCAACTGGGTCACCTTCGGCGATGTCAACGCCATCCATGAGCGCCTCTTGCGCGAGGTGACGCTGACCGAGACCTCAATCGATCTCGCCTACCTGCTCAATGGCCGCGCCGTACCGCGCAATCTCAAGCTGTTCGAGCCGCTGGATGCCTTGCTGAAGGATGCGCCGGTCGAGGATTTCGCCGATTTCGCGCCGGGACTGGTCGAGCCGTTGAAGGTCGACGGCGCCCTGCACGGTATACCGGTTCGCCACGCCACCAATGCGCTGATCTATAACGAGGCGCTGCTGGAAGAACGCGGCATCACCAAACTGCCGGCCACCTTCGAGGAACTGATCGAGGTGGCGCGCAAGCTGACCTTCAAGCGCGAGGACGGCACGCAGGTCAACGGCCTCGCCTTCACAGCGGTCTTTGCCTCCAATTTCCTGACCCTCGCCCGCTGTCTTGGTGGCGACTACATGACCAGCGACGGCAAGCTCGTGGCGGCAGAGGCGCCAATGGTGAAGGCCCTGACGGTGCTTGCCGATCTCTACAAGGCGGGCGCGCTGCCGCGCAATTTCGCGACCGTCAACAACGAGGAGATCACCACCTGGATGCAGCAGGGCAGGGCGGCAATGACGATCAACCCCTTCGCCCGGCTGGTGACCTATAACGATCCGGCCAAGGGCAAGTATGGCGGGCGCTTCAAGTCGCTGCTGCCGCCGATGGCCTCCGACCTTGTCGGCAAGGTCGCGTTTGCGCCGACAGTCGAGTTCTGGTCGCTGGTGATCCCGAAGAACAGCAGGCAGAAGCCGCTGTCCTGGGATCTCATCCGGGCTCTCTCGTCGAAAGCCGGCACCAAAGCGATGGCCCTGAATGGCAACGGCCCGGTCCGGATCTCGACCTATGCCGATCCGGCGCTGATTGCAGCAATGCCTTATGCGGCCGACGAGGCGGCAGCGCTCAAAGCCTCTCGCATTCACCTGCCGGCTTTCGACGAGCAGGCGCGCGCCCATGATATCTTCATCGAGGAGACGCAGGCCGCAGTGCTCGGCATCAAGCCGCCGCAACAGGCCATGGACGACGCGGTGAAGCGCGTTCGCCCGCTGCTCGGCTAGGCGGATGGCAGGGCTTCATGGGCGCGTCGCCCTGGTCACCGGCGCGGCGCGGGGGATTGGCCTGGCCGTGGCATCGGAACTGGCCCGGGCCGGTGCGCATGCCGTGCTGCATGATCGCGATGCGGCCGCAAACGAGGCGGCCCTCTTGCCGCTGCATGCGACCGGGCTGAAGGCGAGCGGCCTGATCGCGGATCTTGCGGACCCGGCAATGCCTGGGCGAATGCGTGATGACCTGAATGCTCAGGGCCTCGTTCCCGACATCCTGGTGCTGTGTGCTTCGGTCGAGATCAGGGAGCGGTGGGACGCTGTCAGTGATCGTGCCCTGGCGGTGCAGAGCGAAGTCAATCTCCACGCCACGGTCCGCCTGATCCAGGCCTTCCTGCCCGGCATGATCACGGGCGGCTTTGGCCGGGTGATCGCGATCGGCAGCGTCCAGGAGGCCAGGCCCAATGCCGATTGCCTTTACTATGCCGCCACCAAGGCGGCCCAGACCAGCGTGATCCTGAATCTCGCGCGCACCGTCCGGGCGCCGGACGTCACCTTCAATGTGATCAAGCCGGGCGCGATCCTGACCGATCGCAACCGCGCCGTGCTGGCCGACCCGGTCTATGAGGCGGCGGTCCTGGAGCGCGTCCCGCTTGGGCGGATTGGCTCACCACGCGACTGCGCCGGAGTGGCGCTGCTGCTGTGCCGCGACGAGGGGGCCTATATCAACGGCGCCGAGATCGCGGTCGATGGCGGATTGCGACTGTAGCCTGCGCGGCCCGCGGCTCTCGCGTAGCATGCGGGGCTCATGATGCTGTGATCCGGGGGCTTCCCGTCACCGCAGCACGACGACCTTGGTACCAGTCATGACGCGATCGTAGAGGTCGACAACGTCGCGATTGGTCATCCGGATGCAACCCGACGACACGGCTGCCCCAATCGTGTTGGGCTCATTGGAGCCATGGATGCGATACAGGCTTGATCCGAGATAGAGCGCGCGTGCGCCCAGGGGATTGTCGATGCCGCCCGGCATGTAGCGCGGCAGATCGGGCCGGCGTTTCAGCATCTGCGCGGGAGGCCGCCAATCCGGCCACTCGCGCTTTCTCGTGACGATCTTGGTCCCCGACCAGCTAAAGCCCTGCCGTCCGACGCCGACGCCATAGCGGATCGCCTGCCCATTCCCGAGCACGTAGAAAAGCCTCCGCTGGCTCGTCGAAATGACGATCGTGCCGGGCGCATATTGCCCGCGCCAAGGCACGATTTGGCGCGGGATCGCCTGTTCGCTGAAGATGTTGAGGAAGTCGGCAAGCCCGCGGCTGACCGTATTGTCGTAGGCGTAGGCGGGCGCCGAGAGCGCCAGCGCCGCAACGAAGAGAATAATAGCGCGCAGCATGACCCGCCCTGCAACGCCCCCAGCTGGCGATTCAAGGGAGAAATGGAGGGGGCGTCAAGACGGAATGCGCCAGCGCAGACTGGGACGGAGCCCGGAGTTCAGCGCCGCACATATCTTGGAGGCGTCAAGCTGCGCGCGAACCAGTCGATGAAGCCGATGATGTCGAAGACCGGTCGTCCGGTCGCCTCCGCAATCGCAGCGGCATGAGGCGGCAGATTGGTGCATTCGCACAGGATCGCCCCCACATTGGGGTGCCTGGCCACGAGCGCCAGCGCTGCATCGACGACCTCCCGCTCGAGCGTAGCGAAATCCGAAATCCCGCCCTGGCCGCCATAGACGCGGCGAAACAGGCTCTCCGGCGCCAGGCCCTCGATCGGCGTGTCCGTCCTGACACCGACCGCATCGAGGTGCCTTCGTGTCAGCGCTTCCGCTGCGAAGGTGAGAATGCCGACCTGTTGGCCGGCGGGAAGCATCGCCTCGATCACCGGTGCCTGGAGCAGGCTGCTGGTCGCCACCGGCACTGGCAGCGCCGCGGTCATCTCCTTCTGCAGGAGCGCCAGGAAGCCGCAGCTCGTCGTGATGCCGCGCACGCCGGTCGCGACGAGATCGAGCGCTGCAGCGATGAAGGGCTCGAGCAGTCCCGCGGCTTGCCCATGGACCACCGCAGCGGGATTCGCGCCGCGCACAACCCGGAACTGGACCGGGAACGACCATGTCGTTCCGTTCCCGATATCCCCGGGCAGACGCTGGAATTGCGTGTCGAGCATGAGCACACCGATCCCGAGATCGGCGACCACGCCGTTTGTCCGCGCGGGAGTGGGATTGCTGTTCACGATGCCGTTTCCATGCTCGAGTGCTCGGCCGAGGCGGTCGTGATCCCGTCGAAGAACCACGAGAGGAAGCGATTGGCGCGCAATGCGTCAATCGGGATATCCTCCTGAGCGATCAGTCCGCAGCCGCTTAGCCGTCCCTCCCGAATGAGGTCCAGGACGGCGGCGACATGGGATGCCGCAGTCCGCCGCATCGCGCTCAACGAAACGGTGCCGACAGTCGCGGGAACGACGTGACGCGCGAACCGGTGTTCGATCCGCCGCCCGTTCCGCAGGCCGACGGCCGTGATGAAGACCAGGAGCCGGTCGTCGTCGATCTCGGGGAGCGCGTTCAGAAAGAGGTTCCGCAGCTGATCCACCCGGTGCCGCAGTTTCAGATCGTCCAGCAGGAACTTCATGTAGTCGAGATGGCCGGGATAGCGGATCGTCCGGGAGACCAGGCTGTCGACACGCCCCTCCAGGCATGTGCACAGGCTCAGGGGGATATTTCCGGAAACGAAGACCTCGTAGAGGCTGTCGTCGAGACGGAGCTGCTCCTGCTCGGACAGGGGAGGCAGGCGCGTTACCTTGCGGTTGATCAACGCGGTCGAGGGCTGCAGATATTCGCGCAGCAGGGCATCGACATCCCAGGTGAGGCCGTAGCCGAACCGATTGGTCGAATGCCGTGGCAAGGTGCCGATCCGGACATTCACCTCGCTGCCTTGCATCACACCCCTGGACAAGAGGTCCAGCACCAGCGGCGAGATCAATCCTGGCGATACACCGCATTGCGGAACGAAGCAGCTGGAGGCCGACCCGGCCTCGCGTCGAACGGCCTCAAGGCCGGGCGTATCATCGCTCAGATCAAGGTAATGCACGCCGCTGCGCCGGGCTGCCGCGGCTATGGGAGGTGTCGCGGATGATGGCAGCGCGGCCACCACCGCGTCGGACCGGGCCAGCAGGCTGTCCAGCTTGGATGGGTTGGCGGGATCGATGTCCACCAGGCGCAGATTGAGATTGCGAGCGCTTACCCGAGCCGGCTCCGTCGGATCCACGATCACGACGTCGAACTCCGGGGCCTCGCGAAGCAGGACCGCCAGCGCCGAGCCAATTCTGCCGCCGCCAACGATCACGACGGAAAACGGGCCGTGTTTCTCCCCAAGCCTGTTCATCGGTTCATCAGGCATGGAAGCGCGACAGGAACGCTTTCAGGCGCTCGTTGCTCGGGCTGCGCAGAATATCGGTCGGCGAGCCCTCCGCCGCGATGCGCCCGGCTTCCATGAAGACGATCCGGTCCGACACGTCGGCCGCGAAGGAGATCTCATGGGTGACGATGACCATCGTCATTCCCTGATCCGCGAGGCTGCGTACGACGCCGAGAACCTCGCCGACCAGCTCGGGATCGAGCGCGCTCGTGACTTCGTCCAGGAGAAGGGCATCCGGCTGCATGGCCAGGGCCCGCGCGATCGCGACGCGCTGCTTCTGTCCGCCGGAAAGCTGGTTCGGCCAGGCATCGCGCTTATCGGCAAGCCCGACCTTCGCGATATAGTCCATCGCGATCTCGACGGCCTCGGCCCGCGGCTTGCGCTGCACGATGATCGGTCCTTCGATCACGTTCTCCAGAACCGTCTTGTGGGGAAACAGATTGAAGTGCTGGAACACCATGCCGACATGGCGCCGCAACTCGCCCTGCCCCATGAAATGGGCATCGCCGACATGTTTCAGGCCAACGCGCCTGCCGCGGAAGAGGATATCGCCGGCATCGGGCCTTTCCAGCATGTTCATGCAGCGGATGAAGGTGGACTTTCCCGAGCCGGAAGGGCCGATGATCGAGAGGACCTCGCCGGCTTTCACCGCCAGGTCGATGCCATGGAGCACCTTCAGGGCCCCGAAGTTCTTGGTGACGCCGGAGGCTTCCAGGAGGGAGCCGGACGAAGCGGACGAAGGCTTGGAGGTCGACGAAGGTTTGGAGGTCATGGAACGCCTTTCCTCAATTGCCCGCGCGCATGCGGCGCTCGACGACGTCGGCGAATTTCGTGACCGGGAACAGGATGACGAAATAGAGGATCGCGACAGCCGTATAGGCCTCCAGCGGTCGATAGGTCTGCCCGTTCACGACGGTCGCCATATAGGTGAGGTCGGCGACCGAGATGACCGATACGAGCGAGGTGTTCTTGAACTGCGTGACCGACTGATTGATGAAGGCGGGCATCATCCTGCGGATCGCCTGCGGCAGGACGATCCGGCGCATGACTTGCCATCCCGACATGCCGATCGCGGCGCCTGCTTCGGATTGCCCCTTGTCGATCGAGACGATGCCACCCCTGAAGACTTCGGCATAGAATGCGGCCGCATAGAGCGACAGCGTCGTCATCGCAGCCGCCCAGTTCGGGATGTCGATCCCGAGAATCAGCGGCAAGGCGTAATAGATCCAGAGCAGCTGCACGAGCAGGGGCGTGCACCGGAACAGCTCCTGGAAGCCCTGTGCGAACCAGTTCAGCGGTCCATTGCCCGACAGCCGCGCGAAGCAGACCGCCAGGCCGAGGATCAGGCCAAGTGCGATCGAGCCGATCGTATAGACGACGGTGATCCACGCCCCCCACAGGAAGAGATCGCTCGCCTGGAGGATCGGGGCAAAGCTCCACGTATACATGTTCTCTCCAGCCTTCCGTGGAGGCGGCCCTCGCGGGCCGCCTGGGAGTTCAGCCGCCGAAGCCGAAGCCTTCGGGCATATCGTCCAGCGTGATGCCGAATGGCTCCAGGCTGTTCACGATCCAGGTCTGGTTGTTGCCGATGCGGCGGTTGTATTCGGCCCAGGAGGAGATGAAGGCCTTCCACTTCTCGTCGGTTCCCCAGTTCATAGCCACCACCGAAGGGGTGGAGAGCACGGGCTGCGGCACCATGACCTTGCCGATGCCGCTGGCCTTCTTGGCCATGACGAGGCCGTTGAGCATCGTGTTCACGAGGCCATCGGCCTTGCCGGTGACGACGGCGACGATCGCTTCATCGCGGGACTTGAACCGAAGCATCTTTGCCTTCGGCAGGTATTGCTGCGCGATGAGATCCTGGGAGGAGCCGAGATCGACAGCAAAAGTGTATTTGGGATCGTTGAGCTCGGCCCAGCTCCGCTTCGACAATTCCGGCTTGGGCGAGACGATGACGAAGCTGTTGAAATAGGTCGGCTGGGAGAACGCGACCGACAGCGCCCGTTGCGGCGTCGCGGTGACGCCCAGGGCCAGATCAGCCTTGCCGCTCTGCACGTCCAGGATCGAATTGGGCCAGGTCGATTCAACGACCTGCAATTTGACGCCCAGCGTCTTGGCGATGTCTCTGGCCATCTCGATGGCAAAGCCGCGCCATTCGCCGGTCCGCGGATCCTTGTTGAAATAGGGATCCTCGTTGAGAATTCCCGGGATACGCAGAACGCCGCGAGCGCGCACAGCTTCCACGGTATCCTCGGCTCTGGCCGTTCCCGAAAGCGCCAGCAGCGAGAGGCCGGCGGCGCAGATTGCCCGAAGGACTTGTTTCATGGGTCTAAACTCCGTTCCCCGCCGATGTACTCGGCCTTGCTCCGATATCCGGATTGACGGCAGCGTAGGCGAGCCACCCTCGCGAACAATGCGAGAGTAGCCCCGCTTCCTACCGGTTTTTTTATATGTTGGCGGTTGTCTCGTAGGTCTTGAGGCTCGCCTCGAGCGACGCAAGGCTCTCCGGGCGCAACGGGGCGAGCGGCGCACGGATTTCGGCGCTGATGGCCCCGGTGCGGGCGAGCGCTGCCTTCAGCGGTACTGGATTGCTCTCGATGAAGAGATGTCCAATCACGTCGAACAGAGCCTCATGAAGGCGCCGGGCCTTGTCTGTCTCGCCAGTGACCCAGGCCTTGTGCAGAGCGACGATGTCCTTGGGCAGCAGGTTCGAGGCGACGCTCGTCACGCCGTCGGCGCCGACCGCGAGGAAGGGTAGGGTGAGCCCATCATCGCCTGAGTGGATCACGAATTCCTCACCGAGGGCACGGCGCAGTTCGGTAATCCTCTCGACCTTGCCGCCGGCCTCCTTGATGCCGACGATGTTGGTATGGGCTTTCGCCAGGCGCGCCGCTGTCTCCGGCGCGATTTCGACTCCGGTGCGTCCCGGCACGCTGTAGAGCATGATCGGGATCTCCACCGCCGCAGCAATGGCGGAGAAATGGTCGAACAGGCCGGCCTGAGAAGGCTTGTTGTAATAGGGCGTGACGATCAGGAGGCCGTCGACGCCCAGCGCCTGCGCCCGCACGGCTTTCCCGATGGCCAGGTTCGTCGCGTTGGATCCTGCGCCGGCCATCACGAAGGCTCGGCCTTTGGCCGCTGCGACCGTGGTGCGAATGACGTCCTCTGCCTCGCTGTCAGTCAGGGTCGCGGCCTCGCCCGTGGTGCCGACCGGTACAAGCCCGGCCACACCCGCTTCCAGCTGCTTCTTGATCAAGGCTTCGAGCGCCGGGGTATCGACCGCGCCGTTCCTGAACGGCGTCACGAGAGCGGTGAAGACGCCAGCCATGCGCTGACGAAGTTGCTTATCGATCATTGTGCAATTCCCTTTTCCCGAAGCCTCAGTCGATGACGACCTTGGTCTCGCTCATTTCCCGCAAGGTCATGTGGATGCCCTCGCGTCCCAGGCCGCTGGACTTGATTCCGCCGAACGGCACGTTCTCGGCCCTGAAATCGGGGCCCTCATTGATCATCACGCCGCCGACGCGCAGTTCGCGCGAGAAGCGTTTGACCAGCGCATGATCGTTGGTGAAGACGCCGGCCTGGAGGCCGTAGATGCCGTCACTGACCTCGGCGATGACGCTGCCGACATCGCTGAAGCGGCGGACTGCCAGAACCGGGCCGAAGGTTTCGGAGCGCACGAGGTCGGTGCCTTCCGACACGGCGTCGAGGAGCGTCGGAGCAAAGAGCGTCCCCTTCCGGACGCCGCCTGCCAGCAGCTCTGCCCCATCGGTGACCGCCTGCCTGACGCGCCGCTCCACCTCCATGGCGGCCTGCTCATCGATGACGGTTCCCATGACCGTGTCCGCATCGGCCGGATCGCCCGTGCGAACGGCCTCGATTCTCGCGACGATGCGCTCCAGCATGGTTTCGCGAATGGAGTCGTGAAGGAAGAGGCGCTTCACCGCAGCGCAGCTTTGCCCGGCGATCTCGAAACGATGGCCAATGGCGACGTCGGCCGCGCGGTCCAGATCGGCGTCGGGCATGACGATCAGCGGGTCATTGCCACCGAGCTCCATCAGGCAACGGACCAGGCCGGATGCGTTCTTCAGCGCTAGCCCGGCTGCGGGTCCGCCGGTGAAGCTCAGAATGTCGATATCGCCGCCGGCAATGGTCGCGGCGACCTCGGCCCCCCCATGCACGACGGTGAACAGGCCTGCGGGAAAGCCGGCCTTGGCAGCGAGTTCGGCCAGACGCGCCGCCGCGAGCGGCGCCTTCGGTGACGGCTTGGCAACGACCGCGTTGCCGGCCGCGATCGCGGGACCGAGCTTATGGCAAAGCAGGTTGAGCGGATAGTTGAAGGGCGTGATCGCCCCGACCACGCCGGCGGCCTCATAGGTGATGGACGCGAACTTGCTGGGCGCGCCGGGCACGATTGCCGTCGGCAGCACCTCGCCATGCAGCACGGTCACCGCATCGCCGGACAGGCGCAGGGTGTTCTGGGCGCGACGGACCTCATTGCGGGCCTCCGCGATCGTCTTGCCGACTTCAGCGCAGATGATTTTGGCCATATCGTCGGCCTCATCAGCGAGAAGCTCCGCGAGGCGGTAGAGCAAGGCCTTGCGTTCCGCCGGAGTGCTGAAGCGGAACTCGCGCCACGCCCGGCGCGCGCCTTGCAGAGCCTTTGCGACCGCGACCTCATCGGCAACCGCGACCTGACCAATTCTGGCGCCCGAGTAGGGATTGAACACCTCGATCTGTGGGGATGCTGTTGCGGCTGCGGGACGTTTCACAAGGGTGATGGTCACGGTCTAGGACTCCAGATCGTCTGTTTTCAGGTCGGCAAGTGCTGCCAAGGACACCGGCCGCAGGGGCCAACGTGGTGGGATGGCCGAAGGCACGGCCTCGCCGCGCAGGGCGGCGATCGTCGGGCCGCAGAAACGCCCCTGGCAGACACCCATCCCGAACCGCCCCATGAGGCGGATCTCCCGAGTCGAGGCATCGTCCGGGAGCGATCTGAAGTCGGAGAGGCGACGCGCCTCGCAGCGGCAGATCAGCGTCTCGGGGGATGGCTCCGGCAAGGTGGAGCGGAACAGGTTGAAGAGGGCGGCCTGGACATTCCGCGCCGCCGTCAGCCTGGCCTCGACTTGCCCGTCGGGACGCCGCATCCCCAGACGCGCGAGGATCGTGCAAGCTGCACGGCGGCCATCCAGGATGGCCGCGTCCGCGCCCAGGACCTCGCGCCCGTCGCCGGCAAGGACAACGGGAACGGCCCCTCCGGGATCCGAAAGGGGTATGCCGACCCGGTTGGGCTCGATGCCGTCATGCACCAGCACATGCCGGGCGCGCAGACGATGAAGGGAGCCACTGCGCCTGACCCGAATGTCCAGACCCGCATCATCCTCGCGAACGGAGAGGATGTCGGTTCCGGTCCGGTAGGGGACGCCCTGCGACAGGAGCGTGGCGGCGTAGGAAGCCGCCTCGCCGAGTTGCGGCCCTGCCCCGACCATCTGCAGCAGGGCGTTGAAGCGAAGCCATGGACGCCCTCGCTCCAGCACCGCGACCGGCGGGTTGCCCGCCTTGGCAAGCTGTGCGGATACGGCAAGAAGAAGGGGGCCTGTTCCGGCGACCAGGATGGGCCCCGTCGGTGGGACGCCGGTCTCCTTGAGCAGGACCTGAGCTCCGCCCGCGGTCATGACGCCCGGCAGGTCCCAGCCCTTGAACGGATGGATCTTCTCAACCGCTCCGACAGCGATGACTGCCGCGCGGACCGTGCGGGCAAAAACCCTGCCGGCCGCCCGATCGTCGAAGAGATGGCGGCCATCGCCGTCGACGCCCAGGAAGACGGTGTCGGTGCGCAATTCGATGAGGCTGCCGGCAGCCTCGATACGCTGGGCGAGCTCGGCCCAGTTGCGTCGGTGCCGGGCGGGCGTGTGCGCGGCATGGGCCGCGCCGCGGGCCGCCTGGCGGTGGATCGCGCCGCCCAGTTGATCGCGCTGCTCGACCAGAAGCACACGCAATCCAGCCTCTGCGAGAGTGGCCGCAGCGCTTGCTCCGGCGGGCCCGCCGCCGACGACGAGGATCGGAATGTCAGTCATTCCGCCCCCCAACCGCAGGCATGGACCCAATTCTCAACCCGTCCCTGGCGGTCGTCAGGCACGCCTCGACCGGTGCGCCACCCTCGACCGAGACGACGCAAGCCTGGCACGCGCCGATGCCGCAGAAGACACGCCCGCGCACCGGCGCGCCTTCCGGACCGAGGCTGAGGATGCCGGCCCGGCCCAAGGCCGCTGCAATCGTCTCGCCGGGGCGGAAGGGCACGACGCGATCGTTCCAGAATATCCGCGACATCATTGGCAGGCCTCGACCCCGGCAAATCGAGCGGGTGTCAGCATCGAAAGATCGGCGGCGAGCGGCCGGTCCAGGACTATTCGCGCCGCGGATTCGCCCATGAAGGGACCAAGGCAGATGCCGTCGCCCTCGAAACCGGTCGCGACGACGAGCCCATCGACATGCGGGTGCCTGCCGATGATCGGCAGCCCATCACGCGAGGCCGTCCGCACGCCCGCGAATGTTCTCACCACGCGCCGCGCCCCGAGCGGTGGATAGAGATCGAGGGCTGCCCGCAAGATGGCCGACACGGTCACCGCGTCTGTTCGATGATCGCTGCGATTGTCCTCTCGACTGCCGCCCAGAAGGAACTGGCCGGTCACCAGCGGGTCGATGACGAGGCCGATATGCGATCTGTCCAGAACGATGCCGCGCTTGGCCGCGAGATAGGAGGCGGCCATGAGATGCCCGTCGATGGCGGGACGCCCGGCACTTGCCCGATCGGTGACGACCATCTGTCCCTTCCGCGGGATAAGGATGTCGCCCAGGTTCAGGAGATGGGCCGATCCGATACCGGCCGCGACGAGGACCGCGTCCGCCGGCAGGACTTCGTCCGCGAGCGCGACGCCGACGGCACGGCCATCCCGCACCACGATCTCGGACACCGGCGCCCGGCGCCGCACGACGATGTCGCTCCGCTGCAGCAGGCGCGCCGTGATCTGGTACCCAAGGGCGTGGCCGTCATCGGGAATCTCGAGGGCGGCCGCGACGCGTTCGCCAAGACCGGGGATGCGGTTCATCAGGTCGGCTCGCGCGACCGCGATGACGCGTTCGCCGGCCTGGGCGAGGTCAGCGCCGTGCTGCGACACGAGTTCCGCTTCAAGGGCGTTCTGCGCGATCAGGAAGGTCGAGCGGCGATGGAACAGCCCTTGGAACAGGCCGTCGGCTTCCAACTGACCGTAGAAGGCCCTGGCATGACGGGCGAGGTCCATCATCGGCCCCGGGCGCTTGCTGGCCACCGAGACCGCGCCGTCGGATGCGCCGGTCGCACCGGCTGCCGGGCCCGATGCATCCAGCAACGTGACCCTTGCGCCCGCGGCCGCGAGGAAATGGGCGGCGGCAGCACCGACGATTCCCGCGCCAACCACGGCGACATGCATTGAGGAGGGGCGGGCCATGACGGCGATCTTGTTTCCCAGAAGAGGTGCGCCGAACCTCTTCCGCTTCGCCCGGCCGGTCGATCCAAATGATCGGCGCCGACTTGCCTCATTGTTTGAAAGTGGCGGAAATCGCTCGGCTGTGGGACATGCAGGTCGCTTTCCTGGGAGGGGCTGCCATGCGTGACGCCAACCTGACGCTCATCCAAACGTTCTTCATCGTTGCGCGCGACGGCTCCTATTCCGCAGCCGCGCGCAAGCTCGGCATGAGCTATCAGTCTGCCGCCAATCATGTCCGGCGGCTTGAGCAGGTTCTGGGAGAGCGCCTAGTGGTCTCGGAGCAGGGCGCGAAGACGGTTATTCTGACGCCTCGCGGACGCAGCCTCTACAAGTTGCTGCTGCCTGAGCTGGATACGATGCTCGCCCGGCTCGACCGCACCCTGGACAAGGAGCGTCCGGTCCTGCGCATCGGGCTTCCGCAAGCCATCTTCTACTATCTCCTGCCGCCGGTCCTGGCCCGCTTCCGTGAGCGTTACCCCCAGGTGGAGATCGTGGCCTATGAGCGCGACACGTCGCTCCCGGAACTGATCAAGGACGGCAGCCTGGATGTCTGCATCACCGAACGGTATTTCGGGGACCCGAACGTTCCGCAGCACCTCGTCTGCACCTATCGGCCGGCGCTGATCTTCCCGACGTCCTGGGGGGACCCGCCTTCGCCGAGCAGCATCAAGGATTGGGCCACAGGCCGGCCGTTCGTGACCTACGAGCCAGGCCAGCTCCTTCGCAATCTCGCGGTCGATTATCTCAGGCCACAGGATTCCGAAATGGAGATCGCGATCTCGACGTCGGGCAGTTCGAGCGTCAAGCGATGTGTCGAGGCCGGCCTCGGCTTTGCGATCATTCCGGAATGGTGCCTGGGGGAGCAGGAGCCAAATGTAACAAAGGTCGATATAGATGGATTGCCGGAGATTCCGATTTACTTTGGTGAGGCAATTTTTTTATTCAATAATACCTATGTCAAATCGCTGAGGCAATTGTGTACGGATCTGATTAAATTCTATTAGAAGTCGAAATTTTCTTAGTTATTACAGATTTCGAGCATTGCATGAGGCCCTCCCTGATCGCTGGGTAGCGCCCTGCTACAGGCGAATGCTCGCGAGAGCGAACGCGGCGACCTTCGCAGCCAGGTGAAGCGATCGGCTGCCGATGCTTCCGCGGGGGTTCTGGGCCACTCCGTCAGCCGCCTCAGCGGAGGTCGATGGTTGTCTCGACACTATGCTGAAGCGAGGGCGCATCGTCTGACGTGAGCGACATGCGCAGGCGCACGACGCGTCCTTGCAGGTTTCCCTCGCGTACGACGCGCTCGATCTCCCGTTGAGAGGTCACCCCGACCTCCTTCAGGAACTTCCGGACGGCCATGTTGAAACGGTCCTCATCCATGATCGCTCTCCAAACTCGCTGCCAAGGGCGGCGTAGATTGGTGATACACCCGGATGAGCTCACCGGCAGCACCCGCGCAATTGAGCGCGCATCGGCTTCCGGCGTCGGGGGCCGCTCAACGGTCGTCCGGCGCGTCATCCGGATGGATTGGGAAGACTGGCCGGCGGAGCTGCGTGTAGGGCAGCGAAGCGATCTTGCTGGTGCAGGGGCCGGGTGTTGCAACCGTGTAGCTGCCCTTGGCGATCTTGTCGTAGGCACGCCGATGCGCGACGGCCGCTTTGACGCCGATCGCCTTCAGGGTCTCCGGGTGGATGCCCTGCGAGCGGAACTGCCCAAGGTCGAAGGGCGGCGTCTTGCGGGTGGTCAGCAGCACGCTGATCCCGCGTCCAGTAGTCACCACGGCAGAGGGCCCCATGCTGAAATGGGCGCCCTGCGAGGCAGCGAGATGGCTGTTCAGATCCTCCAGCGCAAAGTCACCATCGCTTGAACTGACGAACCGGGCCTCGATCTCGAGCGGGCCTTCGGCGATGGCGCTCCCCTTGCCGCCGACCGAGATCCAGCGGACATCGCCCGGCCTGGCATCAGCGAGCGCAGCAACCGCCGCGGCGTCGGCAATGGCAACGGCACAGTTCTCAACCTGATGGCGTAGGAACGCGCGGAGCACGGATGTTCCGTCGCCKGGCGCGCCGCCACCGATATTGTCCGCCGGCTCGACGACGATAAAGGGGCCGCCCGGGAGACGCAGCAGCTCCGCGACGGCGCCGTCGAGATCCCACTCGCTCGGCAGGCCGAAGGCGCGCAGGGTCGCGGCCGTTTCAGTGAGACGTGCCAGGGCTTCGCGCGCCTCAGCTTCCGCTCCCGTGGTCACCACGCAGAATGCGACGCCGGCCTCGGGAACATCGGAGAATGAATAGCCGCCGACGACGTTGACAGCCCAGATCGCGGGATTGTCGCTTTCGATCGCCCGAGCCATGGCCTCGAGCTCGCGCATCGGCCGATCGGCCGTTCCGGTTCCTGTCGGTGGCCACATGACGGGGGCGTTGCACGAATACATGCGCGGAAGGCTGTTCTCGTTCAGGGCCCGTGCGAGCAGCTGCGCTGCGCGCTTGGCCGATTCCCGCGCATCGGTGTGCGGGTTCTCGCGATAGGCGACGAGGCCATTGGCGTGGGCAGCCATGGCCGCGGTGAAATTCGCGTGGAGGTCGAAGACACCGAAGACCGGCAGGTTTTCGCAGCCGGGCACCGCACGGATATGGGCGAGCAAAGCACCCTCCGGGTCGAGACATGCCGACGTCACCATGGCACCGTGCAGGGCGAGCCAGATGCCGTCGAGGCCGCCATCCGCGAGTGCTGCCCTGAGCCCCGCGTCGAACTCGTCCCGGAAGCGGTCGAAGACAGCCTGTTCGACGGTGCCCGAGGGCAGGGCCGTGTAGTCGATCGTCGGTACGACCTGCCACCCCTCGGCTTCGGCCACCTCCAGGAATCCATCGAGGGTGGAACCGTCTCCGCGTCGCTGCAACACCTCGCCGCCGCGTCGGATCGTGAAGTCGGCGAGGGCCGTAATCTCGTCGATGAAGCTGTGCGTCTCGTGAAACAGCGCGGCGAGCAGGATGCGGCGGGGGCGTGCCATGCTGGGGAAACCAATCTCGACAGGAAGCGGCGTGGCGCCATTTCGGACGCGGGAGCGTTCCGGATCAAGGCGCCATTATTCCGTCAGGAGAAACCGCTTTGCTTTGACAGGGGGAAGCGACCTCCCGTTAGATCCTGGTGGGGGAGCGGGACGGTGCGGTTGCGTCGTGTCGCCGAGCGGGGGCTATCTGCATGCGCGTCTTCGTTGCATCGCTGGCGACTGAAACCAACACCTTCGCTCCGCTCTTCGTCGATCGCAGCGCCTTTGAGGCGGCCTTCTACTGTCCGCCCGGTACGCACCCGGAAACGCCGACGCTGTGCTCGGCACCGGTGGTCGCCGCCCGCCGCCGCGCTGCCAGCGAGGGCTACACCCTGATCGAGGGCACGGCGACATGGGCCGAACCTGCAGGGCTCGTCTCGCGCGAGGGCTATGAAAGCCTGCGGGATGAAATTCTTAGCCAGCTTCGTGATGCGCTGCCCGTCGATATCGTGCTGCTGGGGCTGCATGGCGCAATGGTTGCGCGCGACTATGACGATTGCGAGGGCGACCTGATGGCGCGCGCCCGCGCGCTTGCCGGCCCCGATTGCGTCATCGGGGCCGAGCTCGACATGCATTGCCATCTCACCACTGAGATGGTCGGTGCCGCCGATATCATCGTGGCCTTCAAGGAGTTTCCGCATACCGACTTTCTCGATCGGGCGGAGGATCTTCTCGAGCTCTGTCTGCGGACAGCGCGCGCGCAGGTGAAACCCGTCAGCGCCGTCTTCGACTGCCGCGGAATTGCGAGCTTCATGACAAGCCGTGAGCCAGGCCGCAGTTTCGTCGACCGTATCAAGGCGATGGAGGGCCGGGAGGGTATCCTGAGTATCTCGGTCGCGCACGGCTTCCAGGCGGCGGACGTGGCGGATGTCGGCACGAAGGTGCTCGTCATCGCCGATCGCGATGCGGACAAGGCGGCGGCGCTCGCCAAGACGCTTGGGCTGGAAATCCTGCGCTGGGGTCCCAGCGGTGCGGCACCGAAGCACTACAAGCCTGATGAGGGTATCGAGGCGGCGCTGGCACTGGCGCAGGATGGCCGTCCCGTCATCCTCGCCGATCGCTGGGACAATCCCGGCGGCGGCGTCGCCGGCGATTCCTCGGTGATGGTCGAGGCGCTGCTCAGACGGCCGGAGGTGCCGGCCGCGATCGGGGCGCTCTGGGACCCCGTCGCCGTGAGCCTGTGCCGCGCCGCCGGGGTTGGAGCCGAGATTTCCCTGCGCTTCGCTGGCAAGGCTGCGCCGTCGTCGGGCCGGCCGATCGATGCCACGGTGCTGGTGACAGGCACGACGCCCGAGCTCGTGGTGCCCTTTGCGCAGAGCTGGGTTTCGCTCGGGCCGGCTGCGGCGATCCGCATTGGCGCTCTCGATATCGTCCTCGCATCGACCCGCGCCCAGACCTTCAGCCCTCCGGTCTTCACCAATCTCGGCATTGATCTGGCGGCAAAGCGGGTCGTGGTCGTCAAATCCTCGAACCATTTCCATGCGGCCTTTGCGCCGATCGCGGCCAGCGTTCTCTATCTCGACAGCGGCGGCCCATACCCACCGGACGCCAGCAAGATCGCCTACACCAAGATCCGCCGCCCGTTCTCACCGCTGGACCCGAACCCATGGCTCTGATCGCCCCCGGTGGCGCGCTGCCGCGTCTGTCACTCGCCGATATCGACGATCAACGCCTCGATGGGCTGAGCAAGGGGCTGCCGCCAGGCATATCGGGCCTGCGACTGGGCGATATCGGGACGCAAGGCTGGAATGTTCTGGCCGGCGACTTGCCGCTCCCGATTGCGGTGATCCGCGAGAGCGTGCTGAGGCGAAACAGCGTCTGGATGAGCGCGTTCACCGCAGAGAACGGTCTGGTGATCGCGCCCCATGGCAAGACGACCATGGCGCCGCAGCTCTTCGACCTGCAGATCGCCGACGGCGCCTGGGCCATTACCGTGGCGACGATCCAGCAGCTTCAGGTGTGCCGCCAATTCGGTGTCAGACGCGTGATCCTCGCCAATCAGCCTGTCGGACGCCAGGAGATCGCCGCCTGCCTCGATGCCGTGATGGATGAGGGCTTTGCGTTGTATTGCCTGGCCGACAGCGTCGAAGGTGTCGCATTGCTGGCGGAGGCCGCCCGGCGCGCGCCGCCGCCATCGGGCAATCCGCTGCGCATCCTCGTCGAGATCGGTTTCATGGGCGGCCGAACGGGTGCGCGCAGCCGGGCCGAGGCGATGGCGATCGCCCGTGCCATCAGTGGGGCGGCTGGGCTGCAACTTGCCGGGTTCGAGTGTTTCGAAGGGTTACATAGTGTCACCGCAGGTGCAGACCGCCTCCTCGACGACATGATCGACGTGGCGTTGGCCGCCGAAGCGGAGGGTTTGCTCGGCCCCGATCCCATGGTGCTGAGTGCCGGCGGAACCGCCCTTTTCGATCGCGTCGGAGAAAAGCTGAACGCGGCGTCCTTTGCGCGATCCATCGTGAAGGTCCTGCGCTCGGGTTGTTACCTGACGCACGATTCAACAGCCTATGCCAGTGCATTCCGGCGCATCGTCATGGAAACAAGCCTGACCCTGCCGGCGGGCGGACTCGAGCCGGCGCTTGAGGTCTGGGCCTATGTCCAATCGCGGCCCGAGCGCGGTCGTAGCCTGCTCACCGTCGGCAAGCGCGACATCAGCTACGACGCAGGCATGCCCGTTCCCCTGCGCTGGTTCCGGCAGGGCATGAGCAATCCCGAGCCGATGCCGGCAGGGCACACGGTTCTCGCACTCAACGACCAGCACTGCCATCTCGGTACGCCGGAGGACAGCCCGCTCCAGGTTGGAGACATGGTCGGCTTCGGCATCGGTCATCCCTGCACGACCTTCGACAAATGGGCTCTGCTGATGCTGGTCGACGACGATTACGGCGTGCGCGGGGTCGTCAGAACGTTCTTCTGAGAGGCCCTACTTGGAAACCGTGTTTCTTGTTGCGAAACTAGGAATCCTTGACGCGAATTCTGGCGACTCCTAGCCTCCGTCGGAGAGAGGGATGATCTGCGGGCGGGAATCGGCGAGGGCGACAGGCGTCTCGCTTCATGCGGCGGGTGCTGATGGGAGATCAGCGTCTTGCAGGCTTCAGGCCGAGATCATGCCCTGTGATCATATGTGGAAGGATCGTTCGTGAAGCCTCCGTCATTCCCGATGATCGCCCCCGAGCCGGAGATGGCAGAGGAGCTATCGCGCCGCAGCCTGCTGCGGCTTGTGCTCGCCAGCAGTGCGATGGCGCTTTCGCCCGCGATCATGGTCGGCGATGCTGCGGCCGAGACGCCGGTTTCCGGTGGAACACTGACGATCGGCGCCGATGCCGACCCGATCGGGCTGGATCCGGTCACGCTTACGGCGTTCTCCTCCTATGATTTCACCAGCCTGATCTATACGGGGCTGCTGCGCTGGTCCGCGCAGATGAAGATCGAGCCCGACCTCGCGCTGAGCTACGAGCAGCCCGATCCCAAGACCTATGTCTTCCGGCTGCGGCAGGGCGTGAAATTCCACAATGGCCAGGATTTCACGGCCAATGATGTGAAGCATACCTTCGATCGCATCCTGAGCCCGGCTTCCGGCAGCCGCCTGCGGGCGTTCTATTCCAGCGTCGATGCGGTTACGGTCATCGACCCCTACACTGTCAAATTCCAGCTGAACGCGACCGATGCGGCCTTCCTGAGCAATCTGGCGACCAGCCCCAATGGTGCGATCGTCCCGGCCGGGGTCGAGAACCTCAACACCCAGCCCGTCGGAACCGGCCCCTTCGTGTTCGAGGCCTATCAGCCGAACCTGCAATTCTCGCTGACCGCGCACGCGGGCTATTATGAGAAGGGGCAGCCGCATCTCTCCAGGGTGGTGTTCAAGTTCTACAAGGACCAGGCCACGCTGACCTCGGCGCTGCGGTCGCGCGCGATCGACATGACCTGGCTGAAGGACCCGAAAGTCGCGGCTGCGATTGCGCGCACCTCGCCCAACCTCGTGTCCGCTCCCGGTCAGACCTCGCGGACCTTTCCGGTCTGGCTGAACATGAAGGCCAAGCCCCTGAACGATGTCAGGGTGCGCCGCGCGCTTAGTCTCGCGACCGATCGCAAGGCCTGCCTCGACACGATCCTGGGCGGTTCGGGCAAGATCGGCGCGATGATCCCGGAAAGCCAGGTCGGCGGCTATGATGGCACCGGGGAACTGCCCTACTACAAGCATGATCCGGCAGCGGCGAAGGCTCTGCTGGCCGAGGCCGGTTATCCCGAGGGCATCGATCTCGGCAATTACATCATCGTCGCAGCCAACCCGCTCGACGTCGCCTGTGCGCAGATCCTGCAGCAGCAATGGCAGGTGGCAGGAATCACGGTCAAACTGACGCCGATGGAGACGGCCCCGCTCTTGACCATGTGGAACACCGGTACGTGGCCGACGCTGCTCTCGGTCGCCCTGTCCTGGACGCCGGACTCGGACGCCACCCTTCAATACATCAAGTCGGACAGCGCTACCGGCAAGGGCACCGGATCGAACGATGCCGAACTCGACAGAATGATCCTGGAAGCCCGCGCCGAACTCGACCTCGGCCTGCGTGCGGCCAAGAACATGGCGATCCAGCGCCATATCGCCGACCAAGCCTACATCATCCAAGTCTACCAGTACCCGCTCCGCTGGGAGATCTGGTGGAACTACGTCAAGGATTACGTCCCGATCGCTGCGAATATCCGCTCCTTCGTGCGCACGGCATGGCTGAAAAAATAACTCCCCCGTTCGCTTTCGGCACATTGGGCGCCGGCCGATGACGCGCTTTGTCTTTGGCCGCCTCGCCTGGATGCTGGTCATCCTGCTGGCGGTCTCCTTCATTGCCTTCGCGATGATGCGGGCTTTGCCAGGCGATTTTGCCATTGCCGCAGCGGGCTCACAGAGCGTCGCACCGGAGGTTCTGGCGACGATCCGGCAGGAACTCGGGCTCGATCGGCCGCTGCTGGCGCAGTACGGGGTCTGGCTCGGGCATGCCCTCCTCGGTGATCTCGGCACGTCCTTCGTGACGCGCCAGCCGGTTCGGCCGGAATTGCTCGATCGGCTTGCGGTGACCTTCCAGCTGACGCTGGTTGCCGCGATCATCTCGATGCTGATGGGGGTAGCGACCGGGCTGGCAGCGGCGCGGATGCGTGGCGCGATCGACTGGATCGTGCGGCTCTACAATGGCGTTATGCTGGCCGTGCCGAATTATGTGGTCGCGACGCTGATCGTGCTGCTCTTCGGCCTCTATTTCCCGCAGATCTCGATCTTCGGCTACACGCCGTTTCTCGAGGATCCGCTCGCCAATATCGGTAGCCTGCTGTTGCCGGCGCTCGCCCTGGCGCTGGCGGTCTCGGTCACGATTTCCGAGAACACCCGCGCTGCCGTCCTCGAGGTGGCCAACCAGGATTTCGTCATGGTCGCTCGCGCGAAAGGGCTGCCTCCGGGCAGGATCCTCCGCGACTACCTCGTCCGCAACGCCTTGACGCCGGTCATCACCGCAACCGGTCTCAAGATCGCAGCCCTGCTTGGCGGCAGCATCCTGGTCGAGACCATCTTCGCCATTCCCGGAATGGGCCAATATCTCTTCGATTCCATCAATAGCCGCGACTATCCGGTGATCCAGGCCATCGTCCTGACGGCATCGGCCATCGTGGTCGTGGTCAATACGATGATCGACATCGCCTATGCCCGGGTCGACGCGCGGGTGAAGCTGTGAGGGCCGTGTCGCAGGAGGGAGTTCAGGAGCAGGCCCTTGGCGCGCGCGCGGTCAAGCCAGTGCGGATCACGCAAGGCGGCCTGCTGCTGGGGATCGGGCTGGCAATGCTGGCCACGATGTTGATCGTCACGATCTTCGCGCCCTTCCTCGTGCCGTTCGATCCGTCCGCGACCTCGCCCGACTCCCTTGCCGGAGCCAGCGCGCGCCACTGGCTCGGCACGGACTCGATCGGTCGCGACGTCCTCAGCCGGCTGATCGTCGGTGGCCGCACGACCCTGCTGATCACGATCACGGCCGTCTTCATCGCCCTCGTCGGAGGTCTCGTCCTCGGGTTGCTCTCCGGCTATCTGGGCGGCCTGGTCGATGACGTGATCATGCGCGTCCTGGATGTGGTTTTCGCCTTCCCGGTGCTCCTTCTCGCGATTGCGGTCGTTGCGGCGCTTGGACCGACCATTCCCAATCTGATCCTCACCATCGCCATCGTGTACACGCCGGCAATGGCCAGAGTGGTGCGCGCGCCCGTGCTCAGCGTGAAGCAATGGGACCATGTCGAAGCGGCGCGCAGCATCGGCATGAGCGAATTGCGGCTGGTTCTCCGCCATATCCTGCCGCTCGTCGTCTCGCCGATCCTTGTCGCGACCAGCCTGACCCTGTCTCAGACGATCTTCACGGTCACGGCCCTGTCCTTCCTCGGGCTCGGGCCGCCGCCGCCGGACCCGAACTGGGGTGGCATGCTGTCCGAAGCGCGGCAATTCATGGAGCTGGCACCGCTGACCGTGATCGGCCCCGCCGCCGCGATCGTGTTCGCGACGCTGACCTTTATCGTCCTGGCCAATGGGCTGCGCGACGTGCTCGATGTCGGGAGCGTGCGATGACCCGCACCGACCCGCTCCTCAGCGTCCGCAACCTGACCGCCAGCGTCACGACGCGCCGGGAGGTCATCCAGGCCGTACGCGGCATCTCCTTCGATATCGCTGCCGATGAAGCGGTCGGTTTCGTCGGCGAATCCGGCTGCGGCAAGAGCGTCACGGCCAAGGCGCTGATGCGGCTCACTCCCGAAGGCACCTCTGTCGCGCTTGGCGGCGAGGTCAGCTTCATGGGGCAGGACATCCTGGCGAAGAGCGAAGTCGATATGCGGGCTTTGCGCGGGCGGCGCATCGCCATGGTCTTCCAGGATCCGATGACGTCGCTCAATCCGGTCCTGAGCATCGCCGCGCAAATGACCGACATGCTGCGCCACCACACCGGGCTGTCCGGCAAGGCGGCACGCGAACGCTGCATCGAACTGCTCGATCAGGTCGGGATACCTGATGCGGCGCGGCGCCTGGACGATCATCCGCACCAGTTCTCAGGCGGGATGCGCCAGCGCGTCATGATCGCGATGGCCATCTCCTGCGAGCCGGACCTGCTGATCGCCGATGAGCCGACGACGGCGCTCGACGTCACCGTGCAAGCGCAGATCCTGCGCTTGCTCCTGCGGCTGAAGGAGGAGCGCGGCATGGCGTTGATGCTGATCACCCATGATTTCGGCGTCGTGGCCGGCATGGTCGACCGGGTCAATGTGATGTACCGCGGCGAGATCGTCGAAGCCGGAGCGATCGAGAGGGTCTTCGCCGCGCCGCAGCACGCCTATACGCGCGCCCTGCTCGATGCCGTGCCGCGTCTCCAGAGCACCGGGCCGACGCGATGACCGCTCATGATCCCGCCGCACTCGCCGAGGCGCTGCCGCGGCCACTGCTTCAGGTCCGCGATCTGTCGGTGCGCTTTCCCGGCAGGGGCGACGGCAAGGCGCTGAAGGCGGTCGATCGTGTCTCCTTCGATATCGGACCCGGCCAGACGCTCGGGCTCGTCGGCCAGTCCGGGTCGGGCAAGACCACGACCGGCCGGGCGATCCTGCAGCTGCAGAAGACATATTCGGGCTCGGTGAAACTGCTCGGCGAGGAATTGACTACGATGCCGGCCGCACGATTGCGGCAGATGCGGCGCCATATGCAGTTCGTGCTGCAGAATCCGTATTCGAGCTTGCACCCGCGCATGACGATCGGACAGATCCTGCGCGAGCCGCTCCAGGTGCATCGCTCGGTGCCTCCTGCCCGGCTGCAGGACCGTGTCGCTGAGCTTCTGGACCTGGTCAGCCTCGACCCGGGCATGATGCAGCGCTACCCGCACGAATTTTCCGGCGGGCAGCGCCAGCGCGTCGTCATCGCCCGGGCACTGGCGGTCAGCCCGGATTTCATCGTCTGCGACGAGCCGGTCTCGGCGCTCGACGTCCGCACCCAGGCGCAGATCGTGGACCTGTTGCAGTCGCTTCAGGTGAAGCTCGGCCTGTCCTATCTGTTCATCGCGCATGATCTCGCGATCGTTCGCGAAGTCGCCCATCGCGTAGCGGTCATGTATCGCGGCCGGGTCGTCGAAATGGGCAGCGCGGCTCAAGTCTATGACAGCCCCGCCCATCCCTATACGCGCGTATTGCTGGATGCGGTGCCGGTGCCCGATCCCGTCCGCCAGCGCGAACGGCTCCGGCGGCCGCCGCCGGATCTGCGCTTTCTCGAAGGCGATGGCGGCGGCTGTGTCCACGGCGACGATCACGCGAGCAGCAACACTGCGGAGTGGCACGAAGTCGCGGCAGGTCACGGCGTCTCGTGCCGCTATTGGCCGCTCCGAGAAGCGCTGTCTCGTGAGCCAGGCGAGGTCGGGAATACAGGTTTGCCGGTCCTGTGAAGATCGGAGCGGTTTCTTCTTGCGAAACAGGGAATCCTTGACCCGAAATAGCGCCGTCAGTACGGTTTTCCCATGTTTTCGCGCGTTGCGGCAGGTTCAACCGGCGTGAGCGCTCAATAACGAGGTGTGCGACCCATTGAGATCGCCTTGCCGTTGCGGCTGGCGAACCGTCGTTTTCCGGGAGGAATTCTGTGCGCCTGGCCTTGATTCACATTGTGCAGGAAACGAACGACTTCAATCCTGTACCGACCACGCTCGCGGATTTCGAGGCATTCGGCTTGTATGAGGGGGCCGAGATCGCGCGTCAGTTCGGCGAGATCGGGCAGATCGGCGGTCACTATGCAGCGGTGGCTGAATCCGGCCTTGCGGTCGAGACGATCCCGATCATCAGGGCCTGGAGCGTCGCCGGCGGCCGGATCACGCGCGCGGCGTTCGACTTCTTCCAGGACAAGATCCGGACCGGGCTCGCGGCTGTCGGCCCGATCGACGGACTCGTCCTGCAACTCCACGGCGCCGCTGCTGCCGAGGATATCGACGATGTCGAAGGCGAGCAGGCCGAGCTCTGCCGTTCGATCCTCGGATCCGAGGTCCCGATCCTGCTTGGCCTCGATCACCACGCCAACATCACCCGCAAGATCATGGCCAATTGCACGGCGATCGTCGGGCATCGTACGCAGCCGCATGACGTCTTCGATACCGGCAAGATCGGGACGGCTCTGTTGCTCAAGATTCTCGCGGAGAAGCGGCGGCCGGTGATGGCCTGGCGCAAGATTCCGCTGCTGTCGCATCAAGAGCAGTTCCTGACGTCGAAGGGGCCGATGAAGCGCTGGTTCGATCGGGCCCGCGAGCTGGAGGCCGATGAGCGCGTGCTGCAGGCATCGAACTATCCGATGCAGCCCTGGCTCGATGTCGCCGAGGGCGGCTGGTCGACGATCGTCGTCACGGATGGCGACCCGTCCCTGGCCGAGACTCTGGCGGATGAGCTCGCCGACCTCGCCTGGTCGATGCGCGATGATTTCCAGATCCGCGAGGCGGTCTCGGTCGACGAGGCCGTGCGCAAGGCCGACGCTGCCGAGCGCGGCATGGTCGTGCTCAGCGACACCGGCGATACCGTCTTCGGTGGCTCCGCCGGCGACAGCAACCTGATCCTGGAATCGATCCTCAGGCTCGGCATCGGCAGCCGCGCGCTGATCCCGCTGATTTCGCCGCAGGCCGTCGCGACGCTGGTCGCGGCCGGCGAGGGGGCACGGGTGACGCTGCCGCTGGGCGGCGATGCGGCGCCGGCCTTCTTTACGCCGCTCGAGGTCAGCGGCACGGTCCGGCGCATCGGGGGTGGGCCCGTGCCGCTGATCTACAACCACCAGAACGAGGTCGATATGGGCCGGGTCGTCGTTTTCGACGTTGGGCCCGTGACGCTCCTGATCAGCGAGTTGCGCGGTGTCGCTGGCAATGTGCCGGGCGTCTACGAAGCCTTCGGCGTCGATCTCGCGGACTACAAGATGGCTGTCCTCAAGACGGCGTCGAATTTCCAGTATTTCGCGCCAATCTCCTCGCAGGTCATTCGTGCCGACACGCGCGGGCCCGGGCAGTCGGACGTCTTCACCTTGCCCTGGGCGCGGATTCCGCGCCCCGTCTATCCACTTGAAACAATAAGCGACTGGCGGGCGCATTCGACCCAGCCAGGAGCGGGGACGAGCTGACACGAAGACCAACCAAAAAGGGGAGTGTGCCGGATGACCACCGTATCGCGACGTCAATTCTGCATGGGGGGCATCGCCCTGGCTGCAGCGGCTCCCCTGACGATGTCACTCCCAGCCATCGCTCAGCAACTGAAGGGCGGCCCCTTGCGTGTCGCCGTGCTGAGCGAACTCGCCAATTACGATCCGCAGCAGCTCTCGACCGTCAATTTCCATGTCATCAAGAACCTCTATGACAGCCTGATCGAGTATACGCCCGAGGGGAAGCCGGAGCCGAGCCTAGCGACTGAGTGGACGATCGCGCCCGACAAGTCCTCGGTCAGCGTGAAGCTGCGCGACGGCGTGACCTTTCACAGCGGCACGCCGTTCAAGGCCGATTCCGTGCTGGCGACGCTGCAAAAGGGAGCCGATCCCAAGCGCGGCAAGAACGTCTTTTCCACCATGTCGATCGTCAAGGACTGGTCGGCGCCCGACGACCGAACCGTGGTGATCAATTTCAAGGCCCCGGTTCCGGAACGGCAGATCCTAGACCTGCTGCAGTTCCTGATCCCGATCGAGGCCAAGGGCATCGATACGGTCGAGACGGTTCCCGCCGGCACCGGCCCCTTCACCCTGGTGAGCCGCGCAGTCGGGCAGGGCTTGCGCCTCAAGGCCAATCCGAACTACTGGCGCGAGAAGCAGCCGATCGTGCAGGACCTCGTCTTCACGGTCTTCAGCGAGGATGCGGCGGCGAGCGCGGCGCTCGAGTCGGGCGCCGTCGACATCATCTATAACGGCTCCTCGCGCAGCGCCGCGCGCCTCAAGAGCGCCGGCTATCAGGTCTTTTCCGGGCCCGGAAAGCTCGTGCAGGTCTTCCGCATCAACTCGACGCGTGGCCCGTTCCGCAACAAATCCTACCGCCAGGCCTTCAATCACCTGATGGATCGTGCCGGCATCCTGCGCGTCGGCTATGCCGGCATGGGCGAGATCGTCGCGCAGCCCTGGGCGCCGGCAAGCCCCGCCTTCGACGCCAGCTACGCGAAGGCCTACGCCTACGATCTCGACAAGGCGAAAGCCTTGCTCGCAGCCTCCGGTCTCTCGGCGGCCGAGATGAAAGACTGGAAGATGCTGGTCAATGGCAGCGACGAGGCCTCGGTCCAGATCAGCCAGATCGTACAGGCTTCGCTGGGCAAGGCCGGAATTCCGATCGAGCTCGATATCCGCCAGGGTGCCGAATTCGTCACTGCTTTGCTGGGCGGCGATTTCGCCGCGGTCTTCGGCGCGGTCGGCAATGTCCAGAAGTTCCCCTCGCGCGTGACGACGAACTCGATCTATCGGACCTCCCAGAATCCGATCCTCAAGGACCCGCACCCGCATCCGGCCTATGTCGCGGCGATTGCCAAGGTCGATGGCGCCTCGGGCGGAGCAGCCGAGGTCAAGGCATCCTATGACAACCTGAACAAGGTGCTGGTGGACGAGGCCTTCGCGATACCGACCAACTCCTACGAGGTCGGTCTGATCGTCGCTTCCGACAAGGTTGGCGGCGTGACGCTCGAGATCGACAACCTCTTCGTCGCGCGGACGATCGGGTTCAAGTAATGCGGAGCGGCGAGGCGGGACGTCATCGCCCGGCCGCAACCGCGGCGTCACGCAGCCCTCGGATGCGTGGCGCCATGCGATGAGCGCGGCGTTGGGATCGACCCTGCACGTGCTGCGCCGGCTTTCCGCCCGTCGTGGCACGTCGTTGAGTTTCGCCTTCCTGCTGCTGGTGGCGCTGGCGGCGGTGTTTGCCGATCTGCTCCCGCTGGACCCGCTGACGCAGAACCTGGCGGACTGGCTGATGCCGCCATCGGCTTCCGCCTGGTTTGGCACCGACGAGCTTGGGCGCGATATCCTGGCGCGCGTGGTCTATGGCGCGCGGACGTCGCTCGTCACCGCCTTCGGTGCCGTGGTTATCGCCGCGCTGATCGGGGTGCCGGTCGGGCTCGTCGCCGGCTTTTTCGGGGATTGGCGCGATTCTGTGCTGATGCGCTGCATCGATGTCTTGCTGGCGCTGCCGAACATCCTGTTCGCCATGGCGCTGATCGCCGTCCTCGGTCGCAGTCAGGCGGCGGCCCTGGTCGCTGTCGGCATTGCGGGGATACCGAATTTCGCTCGGATCGCGCGGGCGCAGGTCATGGCCTTGCGCCAGCTCGATTTCGTCACGGCGGTGCGCAGCTTCGGCGGCGGCTCGTCCTACATCATGTTCCGCACCATCCTGCCCAACGCGCTGAGCCCGCTCGTCGTGCAGGCGATCGTGCTCGCCTCGGTCGCGATCCTGCTGGAGGCGGCACTCGCCTTTCTCGGAGTCGGCGTGCCGCCGCCGACGCCGAGCTGGGGTGAAATGCTGCGAACGGGGAAATCCTATCTGCACGAGGCGCCGAGCTACGCGGTGCTGCCCGGTCTCGTGCTGACTTTGACGATCCTCTCTTTCGATACGATTGGCCGCGCCCTGACCGCCCTGCTCGACAGGCATGAACCCGGTATTCCGGAGCGCAGGGGCCGATGACGGGCTATTTGTTGCGCCGCCTTTTGCAGATGCTGCCGGTGCTCTTTCTCGCGTCCTTCGCCATATTCGCGATGATCTACGCGGTGCCGGGCGGCCCCGTGGCGGTGCTCGTTGGTGAGAACGCCTCGCCGGAGGAGATCGCGGCCACGATCGCGCGCTATGGCCTCGATCGGCCGATGCTGGTCCAGTATCTCGACTGGCTCGGCCACGCCGTGCGCGGCGATTTCGGCCTTTCGCTGCATAGCCGCCAGCCGGTTCTCGGGTTGATCGGGGAGAGGCTGCCGGCGACGCTGCAACTGGCGGTCGCTGCGATCCTGGTGGCGTTGGCCGTCGGCATACCCGTCGCAATTGCCAGCGCCGTGCGCCCCAATTCCTGGCTCGACCGCCTGCTGAGCGGGTGGAGCGCGCTGGCGCTGGGTGTTCCGACCTTCTGGCTCGGCATCCTGCTGATCCTGCTCTTCGCCGTCGAGCTCCGCTGGCTGCCGTCCGCCTCGCGCTACGTGCCGTTCTGGGAGGCGCCGGTGGATGCGTTACGCAGTCTCATGCTGCCGGCGCTGACACTGGGCATCTATGTCTCCGGCATCTTCGCGAGGTTCCTGCGCGCGTCGCTGATCGGCGAAGCGAAGCAGGATTATGTCCGCACGGCGCGGGCCAAAGGTTTGCCGGAAAGCCGCGTCGTCGGCCTCCACATCATGCGCAACGCGCTGCTGCCCTTCGTCACGATCGTCGGCTTGATGATGGCGAATTTCATCGGTGGTGCCGTGGTGACGGAAGCGGTCTTCACCTATCCGGGGCTCGGACGTCTGGTCATCCAGGCGATCAGCACCCGCGACTACCCGCTGATCCAGGGCTGCATCATGGTGATCCTGGTCGGCTATATGCTGGTCAACCTGATCATCGACCTGCTCTATGCGTGGATCGATCCACGCATCGAATATCATTGACACCGCTCCGCAGCGCGAGGTCCCGCACGGGCCTGCGTGTGCAGGGCTCGCGCCGGCCATGCCTGTCAGGCGGAAACGATGGGGTCCTGCGAGCCGAGATGGCTCGAGATATGCGCGGCGACCTCGCGCAGCCGCATTCCCGCCTTCGCGGCGAGTGGCCGCGGCATTCGCATCAACGGCGCCGAGATACTGAGGGCCGCCACCGGGTAATGATTGTCGTCGAAGATCGGCACGCCGACGCACATCGCCCCGTCTTCGTTCTCGCCGATTTCCGTTGCGTAACCGAGCTTTGCGACCTGTCGAAGCTGGCGCTCGATCTCTTCGCGCTCGAGCAGCGTGCGTCCGGTTCGCTCGGTCAAGGGCAGGTCGAGCTGGCGCAGCTTTTCCGCTTCGGGGAGAAAGGCCAGGATCGCCTTGCCCAGCGCGGTGGAATGCATCGGATGGCTGTCACCGATCCGCGCCTGCATGCGCAGCGAGCGGTTGGCCTCGATGAGGTCGATATAGACGATCGTGCCGTTGCCCTTCACCGCGAGATTCACGGTTTCATTGAACTCGTTCATCAGTTCGACCATCGCCGGGCGTGCGAGCTGCCGGATCTTGCTGAAGCTCGCATCGGCACGCGCGATCGAGCGCAGCAGCGGCCCGAGATTGTATTTGTCGGTCTCGCGGTTGTGGCTGACGAAGCCGGCTTCCGTCAGCGTTTGCAGGTAGCGGAAGGTCGTCGTCTTCGGAATCCGCAGCTCACGTCCGACGGTCGTGAGCGCGATCTCGTGACCATGGCGCGCGACGAATTCCAGCACCTTGAGCGCCTTCATCACGGGCTGCACGACGTAAGGGTTGCCCGATTTCTTCGGCATGGTCGCCCCGCATCCTCGCTGTCGCGAGACTTCGCATAGCGGGTCCCTCTGAATTCCGCAAGACGAAACCCGTGTTCCTTTACATGGGATGGGGGCTCTGGTCTGCTTAAAATACCGGCAGTGGAGAACAGGCACGTGCGAGCGAACGGAAGCGGACCAGCAGCAACACTGCGTTTTGAGGAATCGGCGCGGCAGATCGCTGCGAATGCGCGCTACATCGCTGGCGGCGTGAACAGCAACTTCAGGTTAGGCATGGCGCCGGGCCCGCTCGTCTTCGAGCGGGGCGAGGGCGCCTATCTCATCGATGTCGATGGCAACCGCATCATTGATTATTACTGTGGGATGGGGGCAACGGTGCTCGGCCACACCCCGGCTCGCGTCATCGAGGCGGTGCAGCGTCAGGCGGAGTGCGGTATCCTGTTTGCCGGCCAGGCACCGATCGAGCACGAGGCGGCGAAGCTGATCTGCGAGCGCGTTCCCAGTGCCGAGCGGCTTCGCTTCGGTTCCTCGGGCTCCGAGGTGGCGCAGGCCGCGATCCGCCTGGCCCGTGCGGCGACGGGGCGGCGCACCATCGTCAAGTTCGAAGGGCATTATCACGGCTGGTTCGACAACGTCCTGTGGTCAACGGCGCCGGGCCTCAATGCGGCTGGTCCGAGCGACGCGCCCACGCCCGTCGCCGGGAGCCGGGGGCAGGACCCCAGCGCGGGTGACGGTCTGTCGATCCTCGGCTGGAATGACCTCGCTGCTCTCGAGGCCCGCCTTGCCCGCGGCGACGTCGCGGCGGTGATGATGGAACCGGCCATGTGCAACCAGGGTGCCATCGCACCGCTGCCAGGCTATCTGCAGGGCGCGCTCGCCGCCTGCCGCGCTCATGGCGCTCTGCTGATCTTCGATGAGGTGATCACCGGCTTCCGCCTTGGCCGCGGTGGTGCCCAGGAGCGCTTCGGCGTCACGCCGGACCTGACGATCCTGGCGAAGGCGATTGCCAACGGCTTTCCCGTCGCAGCGATAGCGGGGCGGGGCGAGTTGATCGATATGTTCGCGGATGGTGTGCTCCATGGCGGCACCTTCAATGCGCAGCCGATCGCGATGGCGGCGATGGTCGCGACGCAGCAGGGGCTGACGCCGGAGCATTACGAGCGCAGCTCGGCTCACGGCCAGCGCCTTCAGGACGGTATCCGTGAGATCCTGGCTCAGGCGGGCATCAAGGCGCAGGTCGCGGGCTTTCCGCTGATGTTCCACATTGCCTTCGGGCTCGACGCGCCGGCACGCAACTACCGGGAGGTCGCGGCCTCCGACAAGGCGGCCTATAGCCGTTTCGCGCTCGCGCTGTTGAAGCGCGGCGTTCGCGTGCTGGAGCGTGGTGCCTGGTTCGTCTCGTCGGAGCACGATGCGGCAATCGTCGAGGCCACATTGGAAGCAGTGCGCGGCGCCGTGCGCGAGATCTGACAGGTCCGATCAGCGTCCGACATTCAGATCGACTTCGACCTTGCTTCATTCGGAGCGGGCGGTCGGTTCGCACCGGCCGCCCGCTTCCCCGCAAACTGCCGCCTCAATTCTTCTTGGGCGGGGTCGCCGGCCAGGACTTGATCAGCGTGTCGTAATCGATCGTCTCGCCTTTCGGCTTCTCATTGGCGAGCTTGGGCTGGGGCGCGATGTTACCGTCGGCCTTGGATTTGGCGAACCAGGCTTCCGCGGTCTGTTTCGGGTTCAATTTCGGCCCGCAATCGCCTTGCACAGCGGAGCGTTCCAGCCGTTCGAGGACCGAGTCCTGCGCTGCTGCCAGTGCATCCATCGCAGCCTGCGCAGTCTTGGCGCCAGAGGAGGCATCGCCGATATTCTGCCACCAGAGCTGGGCGAGGCGTGGATAGTCCGGCACATTATTGCCGGTCGGCGTCCACTGTACGCGCGCCGGTGAACGGTAGAACTCGATCAGCCCGCCGAGTTTCGGCGCCCGTTCGGTAAAGCTCTTGTCCCAGATATCGCTCTCGCGAATGAAGGTGAGTCCGACATGGCTCTTCTTCAGGCTGACCGACTTGGAGATGATGAACTGCAGGTAGAGCCAGGCGGCCTTGCGCTTCTCGATCGGCGTCGAATTGAGCAGCGTCGCAGAGCCGGCATCCTGGTAGCCGAGCTTCATGCCCTCCTTCCAGTAGGACCCTTTGGGTGATGGAGCCATGCGCCATTTCGGCGTGCCGTCGGCATTCACCACCGGCAATCCGGGCTTGACCATGTCGGCTGTGAAGGCCGTGTACCAGAAGATTTGCTGGGCGATATTGCCCTGCGCCGGCACCGGCCCGGACTCGGAGAAGGTCATACCACGCGCCTGCGGTGGCGCGTATTTGTTGAGCCAGTCGACATATTTCTGCACGGCATAGACGGAGGCAGGCCCATTGGTATCGCCGCCGCGCTCGACGGAGGAGCCGACCGGCCGGCAGCCCTCCATGCGGATGCCCCATTCATCGACCGGCAGGCCGTTCGGGATGCCCTTGTCGCCATTGCCGGCCATCGAAAGCCAGGCATCAGTGAAGCGCCAGCCGAGCGAGGGGTCCTTCTTGCCGTAATCCATATGGCCATAGACGCGGGCGCCGTCGATCTCCTTGACATCGGTGGTGAAGAACTCCGCGATGTCCTCATAGGCCGACCAGTTCACCGGCACGCCGAGCTCGTAGCCGTATTTGGCCTTGAACTTCTCCTTCAGATCGGGGCGGGTGAACCAATCGTAGCGGAACCAGTAAAGGTTCGCGAATTGCTGGTCCGGGAGTTGGTAGAGCTTGCCGTCGGGCGCGGTACCGAAGGACTTGCCGATGAAGTCGTCGACATCGAGCAGCGGATTGGTGACGTCCTTGCCCGGCCCTGCCATCCAGTCGGTCAGGTTCACCGTCTGCTTGTAGCGGAAATGGGTGCCGATCAGGTCTGAATCATTGATCCAGCCGTCATAGACATTGCGGCCGGACTGCATCTGCGTCTGAAGCTTCTCGACCACGTCGCCTTCCTGGATCAGGTCGTGCTTGAGCTTGATGCCGGTGATTTCGCTGAAGGCGCGCGCCAGGGTCCTCGCCTCGTATTCATGCGTCGTAATGGTCTCGGAGACGACGTTCACCTCCATCCCCGCGAATGGTTTCGCCGCATTGACGAACCATTCCATCTCCTTCAGCTGTTCGTCCTTGGACAAGGTCGAGGGCTGGAATTCGCTGTCGATCCAGCGTCGTGCTGCATCCATGTCTGCGAAGGCGGGGACGGCGCCGAGCACGAGGCTGAGCGCGGTGGCGGCTAGCATCTGCTTTCTCATCGTTTCCTCCACTGGATGGTTGTTATCGTTCGGGCGTTGGCGGCCTCTTGTTGCGAAGGCGGCTTTTTGTCGTCGGTCAGCCTCCGGGGTGGTCAGACGAAGCGGAAAACCGCTGCGGCATAGACAAAGGAGAGCAGCGAGGCCCACCACAGCTCGGCTCCGCTGAGTCCAAGCCAGGCAAGGTGGATGAAGGCCGCGCCGAGCAGGCTCAGAAACAGCCGGTCGCCGCGCGTCGTCGGGATCCCAAGCACGCCGATTCTCTCGATCTCCGGCCGCCAGATCGCGAGAGCGGTCATCGTCAGCAACAGCGCGAAGATCGCGGCGAAGAACAGGCCAGTTTGCGGGGTCCAGGCCATCCAGGCCAGGTCGATCGTGTCAAAGCCGGGCATCACACCCTCCCCAGGGCGAAGCCCTTGGCGATGTAGTTGCGGACAAACCAGATCACGAGCGCTCCGGGGATCAGCGTCAGCACGCCCGCAGCTGCGAGCAGCCCCCAGTCCATGCCGGCTGCCGAAACCGTGCGCGTCATGGTGGCGGCGATGGGCTTGGCGTTGACGGTGGTCAGGGTGCGGGCCAGCAGAAGCTCGACCCAGGAGAACATGAAGCAGAAGAAGGCGGTGACCCCGATGCCATTGGCGATGATCGGCGCGAAGATCTTCACGAAGAAGCGCGGGAAGGAGTAGCCGTCGAGATAGGCGGTTTCGTCGATCTCGCGTGGCACGCCCGACATGAAGCCTTCGAGGATCCAGACCGCGAGCGGCACGTTGAACAGACAATGCGCCAGCGCCACGGCAAGCGGCGTATCGAACAGACCGATCGCGGAATAGAGGTTGAAGAAGGGCAGGGCGAAGATCGCCGGCGGCGCCATCCGGTTCGACAACAGCCAGAAGAACAGGTGCTTGTCGCCGAGGAATCGGTAGCGCGAGAAGGCATAGGCCGCCGGCAGCGCCAAGGTGATCGAGATCACCGTATTCATGGCCACATATGTCAGCGAGTTGATATAGCCGGAGTACCAGGATGGGTCGGTGAAGATCGTCCGGTAGTTCTCGAATGTGATCTCGCGTGGCCAGAGTGTCATGCCGGAATTGATCTCGGCATTGGTCTTCAGGCTCATGACGACCAGCCAATAGATCGGCAGCAGCAGGAAGACGAGATAGAGGCCGAGCGTCACCGCGCCGCCATTGAAGCGAAAGGCCGAGCGCGCCTTCGGCATCGCCTGGGCCGCGGGAAGGGAGGAGGCGGAGGTGAGACTGTCCGTCGTCATCGGCCGCACCTCACGCATCCGCCGGCGGGCGCCGGCGCTCGACGTCGAGATTGGTCATCACCGTGTAGAAGACCCAGCACACGGCGAGGATGATCAGGTTGTAGACGATCGACATCGCTGCGGCCTTGCCCAGATCGAACTGTCCGAGCGCCAGCTTCACCAGCTCGATCGAGAGGAAGGTGGTCGAGTTGCCAGGTCCGCCGCCGGTGACGACGAAGGGCTCGGTATAGATCATGAACGAGTCCATGAAGCGCAGCAGCACGGCGATGATCAGCACGCGCCGCATCTTCGGCAGTTGGATGTAGCGGAACACCGCCCAGCGGCTGGCCCCGTCGATCCGCGCCGCCTGATAATAGGCGTCGGGTATCGATTTCAGCCCGGCATAGCAGAGCAACGCCACCAAAGAGGTCCAGTGCCAGACATCCATCGCGATGATAGTGATCCAGGCGGCCAGCGGGTCGGCGACATAGTTGTAGTCGATGCCGAGCCGGTTGATCGTGTAGCCGAGCAGCCCGATATCGCCACGCGCAAAGACCTGCCAGATCGTGCCGACGACGTTCCAGGGCACCAGAAGCGGCATCGCCATCAGGACCAGCGTCGCCGCCACCTTCCAGCCTTCGCGCGGCATGGCGAGCGCGACTGCTATGCCGAGCGGCACCTCGATCGCGAGGATGATCGCGGAGAAGGCGAGATTGCGCCCCAGCGAGTCGCGCACCCGTCCACCGAGATCGCTCGAGGGGTCGAGCAATTCCTTGAACCAGCCGGTTCCATTCCAGAAGAACTGGTTGTTGCCGAACGTGTCCTGCACCGAATAATTCACCACCGTCATCAGCGGGATCACGGCCGAAAAGGCGACGATGGCGAGAACCGGCAGGACCAGCAGCCAGGCGCGATTGTCATGGGGCTTGTCCATCAGGCCCTCCCGTCCAGGCGTTCGCCATCGGCATAGACATGGACATGGCGGGGCTGAAGTATGAGCCCGGCGGTCTTGCCGATGTCGCTCAGCGCATCCGGCACGCCGGCCGCGAAGGGGTGTCCGCCTAGGCGCAGGCGCGCCAGCCTTGTGCGACCGAGATCGTCGATGCGCTCGACCGTTACGGGCAGTCCTTCGTCGGCGCGCGCAAGACTGGCAAATTCCGGCCTGATGCCGATCTCGATGCGCTTGCCGGCAGGGATGTCGTAGCTGCGGTCGAGCCCGATCGCCGCGCCGTCGACATGGGCCCGGTTGCCGTCGATAGTGGCTGGCAGCACGTTCATGCCCGGCGAGCCAATGAAGTAGCCGACGAATGTATGCGCCGGCTTCTCGAAGAGCTCGTCCGGCCGCCCGGCCTGCACCACCCGTCCGTCATGCATGACCACGACCGTATCGGCGAAGGTCAGAGCCTCTGTCTGATCATGCGTCACGTAGATCATGGTGACGTCGAGCGCCCGGTGCAGCGCCTTGAGCTTCGAGCGCAGCTCCCATTTCAGCTGCGGATCGATGACTGTCAGGGGCTCGTCGAACAGGATCGCTGCGACATCCGGCCGGACCAGACCACGACCGAGCGAAATCTTCTGCTTGGCATCGGCGGTGAGCCCGCGCGCCTTGCGGCCGAGATCGCCGCTCAACTCCAGGAGGGCGGCTATCTCGCGCACGCGGGCATCGACCGCGTTGCCCGCCATGCCACGGTTGCGAAGCGGGAAGGCGAGGTTCTCATACACGCTCATCGTGTCGTAGACGACCGGGAACTGAAAGACCTGGGCGATGTTACGCCGCTCGGTCGGCAAGCCGGTGACGTCGCGCCCGTCGAACAGCACCTCGCCATGCGAGGGGGTCAGCAGGCCGGAGATGATGTTAAGCAAGGTGGTCTTGCCGCAGCCCGAGGGGCCGAGCAGCGCATAGGCGCCGCCCTGGCGCCATGTCAGGTTCATCGGTTTCACGGCGAAATCGGCCGGTGCCGTGGCGTCCCGCTTGTAGGAATGGGCGAGATCGGAGAGTTCGATGCGCGCCATCGCTCTGACCTCATGCCGCGGAGAGAAAGGCGGGGGCGTGGGCGAGCCGGCCATCGGGAACGAAGACGAAGACGCAGGCCGGATCGATATAGACTGTGACGACTGCACCCGGTTCGAGCTCCTGAACTCCGGGGACGAGCGCCACCCAGCGCGAACCCGCTACCTCGACATGGACGAAACTCTCGGAGCCCGTGATCTCGGCCACGGTGACAGTGCCATCGAACACAAGGCTGGGACTATCCGGTCGGTGCAGTGTTAGTTGATGCGCACGGAAACCGAGCTGATATTCCCCGTCCGTCAGCCCTGCGAGCGCTCCGGTCGCCCGGGCAGCTGCGCCGCCTGGCAGGAGGATGTCCCCGGCACGCTTCGTGACCGGCAGCAGATTGAGTGGCGGGTCGGAGAAGATGCGCGCCGTGGTCAGATCCAGCGGGCGGCGATAGACCTCCGCGCTGCGGCCATGCTGGGTCACCCGCCCCTGCCAGAGCGTTACAGTAAAATCGCCAAGCAGCAGGGCTTCCTCAGGCTCCGTGGTGGCATAGACCACCGTCGCCTTGGAGCCACGAACGATCTTCGGCAGCTCCTCGCGCAATTCCTCGCGCAGCTTGTAGTCGAGATTGGCGAGCGGCTCGTCGAGCAGCACGAGATCGGCGCCCTTGATCAGCGCGCGCGCCATGGCCGTGCGCTGCTGCTGGCCGCCTGAAAGGTTGAGTGGCATCCGCTCCAGAAAGGACTCAAGCTGCATCATCCGCGCCATTGCGCGAACCTTGCTCTCGATCTCCGTCCTAGGCAGGCCCCTTACCCTGAGTGGCGAAGCGATGTTCTCGAAGACGGTGAGGTTCGGGTAGTTGATGAACTGCTGGTAGACCATGGCGACCGAGCGCTTTCGCACCGCCAGACCGGTGACGTCGGTTTCGCTCGTACCGTCATCAACGAGGATGCGCCCCGAACTTGGCCGGTCGAGCCCCGCCATCAACCGCATCAGGGAGGTCTTGCCGGAGAGGGTCGCGCCCAGCAGCACGGTCATCGTGCCGGGCTTCAGGCGCAGGCTCGTCTCGTGGATATAGGTTTCCGCCCCAACCTCGCAACGCACCCTGTCGAGAACAAGACCCACTTCAGCCTCCTTCAAGCCGCCTGGATCACGGCGGGGTAATGACGTCGTGCGTGAAAGCGTTGAGCGTTGGCTGCAGCCTCTCAGCCGGCCGCTGACTTGGGCAGGCATCGCGTGCGCAGGCATAGCGCAGCGGCTCTTGAGTTCTGGAGAACATACCGGCACGCGCGTTGAGTTCAGTGCCGGGATACCGGCGCGGATTCACTCTGCCCTCGACACCAGCCAGCATCTCAAGAGCCTTCGTGCCATAGGCGCGCCCGGCCGGATGACGGTCGCGCACCGGTGGAGAATAGCGCTGAACAGTCTCGCCCACGAGGGCTTCGGCGCCTTCGTCGGAAGCATCCTGGCAGAAATTTGGAGATTGGGCCAAGGGGCTGCTCCTTGTGGATGCTCCAGAGTCGCTCCCTCCAGTGACGGCCGGCAAATCTGAACGAGTCAGACTGTGAAGGGGGCTCTGGCCCTGCTGCGGCTGGGGTCCGATCCGACGCTCCCGCTGGGATGGCTGGGTAGCGGACACGCGATGTGTCAAATATGGCTACTCGGGCACAGCGGCCCCGACTTTATCTATCTCACACTTTTTCCGGGCTTCGACGACGCGAGCGGCAATGCCGGCTACAAACCTCGTCGTCGGACTCCTGGGTGATGACCCGCTCTTTTGGCAACGTGGGTGACCGGGCTTCGTGAAAGCGATCAGTTCCGTGCGATCACGGGCGAATCTTGCCCACTCAGGTCAATCTGGCAAAGAGGATGAATGCCAGGGAGCTTAGCGCATCAAGGAACCATCGACTGTGGTAACGCAGGCACCGCCGACATGACCTTCCCGCTTTTGTCCAACGACACCACGATCCTGCCGTCACGCCCCACGCACTGCCCGTCGGATTGCTGACATTGCTTGCGAGTGCGCCAATGCCCGTTGCGCCTTTGCGCGGTTAATGACCGCACCAATCAGGTTGGCTTCGAGGCTCTCCAGGGACCGCACCGCGTCCTTGATCTCGTCGATTGTACTACGCCCTGCCGTCACGACGATGACGACAGCATCGGCTTGAATAGCCAGCGCCCTTGCGTCAGCCGAGTCGGACAGCGGCGGCAAATCGAGGAGCACATCGCCCCTGCTGCGTGCGAATTCCAGGATCGCCGCCACTTTCGGATCGTGTAAATCGACGAAATAGTTCGAATGTGTATCCAATGAACGGGCCGGAAGCACGGCGATGCCGTCGAGATCGAGGAACACGATTTGATCCATGGGATCGTTTTTCGTGAGCGCGTCGACCAGAGTGCTACCCACGAGAGAATCGTTACCGACCAGCCCTCTCTCGACGCCATGCAGATCCGCGTCGATGACGGTCACTTTCTTGCCGCCCCTTTGAATCAGGCGGGCAAGGTTCATACAGAGCAGACTGCATCCGGCATTCGGCGCCAAGGAGACGAACGCGATAACGTGATTCCCCCCGATCTGCTCCGGGGAGACGGCAAGCTTGATGGAGGTTCGCAGATCGCGAACGGCTGCGGCGAAGGCGCTCTCGGGATGAGAGACTGCGAGGACGTCCATTTCGGCGGCGGACCGCAGCGCCGATCCATTTCGGTCGCTCGCTTCCGGTACGGTCGCCAGACATGCGATGCCCGTCTCGCGCGTGAGCTGATTGGCTGTTCGCACCCTGCGATCGAGAATGCTGCCGAGTGCGGGGATGACAATGGCGCTGATGAAGCCAAGCATTCCTCCGAGCGCCATGATCAGTCCCGTTCGAGGCGCCGACGGCCGGAGCGGCTGCAACGCCGCGCCGATGACGCGGGCGTCAGCATCAGGCGTCGGGCTATTGGGGAGCGCACCACTTCTCATGGCCTCGGCGGCAGCCCTGACCTGAGCGGATAACGCGTCGACGCGCCCCTGCACATACTCCGCGCCGCTCCTCGCCGCATCGGCCTTGAAGGCGATCGATTGCAAGAGGTAGGCGGAAACCGCCGCATTCACCACGCGCGGTGCAAGGGCGGCATCTGATGTGGAGTATGATATCTCGACGACGTAGGACTGACCGACACGGCGGGCCGCGAGGCGCTCCACGAAGTTTGCGAAGGCGACCTGTCGCGCTTTGCCCGCTGTGGTCAGCCCCGTCGACGAACTGGATACGGATGAGGCTCGCGGGTCCAGCGCTGCTGCGGCTTCCTGCGTCACACCGGGCGGGTCGAGCGGTTCGGCAAGCAGACCGCGAGCCCTGGCCAGCAACGATCCGATGACGCCGGGGGGGCTTGGCTTGAGTTCAGGGTGGTTCTCCAGATCGAGACTGTCGAACACCTGGGTCAGCAGGCGCTCCGCGCGCAAGACCTGGAGTTCGCTGTCTGCGCGGTTCAGATCGAGCGTCGGAGCTGAGGCGCCCTCCCGCAACACGCCGGTTATCTGCCGGCGAGGCTCCAACAATAGGGTGGCCGTCGCCGTGTAGGTCGGCGACATCGAGAGCGCATAGACTGCCGCAAGAACGATGAAGAGCCCAACCCACAGGGCCAGCCTGAGTTTATGCTGCAGGCCGATTGCGAGCGCCGCTCGCAAAAGTGCGATCGGACCGTCCTCCACGTTGTCCGCCGGAGTACCGGTGATCGACCTCGAACTGGCCGAGCGGCTTCCGGGCGCTGCGCCTTTATGCATCGTCATCTCTCCCCTTTCGGCCGAAGGGTTGCCGCGCGTTCTGGTTCGAGACGCCCGCGGAGTACGTCGGCAAGGCCGAGGAGATTGCCCCTCAAGCGGCCCCGTCGATCGACGAACGGCTCAGGCCTGGCCGATCGCACCACATTGCTCGAAACATTTCGAAAGAGGTGATCGGCCACCTGCCTGATTGTCATCGTGCCCTTGCGAAACATGTAGAGCGGATTGACGATCTGAGAGTAGCCAATCCGGTCCCCGCTGGTGCGACCTCCCTTCACGCCCATATGAACGCCGCGAGCGTCCGCGCATTTCACGAGCCGGCCGCCACGCTTGGCAAGCGCCGCAGCGAAATCCCGGTCTTCAAGCCAGCCATAGAGGACCAGGCGCTCATCGAACTTCAGATCGCGAATGGCTGACGCACGGAACGCCATGTTGCAGCCATAGGGACTATATGGCTCGATCCACGACCACCGGCTTCGAGGGACCGCCGCTTCGACGATGCGGGTCGCTTCTTCGAATGCGAGGCCGGGTCCCTTCACGTCGTCAGCAAGAAGGGCGCCCGTGAAACCGACGATATCCGCTTCGTCACGGAAAGTACTCACCGCGACGCTAAGCCAATTTCTGTCTGCGACAAAATCATCGTCGAAGAACGCCACGATTTCGACCCCGGACGGCAGCGCAGCCAGAGCAGTATTCCTTTGCGCCGGCAATCCGGGCGGTCCGGTGACGATCGTCACGTCGTTCGCGTGCACCAGATCGCCCGCGTCCTCTTCTTCGACGCATGACACGATCAGCGTTGCGGGTTTCGTCGTCTGCGTTGCGAGCAGATAAGGGACTGTGGCGCTCGCTATGTCCGGGCGCCCGTGCGTCGCCACGATGACCGCAACCCGAGGCGAAGGCCGTTCGAACAGTGTATTGGCGGACCGGCGGCTCGATGGTTCGCGCAGGAGCTCCATATACCCTGCGGCCGTTTGGGCCCAGGAGAACAGCCGGACGCGCTCACGCCCCCGACCGACGAGTTCCTCCCTGAGGTGTCGCGAGCCGAGCAAGGCGCGCACCTGTCGTACCCAGGCAGCGGGGTCGGCGGGTGAGGCAAGCAGCGCGGCATCGCCGCAAACCTCGGGCATGCTGGCGCGATCGGACGAGATCACGGCACAGCCGCGTGCCATCGCTTCGACGATCGGCAGGCCAAATCCTTCTGTCCAGGACGGGAAAACCAGGCAAACGGCTCTCGCCATCAGGTAGGCGAGATCATGATCCGACACGCGGCCGATTACCCGGACGTTCGGAGCCCTTCTGAGGATTTCCGGAGCAAAAATCCCGGCATCCCCTCCTGCGATGAGGACATCGACGCCCATCTCCGCGAGTCCTGGAGCCGCATCGAGGAGCAGCGGCAGGTTCTTGTGGCGCGCATGTGAACCGAGCGCCAACACGAAGCGGCGTTCCGAAGCCTCGCTGACGGTGGCCAGAACAGACGGAGCGATACGGGCGAGCGCAGGGTCCCAGGCGAGCGCGTGCTCATGCCCGTTTGGCAGCACGGCGATGTCCGCTGCCCGAACCGGCAGGTGACGGGCGATCTGGCGCGCCGAAGCATTCGAGACCGTCGCAATCCGCGCCGCTTGGCGGGCAAGAAGCGGCTGCAACAGGCCGTACCACCACCGGACCATGGGGCTATAGCTTTCCGGGGCGGTGAAGACGTTCGCATCGTGAATGCAGAGGATCTGATCCGCCTTTACGACTGGGGCGGTATTGCACAGGTTGAGCAGGCGGCCGCGCCACTTGACGGGCAGGACCGCCTGTTCCCAGGCATGTCCGCTGAGCGGGCCTGCGCTGGTCAGCGGCATCGCTGCCAGGTGAGGATCCACCCCACCGGGAGGCGCGATGATCGGAGCCGTCGCATTCGCCTTTGCAAGCGCGACATCGATTTCGGCGACGACGTTTCGCGCATAGCGTTGCACGCCGGTCACGTTCTGGGTCAGGAAACGCCCGTTGACCGCGAAACCGGCTGCCGCGCTCATGCCCCCGCCTCCGCCGGCAAGACATCCTTGCTGCCTGCCTCGTCGCGCTCGGGCTGCGCCGAAGCGATTGCTGCGAGCACGTAGAAGAACAGACCCTGGTCGACGATGGTGCTGATGACCAGGTCGCCGATGAGAAGGCTGAAGCAGGCATTGCGCGCCGCGAGGCGCACGTCGGACGGGAAGCTGCGTGGCACTCCGCGGGCGGACAAGAGCGCCGTTCCTGCGAAAGCCGCGTAGAAGGCGGCGCCCGGCAGCCCGACATTGGCCAGAAGGGCGAGGATCAGGCTTGAGGTACGAACGGTGCCGAGGCCGACGCCAAAGCCCCAGCTATCGAGGAAATTCTGGAAAGCGACCGCGTTCCACCCGCTTCGCTCGATCCCTGAGTCGGAATTCGCCTTGTTGAGAACCACGAGATCCAGATAGTTGCGGACAACCGCGGATGTTTCCGCGTCGATCAGGACCAACAGGATTGCGACCACGAAAAGGGGTGGCACACAGAGGACGACCGCCGCGCTGTAGCGCGCGTTCGCTTGCAAACCACACCTCAAAAATGCCGTCACGTACAGGATGAGCAGCACGATCGGCGCCCCGGCAAGCCCCGTCGTAGACGTCGAAAGGATGAGCAGCACGAGCGAAGCGAGCGCGAGCGAGCCGGTCAGGGCCGGCCGATAGGCGCAGAGCCACAGCGTTCCAGTCAGTCCCAGTACGCCGAGCGTCGCGCGGGCGAAGGATGAGGCCTCCGTGCGGGAACCGACGATACGCTTCATTCCGCTTACGGTCGCCTCGGTGTGAAGCGTGTACTGCGCGTTGCGCATGAAGCCGAGGATGTCCTGCGTGCCCGTCGCGAAGGTGCCGATATCGACAAGGGCGAAGAGAACATTGCCGATGGAGTAGCCGATCAAGCCGCCGAGAATGGTCCTGAACCCATCACGGGTCGAGGCAATCGCGACCATCGTGGCGAAGCAAAAAAGATTGGCGACCAGATAGAGGCTTTGCGTGAGATTGGTCGAGATGGGAACTAGCGGGATGGTGGAGCGCGTGGCCTCGAATTGCGATGAGCCGAGCGGAATGATCTGCGTCGTGCCGGATAGAATGCGTGGCAACAGGACGGCGCTGGCGACGCCATAGAGCACCAGGCAAACGAGCCAGAAGCCCGGCTCGGGCGGGTGCAGGGCCCGCATGAACGCGACGGCCTCGCCCCGGCGCGGCAGCGTGGCAATGATCACGAAGGCCAGCAGGACATAGGCAGGCTGTATGTTGGCTGCGCCGACCGTGAAGGCGGCCGCCGATCCGAACAATTCCGCGACGATGAAGGTGCTCGCCACCGCGCGATAGCCGAGGAGCAGGCAGAACAGACCGACGACGATGGAGGCGATGCCGATCGGTTCGAGGTTCATGATGCGATCCCAAACCTTGCCAGAAGTGACAGAACGTCAAAGGCGGCTGGTATCAAATTCTTCGAAGCACTGTTCCGGCATTACACGCCCTTGCGCGTTGGCCATGGCTCATCCCGGGTTCGCTGCGCGAGTTCAGGCGTAGACGCGGAAGTAGTCGACCCGTAGATGTGCCAAGTAGTCTTCCGGGCGAAGCGGATTCGGAAACGGGACGTCGGAGCGCAGCGCAAGCGTCAGCAGGGGCCAGAACACATCCCGCTGCTCATCCATCTGTGCGGATCGTCCGATAGTCCAAACGACCGGGCGACCAGTCCCTGAATGACGCACGGGCTTGCCGTCAAAATACGGAGCGCATCGCGCGCCGTCCACCAGCATTCCATAACGGTGATATCCTTGCGTCACATCGACACCTGTCGGGACGCCAATCCCTTCGTGATGCTGACCGGGCTGTCCCCATTCGTGCAGATAGGTCCCGTAGAGGTCGAGCTCCCAGCCCTTCTGCTCGACAATGTCGAGTTCGATGCTCGTTTTCGGAAACAGGATGCTGCGGCCGTTCATCATCCAGAAACCCGGCCAGGTCAGCGGATGCCTGGGAAATTGCATCCTGGCTTCGAAGTATCCGTGACGCCAACCTTTGCTGATCGTCCCGTCTCGCTTCGCAGTCTGGATGTTGCCCGAGATCCACTGGAATTCCGGCGAGTTATTTCCGTAGTAACCGCGAACGCTCATCGGTCTACCGATATACTTCGCTGAGATTTGCAGCGCCTTGCCGTCGCTCGCCATCGGATCGTCGACGATCGCATAGGGATTGAAACCCTCCTCGCCGGAGATGCGGGCAAAGGCCGATCTGCCGTAGAAACCGGCATCGAACGTTGTCGCCTTCGGCCCGGCAGTCCAGATCGAACTGTCCAGAGCCGCAAAACCTTCATCGAACGCAAGCGTGCGCCCCGTCGTCGGATCGTCTGATATCTCTGCAAGGGCCGCTCCCTCCTGCAGGAGAATGGCCGGAGCCGGCACGAAAGCAGCAGCGCCTTTCAGCAGAACGCGTCGAGAGGGTTGAGCCATCACCGTTCTTCTCCTGTAGGTCGCGCCTCGGATGAGTTCAGAACGCTGGCAGAAACGGCCGATCCAGTGAGGATATCCAGCATGCAGCGCCCTGCGCAGCAGCATAAACGAGCTCGCCTTCGATCATTGCCGCAGTGACGAGATCGCGGCCTTATAGACCTTCATGGTCTCGCCGGCGACGCGCTCAATGGTCAGATAGTCGATCTTGGTCTGGCTCTTCCGTTTCCACTCCGCGATGGTTTCGGGGTTGTCGAGGAGTGAACACAGAACGCTCGCCAAGGCCGGCGGGTCGCGTGGTGGCACGAGAATCCCAGCCATCCCTTGCTCCAGAAGCTGCGGTATCCCGTCCACGTCCGTGGCGACGATCGCGCAGCCCGCCTCGCGTGCTTCCGACAACACCAGGGGCGCCGGGTCGGCAAGCGACGGCAAGACAAAGATGTCTGCCCCCAGCATCCATGCGAAGGGGTCGTCTTGTGCCCCGGCGAAGGTCACCGCGCCTGAGCACGGCATCTTGCCGACCATCTCCCTGTAGCTGGCGAGATGGGGCCCTTCACCCACGATGTATAATTTGGCGGCGGGGTGTCTTGCGTGAACCGAAGAAAACGCCTCGAACAGATCAGGAAGGCCCTTCCGCGGATGCTGGCCGCCGACGAACAGGATGGCGGGAAAGCCGAGGTCGACAGGCGTCCGGTCCCTGCCCTGAAACCTCGCCGCCCCGATGGTTCCGTTGAGCACGACGTGCAGTTTTGACAGGGGCACACCACGCTTCTGCATGGAGCGGCCGACGGCCGTGCTGACGGCAATGACACGCGTCCCAAGCCCCATCAGGATAGCGCTTCGCTGAAATTCGTTATGAACGGTCGTCACCAGCGGGATGCCGACAAGCTTGCAAACGGGCCACGCCAATACGGCACTCGTCATCATATGGGCGTGCACGACATCCGCGCGCCACGCCTGGATATAGTGCCGGAGCAGGAACAAGGATCTCGACAGGTCAAGAGGTCTGCGACGATGGCTGATCGTAAATTGTTCAACGTCGTGCCTGGTCAGAAGTGCGTCGAAATCACCCCCCCCGCTTGCGACAGCAATCGCGTGACCCAGCATCCTTTGGGCGCAAGCAAGGTCGACAGCCGCGTGGACGTGTCCGTTCAGTCGGTTCGTATGGTTGAGAAGATGAAGAATGCGCATGCAGATACCGGATCCGCGAAGCCTGAAGATTAGGAGGGCAGCTCCCCCCGGGCAAGCAATCCCTGGCTGGCAAGGTGGCTTCAGGATCCACCCTGCGCCTCGCACGCACGCTGCGCGCTCCTGCCCTCTCGGCCCGTGACGGCCCGCTCGATCGACGCGCCATAGGGACCCATTGCTCGGAACATAGAAGATCTTGTCGCTGCTTGATCGGTCGAAGGAGCGGTCGACTTTTCCGTCACTAGACTGGGGCGTTGTCATTACACCAACCCGTCGAAAAATGGCCGGATGAAGAGGCGATGATTTCTAACGCGAAGGCCCGTCGCTCTGGAGTTTCGTCAAAACGAATTCGCTCGACAATAGCGTGCATCGCCTGCAAAACGGGACCGAGACACAATGCCTTGCATCGTCACAATGGCCACCCCACGAGGGGTCTTGAATGGCATGGCGAGATCTTGAAGCCCTGATTGCGTCGCTCGACGGCATCAAGCTGATATCGACCGATGTCTTCGACACTTTGCTTCTGCGCCAGGGCAAATCGGAATGGTCTCGCATCGTGGAAGCCGAGCGCCGGTTCGCGAGCGCGCTTGCTGAACGCGGTTGCATCATTTCCTCCGATATATTGGTCCAGGCGCGCCTTCAGGCACAAAGGCTCGCCTTCCGCGCGTTGAAGGTGGGCGGTGGCGGGGGCGAAGTCCGCATCGCCGACATCATCGCACGCCAGTTGAGGATGCTCGGTCTTGCCCAAAGCCTGGCGAGCGAACGCCTCGATATCGAATTGCAGGTCGAGAAAGCCTGCCTTGCTCCGGCTGAAGCGCTGGGATCGATCCTGCGAAGGCAACGGCGCGCGGGTATGCGGATCGTCGCCATCAGCGACACGACCCTGCCAGCGAACACGATCGGCGAGCTCATTACCCACTTCCACGGCGCTGACCTCTTGCATCGGGTTTATTCCAGCGCCGACGAAGGCAAGACCAAGCGTCACGGGGAAATGTTCTCGATCGTAGCTGCGTCGGAGGCGGTGTCAGCCGCACAGATGCTGCATATCGGCAATGATGAGATGGCTGACCATCGCGTGCCTTCCGCGATGGGCATCCACACCTGTCATGTTCTGCGTCGTCGCCTCATCCGCTACAGGTCGTTCGCGGACGGTGGATTTGCAAAAATCAGGCGCCAGCCCCGACAGGGAAGGGCGGCTGCGGAGATGCGGGCTGCGCCCCAGGACGCGATGTCCTTCGGACGTGAGATATTTGGCCCCATCGTCACCCAGTTCTGCCTGTTGATCTGGCTGTATGCCCATCAGGCAAGCGTGGCCGACAAGACTGCACTGCTCTTTTGCGCAAGAGGTGGGATCGGTATCAGGGAAGCGTTCGAACGTGTCCTGGACAGGTTCGGCCTCCCGCTCAGCCTGGTCCGGGACAACATCCTGGTGTCGCGCCTCGTCGCCGCCCGCGCTGCCGTTATGGCTCAGAGCGGGGCAGCGCTGGAGGAGCTTGGGCGAGAGTTTCGCAACAGCTCCTTCGCCGATGTCGCCCAGGCACTCGGCGGTCGGGCGTATGATCTGCCCGAGCCGTGGTATCATCGTTTCGACGGAAGGGCGCTGTTTGCATTGCTGTCCACCGAGTCAGGGAGTGAAGTTCGCGCCGACATCCAGGAGCAGAATGCGTTGTTCACGCGCCATTTTCGTCAGCTCATCGGCAACGCGAACAGGATCGTGCTCTGCGACACCGGGCTCTACGGCAGCACCCAGCGCCTTCTCGCGGCCGGCTTTCCCGAGTTGCCCATCGAGACGGTGCAATTCGCGCGAGCCAACTACAAGAAGCACGGCGAGGAACACTTCCCGCGGGTTTCGGGACTGCTCGTCGAACAGGATACCTACAATCCGTTCAAGGTCGAAACCTGCGTCCTGCGATACTGGCAATTGATCGAAAGCCTGTTCGAACCCGCCATCCCGTCCGTGCGGCAGTTCCGCATCGGCGAAACCGGCAATATCGTTGCAAACAGTGGCAATATCGACCGCGGCGTGCTCGAGCCCTCCGTCGGAAATCCATTTCTTGCCGGGGCGCTGGACTATATCGACACTGTTCCCGGAGGCGCCATCGCCCTGCACGATGCGGACGTTGCATGGTGCCGCCTCAAGCGGGCCATCACACGTCCGACCGAAGCCGATGTGAATTGCCTCGAGGTGGGATTTCGCTCGGTTGACTTCGGGCGTTCCGGCGTCGTGCGAGCGCTCGGTGCGGATCAGAAAGCAGGCTTGTTGGTCGGATTGAAGTGGATCAGGGAACAGCGCTGGCGCGAAGGAGCCATTGTCCGCAAATTTACCCTCCTTCGCCCCGCGCTTCTGGGTACGCTGGAGGCTCTTCACGTGCTGCGCGGTATCTCGGCGCAGCTTTACCGCTGAGTACGCCAAGGGGCATCGAAGCTTGCGGCAAAGCATCTGAGACAGGACTGCCAGGGCTGAACAACTGAGCGGCAGTGGCCCTTTCCTCATTCGACCGGACAGGATCCACTGTCTCGCCCGTCACGAAACTGCTTGCGGAAGGGCTGGCCTAGGATCACATCACAAGGCACGACGGTACAGGTTTCGCATTGCGCAGCTTCTAGGCTTGGTCCCGTATCCGTCTCGGGGACGCGTTTCCAGACGGCTTCACTCATCACCTCCGCAACTTGCGACGCAGATCGGCCCAGGACTCATCAGTTTATGCGGGCGAAGAAGCTCCCAGCCTGGTCGGGACGATGCGTCAGCCATGATTTCTCAGCGTCATCGTAAACAGAGGCCCTGATTTCAGCATGCTGGCGATGAAAACCATCAGAGGGGCCGGCTGGTTAATCTTCTCGCGCTTGCTGGGTCGCCTGATTGACGTCTTCACGCTTCTGATCTTGGCCCGCATCCTCACGCCGGCTGATTTCGGCATCACGGCACTTGCCACGTCGCTGATCGTCATCGTGGACACGGTGCTGGAAATTCCGGTGACGCAGGCCCTGATACGGCTCAAGGGCCTCGACAGGTCTCACCTCGATACCGGTTTCACCTTGGGCATGCTGCGGAGTCTTCTGTCCGCGGCCGTCATCCTCATGGCGGCTTGGCCATTCGCGCTGCTGTACAACGACTATCGTCTTATTCCATTGGTTGCAGTTCTTGCCATCGGGCCGATAGCAAGGGGCCTGTATAGTCCCAGCATGGTTCACTTTGTTCGTGAGATGAACTTCCGGCAGGCGTTCATTGCGGAGCTTGCCGGGAAATCATGCGCGGTCATTGTCGCGATCGCGACGGTGATCTGGGGCGGGGGCTACTGGGCAATCGCTGCAAATTCGGTCGTGGCCGCCTTGGTTACGACAATTGCGTCCTATGTGCTCGCGCCCTATCGGCCGTCGCTTTCGCTATCGCGGCTGGCGGATTTCTCCAGCTTCATAGGATGGTTCGTCTCCGCGCAGGCCGTGGCGGCTCTGAACTGGCAGTTCGATCGGGTCCTGCTGGGACGGTTTGTCGACAGGGCGACGCTTGGTCAGTACACCGTCGCGCGCGATCTGGCTGTCTTCCCTACGCAAAGCTTGATCGGGCCCGCCATGCCGCCCGTCATGGCGGCGTTCTCGAAATTCGATTCAGATCACGGTAGACTGAAGCGGGCCTTCCTCAAGACGGCGCGTTTCGCGATGCTGCTTTCGGCGCCCGCTTGCATCGGCATTTCCTGTACGGCTGACCTCATCGTCGCCATTCTCTTGGGCCCGAAATGGCACGACGCTGCGCTATTCCTTCAGTTGCTGGCACTCACAGTTCTGACGGTACCGTATTTCCAGACTCTGTACTCGCTCAGCCTCGCGATTGATCGCCCCATTGTCCTGTTCAAATTGAACAGCATCGATCTGGGCTTGAGAATCCCGCTCATCACCATCGGCCTGTACTTGTTTTCGGCTGTCGGCGTCATTATCGCGCGGGGGCTGCTTGCTGCGATCATGTTCGTTTTCTATGTTCTTTATGCGCGTCAGCTTGCGGGAGCCAGCGTGTTCGCGCAGCTGAAGAACATCTGGAAGGTTGCGCTCGCTGCAGCCGTGATGGCGGCTTCGGTTCTTCTCCTGCGCCATGTCCTGGCGCCGCTGGAACTCAAGGCCATTATCGAGCTTGTCATCACAGCCGCAGTCGGGGCTGCATTCTACGTCGGCACCCTGCTTGGATGCGGCGTGCGGCTGCTCGTTGCTCCGGGGCGCCTCGAACTGCAGGATCGGTGGTGGTGACAAACAGCTGAGACCTGAGATCGGGTTCTGCGCTGGGACGCGACGGGTCCAGCGGAAAGTTCCGGGCTGCAGGATGTCAACGGGTCGCAGGAGCAGCCATTGATTGTGCTGGCGCCCCTATCGAGCGAGACGGACGGGGAAGCCCGACCTGCAGCACGTCACCGGGTTCAAGCAGGGCATCCTCGGACGTCACCCAGGAAACAGGTCCCGAAGGGGTCACCCGGGTGAGCTTATAAGTCGGCACGAGCTCATCCACCTCGCTTCTGGTGCCAGGCGAGCGCGTCTCGGCGTGCTGGAAGAGCTTCTCCGCCGTCTGCATTTTCTCCGCATTCTGGTCGAGCAAGGAACGGGTCAGCGCCGAGTCATCGAGCGTCTCCTTGCGATATCGGGCGCGGAGATCGACGATATCCCTATTGGCTCGCGTCAGACTTTGGTGCGCCCGCAGGGTCGCGACCTGGACATCCAGGCGATTGCTTTCAATGTTCACCTGCGTGTTCTCCGCCGCCAGCTGCCGAGGCGTCACGGTGAGCCCCCGAGATACGAGATCGCTGACGATGCGAAGTTCGCGCTTGTTCAATTCGAGCTGGCGATCGAGTGACTTGCCCTTGTCGTCGAGCGATTTCAGCTCCTGCTGGAGGAGCTGTTTTGATTGCTCGATCGCGTCGAGCTCCGCCTTGAGCGCGTCTCGGCGGGTGCTGAACCTGAGCGTCTCCTCTCGCCGTGCCAGCGCAACCCTCGGATCGTCGATGCGCGCGGCCAGATCGTCTCGATAGGAGATATCGTCAGCTCCGGCGATTTCGGCGGACAGGCGCGCTTGCTTGGCCTCGAGTGCGATGCGCTCGGCGGCAAGTGTCCGGAACCCTCCTCCGGCCTCGATCATGTCACGCTCTACGCCCGTCAGATCTGCAGCGCGAGCGAGGCCTTGAGCGATACTGAGCGCCTGCAGAACTGTCATGCCAGGTTGGAACTCATACTTGCCGGGCAGCTGCACCGCGCCCAGGACGAAGAACGGCCGGTGCTGGGCCACCTCGACCGATGCAGACGGAAGGTCTGCCAGATTGGCCGTCTCCTTTAAAATTCGGCTAATCTGATCGGCCAGTTCGGCCGTCGTGCCGCCCGCAGCTCTTACGTGGCCAACGACCGGCATTGACACGGTGCCGTCAGCGCCGACCGCGAACTCTCCATTGAGGGAAGCCCAAGCGTAGGCCTCCCCTATGTTCCGTCGCAACGAATGCACGCGAACCATGAGGCGATCTTGGGGACCGAGCAGGTATCGAGTTTGCGAGCCCTCGGGCGTTTCGGCCGCGCCAGGCGCGGCGGCGAATACGAGCGGGAGCACGATAAAGAGGAAAGCGACGTATCTCATGCGCCTGTCTCCTGCCTGAGCAGCCTAAGCCTCAGGGGGGTCGGAAGACCGATCACCATTCCCTCTGATCATCGTCTTCAAGAAACCGAGTGCCGAGCGACGTCCAACCCTGAACCGGTACGCCAGCAGAGGTTTGGCTCGGCTATCCGGCAGCACAAAAATAAGTAAAAAAAAGGCAGTCATCGCGGTTTTTGTCGTGGCGGAGTAATATTCCCGCCAGAGATGGGAGATCAATAACGGCATTTTGACGCGGCCATGCCGCCTCCCGCTTGCGATATAGAGGTAAAAGCTTCTCTCCATGTAGAAGAATGTATCTTGTGGTTTTACGAGAGCATGTCTTTGGCCAAAGCGATCCACGATCATGCGCAGATGATCCATGCGCTCAACAAACCGGCGAATATCTCGTTTGAGGATGCCTGGATCGAGTGCACGACCCAGTCCCGAGAAATTGCGCTCATGGATCCGGTACAATCCAAGTTCGTCGGACAGGCTGACGACGTCCCCCATGAATGGCGCGGCAGACAGCATGACCCCGTCGATCGCCTTGTCGCGAGCGGCTTCCCGAAGGATCTCGCAGACGTCCCGCCGAAACACGTTCCCGGAGGTTGGCGGTGTCGTATAGACGCCCGTCCGGAGGATGCGGTTCGCCAGATCATTTCGCGTGCGGAACGCTTCGAGGGACGGGCGAGCCTCGCCAATCACGTCGCCGTCGGCGTTGATACGGGTGAGTGCGAACTGCAGCTTGGCCACGTTGGGATCAAGCCGCGGGATGATCTGCTCGAGCGAACCGGGCTTAAGTTCATCATCCGCATCAAGAAACAGGATGAACGGCGCCTGTGTCCGATCGAGTGCGAACAGGGATGCCAGCCGTTGGCCGCTGTTGTTGATCCTGAAGGCGGTGACGCCCGCGCTGCTGATGACATCCCAGGAGGAATCCGTCGATCCGTCATCGACCACGACAAGCTCGCAGTCGTCGCGACACTGAGAAACCACGCTGCGAATGGCACGCCCGACATAGTGCTCGTAGTTAAAGCATAAGATGATGATGGCGAGCTTTGGGCAGCCAACCATGTCTGATCTCGCCCTGCCTCCAGCGGATTGCTCGCCATGACGGACTGCGCTCCGCTCCAGGAAGCCTGGTTCAAAGAACAGGGTGTTCCTTTGAACTTGGCCCGGGCTGCCAGGGAGTGTTCGTTCCATCCATGACTGCGAGTGGCGTCCCTCCCCGCCAGGGCGTTCCACCCGGGCTGCGCGCCAACCTGCAGCCCCTACTGTCCTGGGGGACTCGCGCATTGGCTAGTTTTCCAGGAGCCCGACCAATGCACTGCACAGCGGCTCGTCCACGCGCCCCTTGGGACGCAGATCGATGCTTGCCGGCGGCGAAGGCCATTCATCATGTGCATGTTTCTCAAGGTTCTGGGTGCTGATGCCTGCCAGCGCGAGTGACAGACGCAGGACGAGCTGGGGGTCGGGCTCGCCTTGAAGCGGCCACGACCAATCTCCGTAGGTCTCATCCATTCCCTTCAGGTAATGCGCGGCGGATTGGGGCAGAGGCGCGTGACATCCTTCGAGCTTCCAGCCAAGCCATGCGGCTGCAGAGAGTAGCTCCGCCTGGTATGCGTGCTGAGGAAGGAGATAGGCAGTGTTGAAGCCGCTGAATGCGGCACTCAACGCAGCCACCACCGGACGGTCGAGCAAGGCTTGGGCCCTTTGAAGCCCCCGAGCTGTGCGCCTTGTCGCAGGGTTCGACAGCCGGCGGCGTCTCCAATCGAGTTGGGCACGGAGAAGCTCCAGCACGTCGAGTGCCAGGGTATGGACAAGGAGTTCGCCTCGCAGGTTCCGGACCCGACGCTCCCGACCGAATGGAGCTCCCATCTTCGTGAAGAGCCGGTGCATCCAGGGCCATGCCTCCTGGCGTCGATTTCCTCCCGGCGCGACGCCATCAGACGAGAGTGAGGTCGGGCCGGGCCGGATCAGGGCCGAAGGGTCCAGTCCGGCGCGGACCAGCGTCGCGGCAACCTCGTCACGCGCAGCCGTCCGACGTCGATGGCGGGCTTCAACCATCGAACTCATCCGGTCGATTGCCACGGAGGCGCTGCGACTATTCATGGCCGCAACCAGGCGTGGATCGAGAAACGGCAGCTCCTCGTCCTCCATCAGTTCCCACGACGCCGGATAGAACAAGCCGGCGTCGGGGAACGCTTCGCCCGGGTCTGTGGCACTGCCGCTTTTGAACAGGGTGAATCGCTTGGCATCCATATTTTGCCTCCCGTCGCGCGATGACCTTGCCAGCACCACGTCAGCTCGGGCCATCCGCCGTATCGGCCTCAGCGGCAACACGCCACCGGAGGATCAGCATGTTCCACGCAGACGGAAAACTGCGGGAACTGTGCGGATGATGATCTCGATATCGCGGCTCATCGACCAGTTTTGAACGTAGTCGCGATCAAAATTGACCCGGGCTTCGTAGGTTGTTTCGCTCCGGCCGCTGACCTGCCACATGCCGGTCAAGCCCGGGCGCGCCGCGAGATACTCATTGATCGCGGCGCCGTATTTCTCCATCTCGCCAACGACGATGGGACGCGGTCCGACGAGGCTCATGTGCCCCTGCAGAATGTTGACGAGTTGCGGCAGCTCATCGATGCTGAGTTGGCGCAGAATGCGGCCGATCGGCGTAACTCTCGGGTCGCATTTCAATTTGTGCGTCCGTCGCCATTCGTCCATGGCGATCGGATGGGCAGCAAGGTGAGTGGTTAGTGCCTCGTCCGCGTTTGCGACCATGGTGCGGAACTTCAGGCACGGGAACAACCTGCCGCCAAATCCGACCCGGGTATGCTTGATTAGGATCGGGCGTCCATCGACCAGCCCGATCAATGCTGCGACGCAGAGGAATAGCGTCGCCAACGCAACAAGTGCAGCAACGGCAGCGAGGACATCAAACAACCGCTTGCCAGAGCCGCCAATGGGCGTGGGCAAGCTTTCGTCAGCATGCGCTGCAAAAGACTCTTTCAAGGACCACTGCATGGGTTAAATCCCCGCAGATACAACCAAACGCGCCCCCCTCTCGCGCGAGACCGCCGAGTAAACGAAATGATTTCAGATTAAACCAGAAATAGCCAATCGATACCGCCGTCAGGCGAAAAGATATCTTGCGGAATACCTACGAGTGGAGTTATCCCGACTGAGATGCATACGTGATTATTAAAGGCAATCCTGAATCGCCCAGTAACGCCTGGGGCCGGAGGCTATGCAGCCATCACATCTGCTATCTAGGCATGGCGGTGACGAACGAGTCCTATGCCTACATTTGTATGTCGTCAACCATAAGCGTGGCGCTTCTATGGTCTCTGAAAGAGCGGCCACGCACGGAAGCAGCGTTGAAGCGGATGTCCCTCTCCGGCGGCATCGCGGCGACCGTGCAGGCCGCGGAACTGACCGAGGTCAGCGACGCGAGCCGGGGCGACACCAGGCCGGCTACCGATGCGGACCGCAAACACATGAACGCTCGTCACAAGGTGAGATGCCCGCGGCTGTGGGTCAAGGGGCAATAGCGCCTTGATTTACCTCATGTTCGCCTCCATTTTAAGCAGTCGACATATAAGGTCGTTGTGTGCCTCCGGAGCCGCCGACATGATCGCTCTCGCGTTCATCGCCTTCGCCATCGGATTTGCCTGCGCCTACAAGATCAATCTGCTGGCGTTTTGTGCCATAGCGTTCGCCTTCACCGCCAGTTCGGCTTTGCTGGCCCCTTGGGTCGATCTCGGTGTCGGAGCGGGCCTCGCCGCCATTATCGTGGCCATCGTGATGCAAATTGGCTATGGCGCGGGGGTTGGGGTGAGGGCCCTTTTTTTGGCAATCCGCGGCGATAGACGCAAACGTGGGGTTGCAGAAGCCGCCATCCCCCGCCGCAATTAGATTTGCGCACCCTGTCGTTGTGAAGACCGGTTCTGGCGCTTTCATCCTCCTCAAACCCGCCAGCGCTCATAACGGATGCAGCCAGCCTGACAGTGCGGTCCACATGTTCTGGCGGAAGATTGGCTCGGAGAACCTGCGCGCGTGCGCCAGGATGGCGCCTTGATCCACCGCAAACCTGTCCATTCGCTCAACCCCGTCGATGATCGCCTCTACGGTTTGCTCATCGAAAAAGAGGCCCGACAGCCCTTCGACCACTGTCTCCAAGGCGCCGCCGCGCCGATAGGCAAGCACCGGGCGGCCGCTTGCCATGGCCTCGATAGGCACGATGCCGAAATCCTCCTCCCCGGGAAAGACAAGCGCTTTGCACCTCGCGTAATGGTACCGCAACGCGTCGAATGATTGCGGGCCCATCACGGTCACGGTGGGGCCGGCCATGCGCCGGATCTGGTTGAGCAGTTCACCCCCTCCGATGATCACCAAGGGGCGCTTCAGCCGGTTGAATGCCTCGACGGCCAGTTCTGGACGCTTATAGCTGACGAGCTCGCCAACCATTAAATAGTAATCGTCAGCCACGTCCGGTGCGACGGGCTGGAAATCCGCCACGTTGACCGGCGGATAAACCACTGCTGCGTCCCGGTGATAATACCGTTGGATGCGCGAGCGGACGTTCTCGGAGTTGGCGACGTACTGATCGACCCGCATCGATGAAATTGCATCCCAGTTGCGGACATAGTGACTCAATGGCCCCATGGCGAGGCGTTGAAGGAACCCGGTGCGCTCGCGGTAGTCATGGTACATGTTCCAGACGTAACGCATGGGTGAGTGGCAGTAGCAGACATGCAAGGCATTCGGCGGTGGAACGATGCCTTTGGCCGGGCCCGATTCGCTGCTGATGATCAGGTCGTAGCCACGCAGGTCGAGCTGCTCGAGCGCGAGCGGCATGAGTGGCAGATATGATTTGTAGAAGCGCGTCGGGCGCGGAAGGTGACCGATGAACGAGGTCCGCACCTGGTGCTTCCGGATCGTTTCAGAGACCGATAGCGGATCGTAGGCATGGGTGTAGATATCGGCTTCTGGAAACATGCGGCAAAGCGATTCCAGAACTTTTTCACCGCCACGCATGGCCACCAGCCAGTAGTGGATCAGCGCAACCCTCATCCCGCGGCCGCAATCCTCGGGAAGTTCCAGAGAAGGGGGCTCGTCCGAGGGGGTCGATGACCGAGCGATCAATGCCGTCCCCTTTTGTTTTCGGGTAATGGCTCAAATATTGCTCTCAATCTCGCTATCGCAAGTCGCGCGTCATGGCAAGTCATTATATCGATTTTCGACCTTATAAAATAACGATTTTCTCATATTCAATAATAATTTAATCGACAGATGCAGTTATTTTGTTTAAGTATATAATAATTAAAAAATTATATTACTATATAATTTGGGATAATACATATCAATTTATTGTTACTTCTATAAGATTGCTGTTTTCTGAAATACACAGAATTATTCTATAATCAGAATAGCGATAAATATGCAGATCATTCGTCGAGAAACGAGTTAGTTGCCGAAGCGACGCTCGCAGCGTTGCTATTGCCCCTGCAGACATCAGAAAAGTAGGTGGATCAATCGGGGTAAATGCGTCCGGGTTGGGATTTTGCTCGGCCTCGTGCGCCTGCGGGATGCGTACTGGCGTTGTCGTCCACTTGAGCCCAACTGTCCCTCGTCCCTCGCGACTTATCGTTGATGGTGCTGCCAGTGAAAATCCGTCTGGAACGATCGATCACTCAGCGTTTGAATTCGACGGCGGGTGAGGTCCTGCGGTCGCGGACGTGGCGGTCCGCCGCTATCTGCCAATGGTGCTGGCGCGCTCGCCTCAAGCGGCCCGCTTGAACTGACGCCCCAGAGCGAACAAGCCGAATGCCGCCAGCTGGCCAGCGACGAGCAGGAAAGGCCATTCAAAGCTTCCTGTGCGGCTGGCGACAATGGCAAACACCAACGGCCCGCATATCGAGCCGACGAAGCCGAACAGGCTTGCGCCCGACGTTACGTCGCCAATCAGAGTGGGCGGCGCAACCCGCGCAAGTTCGGCCATGTGGACACCGTTCCACCCCATCGAGGTGGCTCCGACCAGTGCCATGCAGCCATAGACCATCCAGGGACTGGCGGTTGTCGAAGAGACAAGCAGCATGATCGCGGAGCCTGCACCCAAGGCCAGAAGCGAGAGAAGCAGGAGCCCGCCGCCCATGCGATCCGCCAGCCATCCGAAGAAGATGCGTGCGACCGTGCTCGCTGCAAGCAAGACGGCGATGTAGTGCCCGGCCTGCGCCAGGGTCTTTCCGTGCTGCGTGACCATGTAGGTTGCTGTGAAGGCCGTGATGCTGGCCTGCGTTATGGAAAACGACACACCCAGCGCGGTGAGCATCGGCAAGGACGGGTGCGAGTTCAGAACCCGGGCCGATCGGCTGAGCGAAGACGGCGAGAGGAACAGCCGGGCCCAGGCCCGGTTCCGTGGGCCTTTCTCGGCATCGAGACTTCTTTGAAAGGGCTGAACCAGCACGATGCAGAGAAGGATGATCGCGACAATCGCCCAAACTGCACCGACGAAGCCGAGCCCCAGGACCAGAGGCGCGACAACGAGACCGGCTATCGTGCCGCCCAGAGGCACGCCCGCCTGCTTGATCGAAAACACAAGTGTGCGGTGCCTGGGCGGCGCCGTGCGCATCAGCAACTGGCTGCCAGCTGGCGTATTGGGCGCCAGGCCCAGGCCCACAAGGAGCGCACCGACAAGGCCGACGAGGCCGAAGGACTGCGACAGGAGCAGGAGACCCACCGCGACGAAGATCAGGCCGAGCTGCAAGGCTCGGATCGGGCCGTGATGATCGAGCATCGGGCCGCCGCACGCCAGAAACCAGCATATGCCGACCGAAACGACCGCCGAAACATAGCCGATGCTTTCTGGCGTCATGCCCCAGCGTTGCGTCAGAATCGGACCCAGGAGAGGAATCGCCGCGGCGGCAAATGAGCTGATGACTTGCACAAGGAGAGTCGCGCTCAAGGCGCTCGCCCATACCGGCAGCTTCAAGGCAGATCTCCCGTCGCGTCGCCGCTCGTCATTCCCCTCCAGCTCCAGCACGAGCATGCAGGGATTGCGGCGTTGAACTGGTCTTCCGGCAATGTCGGCGACCGGTCGAGGCCGTTTCCCGGCTATGGGGGCTGCAGCAGAAGCATGCGGTTCGCCGGGCCGCGGCCTTTCGTGGTTGTTCTCCAAATCCGGAGAACCGGACCAACAGTCGGCTTCTCCCCCTTCTGCCGTACGGCCGACATGGGTGATCCGGCGAAAATGGAGCCATTGCTTGGGAGGCTGTTGTCAGCGGTCACCGCTCCCGGCGATGCTGGAGCCGTGCCGGTCTTTCGATTCTGCCGATCTGAACTCGCCTCTGCCGGCGTAGGTCGACGAGTCTGATGCCGGTTCACTGCGCATGGTTGATGCGACCCTGAGGTCGTGCTGACGTCGATTGGACCGGGTTGGAGGATCTTGCGGGTGAGAGTCGACGTTCTGGGCCTGCAGGCCTTCGTCAGTATCGCCGAGCGGGGCAGTTTTCATGCCGCGGCCTCGCATCTCAATCTCTCCCAGACCGCGCTGAGCCATCGGATCCGGAAGCTCGAGGAATCCCTCGGAACGACGCTGCTCTTGCGCACCACGCGCCAGGTCTCGTTGACCCCGGCGGGGTCGGCGCTCCTGCCGCGCGCCCGCAGGATCTTTGAAGAGCTTGGTGCGGCCATCGATGAGGCGCGGGTCGATGCCGCGGATGCCGAGGAAGAGGTTGCGGTCGGCTGTCTGCCAACCATCGCGGTCCACTGCATGCCGTCGGTGATCGCACAATTCGCCAGAGGATACCCGGCAGTGCGCGTCCGGGTGCACGATAACTCGGCTTCGGAGATCGCCGACAAGGTGCAGTCGGGCCAGGCCGAGTTCGGCGTGACCATCGTCGCCGCCAATCGCTGGGACCTCGAGCTCAAACCGGTGGTCAAGGAGCCGTTCGTGCTCGTCAGTCACCGCAGCATGCCGCTCGCGCGATCGGAGTCGCTGACCTGGGCGCAGCTGCAGGGGCTGCCGCTCGTGCGGATCAGTGCCGAGACCGGAAACCGCGTCCTGATCGACGATGCGCTGGGCGCGCGGCGCGAGGCCCTGACCTGGCGCTACGAGGTCCAGCGGGTCATCACCGCAGTGAGCCTGGTCCGTTCCGCGATCGGGTACGCGATCGTGCCGCAGCTCGCGCTCGACTCTGTCGATGCCGGCGAATTGGTTGCGATCCCACTGCGTTCGCCGAGCATCAGCCGCACTCTCGGCATCGTCACCCGCAAGAATATGCTGCTGCGGCCGGCGGCGCGCGACCTCCTGGCGCTGGTCAGCGAGGCGCTGAGAAACAGTGTCTCGGATAAAGATGCATGAAAGTAATCAATCGCTGCATTCTTCTCATTTGATGGCAGAATAGCTTGGGGTCAGGGTCCTCGCGGGACAAGGAAACGCACAAGCAAGGGACGACCCATGCCTGGCTCCAAAGCAGCGACGATCGAGTTCATCGGATTTGGCGAGGCGGCCGGGTACGGCGCACGGCAAGGGCGTGGCGCGTGATGAACATCGACCGCCGATCACTCCTTGCCGGGCTGGGTCTGGCCGGCCTCGGGCACGCGGCGCGTGCGCAGGTCCAGCCGGCGTGGCCGACGCAGATCATTCGGCTCGTGGTGCCGTTCACCCCTGGCGGCAGCACCGACCTCCTCGCGCGTCTGATTGCCAACCGATTGGAACGCACGATCCCCGGCAAGGGCTTCGTCATCGAGAACCGCCCCGGCGCCGGCGGCATGATCGCGGCGAGCCAGGTCGCGAAGTCCGATCCGGATGGCCATACGTTGATGATGGGGCATATCGGCACGCTTGCCTTCAACCCGGCGCTCTATCCCAACGTACCCTATGATCCGGTCAAGGACTTCCAGCCGGTGGCCCTGGTCGCCATGGTGCCGAACATCCTCGTCATCAATCCCAGCCTGCCGGCGAACTCGTTTCAGGAGTTCGTGGCCTATGCCAAGGCCAATCCGGGCAAGCTGAACTACAGCTCCGGCGGACAAGGCAGCGCGGCGCATATTGCCGGTGCCTATCTCGCGCATCGGGCCGGTTTCGAGGCGATTCATGTGCCCTATCGCGGCACCGCACCGTCGGTGACGGATCTCGTCGCCGGTTCCGTGCAATTCACGCTGACTGGCGGTCCGGCGGTTCTGCCGCTCGCCGCAGCGGGCCAGTTGCGAGCGCTCGGCGTCGCCAGCTCCGAGCGCACCTCTTTTGCCCCTCAGCTCCCGACCATCGCCGAAAGCGGGCTGCCGGGTTTCGAAGCCGTGCAGTGGTATGGCATCGTTGCCCCCGCGCACACGCCGGCCGCAATTGTCGAGCGCCTCAACCGCGAGATCAACGCGCTGCTCGACCAGCCTGAATTTGTCGCGGCGCTCGATCGCGACGGCGCGATCGCACGCCGCGAGACGCCGGAAGGCTTCGGGCGGCTGATCGCCTCAGAGGGGACGCTGTGGCGCGATATCATCACACGTGCCAGCATCACGGGCGGAGGCTGAGCGATGTCGCAGATTGCCGTGCCATGCATGCTGATCCGGGGCGGTACGTCGAAGGGCGCCTATTTCCTCGCCGAGGATCTGCCGGTTGGCACGGGCGCGCGTGACGCGTTCCTGCTTGCGGTGATGGGCTCGCCCGACAAGCGTCAGGTCGACGGGCTTGGTGGGGCTCACCCGCTGACGAGCAAGGTCGCGATCGTTTCGCGCTCGAGCGAGCCGGGCTGCGACGTGGATTTCCTGTTTGCGCAGGTCGGCATCGAGACCGCGTCGGTCGACACCACGCCGAATTGCGGCAACATCCTTGCCGGTATCGGCCCCTTCGCGCTGGCGCGGGGCCTCGTTCGAGCAGAGGGCGCCAGCACCACGGTGCGGGTCCGGACGCTGAACACCGGCACCATCGCCGATCTCGCGATGCGGACCGACGCCGGTCAGGCAGGCGTCGAGGGCGATGCCCGCATCGATGGGGTGCCCGGAACCTCCGCACCGATCGACATCAGCTTCCTCGGCACGGAAGGCTCCGTCTGTGGCGCGCTGTTGCCGACGGGAAATCCGGTCGACATCATCGACGGTGTCGAATGTACCCTGATCGATAACGGCATGCCGGTCATCGTTCTCCGGGCGGTCGATGTTGGACGCACGGGCCACGAAACCCGCGAAGCGCTGCAAGAGGATACGGAGCTGAAACAGCGCATCGAGCGCATACGCCTCGCGGCCGGACCTCTGATGAATCTCGGCGATGTGGCAAGGATGGTGGTCCCGAAGATCGCCCTTGTCGCGCGGCCCGTTGCAGGATCGATCGCGACGCGCAGCTTCATCCCGCATGAGTGCCACGCTTCGATCGGTGTCTTTGCCGCGGTGACGGTGGCGACAGCCGCAGCCCTGCCGGGGTCGCCGGCAGCTTCGGTCGCCGCGATGCCTACCGGTCGCGAACGCGCGATTTCCGTCGAACATCCGACCGGGGAATTCACGGTGAAGCTCACCGTGGGTGGCACGCCGGAGCGCCCCGTCATCGAGCGCGCCGGCCTGCTGCGCACCGCGCGCATTCTGATGGATGGCCAGGCCTACGTGCCACCGCATGCGCTCGCGCGCAGCGGCGACGAAGCACGTCGCGCCCCCGAATAGGACCGAGAAGAGAGGATTACAGCTCAATGGCGAGCCTGCAGAAGACGGGTCTGGTGATTACCGCCCACCCCGGCGATTTTGTCTGGCGTGCGGGCGGTGCCATCGCCTTGCACGCCAGGCAGGGCATGCGGGTAAAGATCCTGTGTCTGGCCTATGGCGAGCGGGGCGAAAGCCAGTTCGCCTGGAAGCAGGCGGGTGTGCGGGTGGAGGACGTCAAGGCGCAGCGTCGCGACGAAGCCGAGCGCGCCGCCGCGGTCCTCGGGGCCGAGATCGAATTCATGGATGCCGGCGACTATCCGCTGCGCACGACAGGGCCGATGCTCGACCGGGCGATCGACCTCTTCCATGAGCTCACTCCCAGCTTCGTGCTGACCCATGCGCTTGAAGACCCCTACAATGTCGACCATCCCGAAGCGGCGCGTTTCGCGCAGGAAGCGCGGATCATCGCGCAGGCTGCAGGCCATAAGCCGGACCCCGCGCGCGCCTATGCCGCGCCGCCGGTCTTCCTGTTCGAGCCGCACCAGCCCGAGCAGTGCAACTTCAAGCCGAACCTGATCCTCAACATCGACGAGGTCTGGGAGACGAAGCGCAAGGCATTCGAAATCCTGGCCGCGCAGAAGCATCTCTGGGAATACTATACGCGGGTGGCGCTGAACCGCGGCATGCAGGGTGGGCGCAACTCCGGCAAGGCGATGACTTACGGTGAGGCCTACCAGCGCCTGTTCCCCGAAGCCCTGGAGTCCCTGGCATGACCGGCGTCGTCGTCCGCACGAAGAAACGGGCTGCAAGCGCCGATATGGCGGCATTCCAGGACCTTGGCGTCTCGACCACCCATGAGGCCATGGGCCGGACGGGACTGATGAAGCCCTATATGCGCCCGATCTATGCCGGCGCCTCGATCGCCGGTGGGGCCGTCACCGTCCTCGCCCAACCCGGCGACAACTGGATGATCCATGTCGCGATCGAGCAGGTCATGCCCGGCGACATACTTGTGGTCGCCTGCACGGCAGACAACACTGACGGCATGTTCGGCGACCTTCTCGCGACCTCTCTCAGGGCGCGCGGCGGCATCGGCCTCGTCATCGATGCCGGGGTGCGTGACGTGCGCATCCTGACGGAGATGGGGTTCCCGGTGTGGTCGCGCGCGATCTCGGCCAAGGGGACCGTCAAGGCGACGCTCGGATCGGTGAACGTGCCGGTGGTCTGTGCCGGTGCGATGATCAATCCTGGCGACGTGATCGTCGCCGACGATGATGGCGTGGTGGTGGTTCCACGGCTCGAAGCGGAGAGGGTTGCCGCCGCGGCGCGGGCGCGGGAGGCGAATGAAGATGAGAAGCGTCGCCGGCTCTCCGCCGGCGAGCTCGGGCTCGATATGTATGGAATGCGTGATGGGCTCGCGAAAGCTGGGCTCGTCTATCGCGACGACAACTAAAAGGCGGCTCGGAAACAAGAGCCAGACCCAGGGAGGGGTATCACGATGACATTCCGCAGGACGGTTCTGAAGGCCTTCATGGCAGGTGCGCTCGCGGCGACACTGGGCTCCACGGCGCAGGCCCAGGAGGTGGTCAAGGTCGGGCTGATCCTGCCGATGACGGGGCCCTTCGCGTCGACGGGGCGCCAGATCGAGGCTGCCGTGAAGCTCTTTCTGGCTCAGAGCGGCGCGACGCATGGCGGAAAGCGCCTTGAGGTCATTCTCAAGGACGATACCGGCAACGCCGACGCGACGCGCCGGATCGCGCAGGAGCTCGTGGTCAACGACAAGGTCGCGGTTCTGGCTGGCTTCGGCCTGACGCCGCTCGCCATGGCGACGGCCCCGATCGCGACCCAGGCCAAGATCCCGCAGATCGTGATGGCGGCTGCGACGGCGTCGATCACCGAGGCCTCGCCCTTCATCGTGCGCACCTCGTTCACCCTGCCGCAGGCGTCCGAGCCGATGGCAGACTGGGCCTGGTCGAACGGCATCAAGCGCGTCTTCACCGTCGTGACCGATTACGGCCCCGGGATCGACGCCGAGACCTCCTTCGCCAACAAGTTCAAGGCTGCCGGCGGCACGGTCGAAAGCGTGCGCGTGCCGTTGCGCAACCCGGATTTTGCGCCGTTTCTGCAGCGCGTCTCCGAGGCAAAGCCTGACGCTCTGTTCGTGTTCGTTCCGTCGGGCATCGGCGCGCAGTTCATGAAGCAGTTCGTCGAGCGCGGCCTCGACAAGGCCGGCGTCAAGCTGATCGGCCCGGGCGACGTGGTCGATGACGATATCCTCAACGGCATGGGGGACGTCGCGATCGGCGCCATCACCACGCATCATTATTCGGCGAAGCACGACAGCGCAGCCAACCAGGCCTTCGTGAAGGCGTTCGAGGCCGCCAATCCAGGCGTGCGTCCGAACTTCATGGCCGTCGGCGGATATGACGGCATGCGGTTGATCGCCGAGGCGCTCAAGGCGACAAATGGCGACGCCAGCGGCGAAAAGCTCATCGCGGCGATGAAGGGCGCGTCCTGGGAGAGCCCGCGCGGACCGATCACGATCGATCCGGCGACGCGCGACATCATCCAGAACATCTATGTCCGCCGCACCGAGAAGGTTGGTTCCGACCTGTTCAACGTCGAGTTTGCCACGATCCCGCAGGTCAAGGATCCGGTGAAGGCGCGCAAATAGGCGGTCTGACGCGGCCGGACCGACGACATGCTCACCATCCTGTTCGATGGCATCGCCTATGGGATGGTGCTGTTCGTCCTCGCTTGCGGGCTTTCCGTGACGATGGGGTTGATGAATTTCGTCAACCTCGCCCATGGCGCCTTCGCCATGCTCGGCGGCTATGTGACCGTGCTGCTGATGCAGCGGCTGGGCCTGCCGTTCCTGGCTTCGCTTCCGGCCGCCTTCCTTGCCGCTGCGCTGGCGGGGATCGTGCTCGAGCGGCTCGTCTACCGGCCGATGTATGCCAAGAGCCATCTCGATCAGGTGATGTTCTCGATCGGGCTCGTCTTCATGGCGGTTGCGGGCACGGACTGGCTGCTCGGCTCGAGCCAGCAGATCATCCAGCTGCCACCCTGGCTTCAGGGGCGGTTCTACGTGCTCGGCGTCGGCATCGGTTACTACCGTCTGTTCGTGATCGGGATTTGCGGACTGCTGGCGGTCGCCCTGCAATGGGGCTTTGCAAAAACACGTTTCGGCAGCCGACTGCGGGCCGCCGTGGACGATGCCCGCGTCGCGCGTGGCCTGGGCATTCCTGTGAACCGGTTGTTCGCCCTGACCTTTGCGCTCGGTTCCGGACTGGCGGGGCTCGGCGGCGCGCTCGGGATCGAGCTCATGGGGCTCGATCCGACCTTCCCGCTGAAATTCATGATCTACTTCCTGATCGTCGTCACGGTTGGCGGCACTTCGACGATCACCGGCCCCTTCCTCGCGGCCATGCTGCTCGGCGTTGCCGACGTGATGGGCAAATATCTGGTCCCGCAGGCTGGAGCCTTCATCATCTACGCGCTGATGGTCATCCTGCTGCTGCTTCGCCCCGAGGGCCTGTTCGCGAGGGCTCGCACATGAGCGGGACGGTTCTCGAACAGCGCGTCAGGCACTCGCTGCACCGCGCCCGGCGCTGGCACCCAGCCGAACTGGCATTCTGGCTCTTCGCCGCAGCGTCCTTCGTGCTGTTTCCAACGCGCTTTCTGATCCTCAACGAGATCGCGATCCTTGCCCTGTTCGCACTCTCGCTCGATCTGATCCTCGGCTATGCCGGGATCGTATCGCTGGGGCACGCCGCCTTCCTGGGGATGGGGGCTTATTCGGCCGGGCTGTTGGCCAAGTATGTCACGGCAGATCCCCTGGCCGGCCTGGCATTCGGGATGGCGACATCCGCGCTGCTCGGGCTGCTTACCAGTCCGCTCGTCCTGCGCGGCACGGATCTGACCCGCCTCATGATCACGCTCGGCGTGGCATTGATCCTCTACGAGGTTGCGAACTCGCTGGCATGGCTCACCGGCGGCGCCGACGGCCTGCAGGGCATCACGATGGCGCCGGTCTTCGGGACGTTCGACTTCGATATTTTCGGCCGCACGGCCTACCTCTATTCACTGTCGGTGCTGTTCATCCTGTTCCTGATCGCGCGGCGGATCGTGAATTCGCCATTCGGCTTGTCCCTTCGCGGCATTCGCGACAATCAACTGCGCGCTGCCGCATCCGGCGTGCCTGTCCCTTGGCGCCTTGCGGCCATCTATGCCTTGTCGGCGGCCTATGCGGGAGCTGCGGGCGCCTTGCTCGCCCAGACCACGCAATTCGTCTCCCTGGACGTGTTCGACTTCCACCGTTCAGCCGACCTGATGCTGGTGCTGATCATCGGCGGGGCCGGCTATCTCTATGGCGGCCTGATCGGTGCGATTGCGTTCAAGTTCCTGCAGGACGCCATCGCGACCTTCACCCCGCAATACTGGATGTTCTGGATCGGGCTTTTCCTCGTCCTCTTCGTCCTTGGTGGTCGTGAACTGATCCATGGCGCGATCAAGGCGCTGGTCGCGCGGTTTCCGAAACGTGGGGCCTCGTCGTGAGCGCCGTCCTGCAGACCTTCGATCTCGCCAAGACCTTCGGCGGCATCACTGCGACCGACGACGTGACGTTCTCGCTGGAAAAGGGCGCGCGCCACGCGCTGATCGGCCCGAACGGCGCGGGCAAGACGACCTTCGTCAATCTGCTCACAGGGGTTCTGCGGCCGACATCGGGGCGCGTCAGCCTGATGGGGCAGGACATTACCGGCCTGTCGCGAGAGGCGCGGGTCAAGCGCGGTGTCGCCCGCACCTTCCAGATCAATCAGCTCTTCCGCACAATGACGCCGCTCGAGATGATCTCGCTCGTCACCGCGGAACGGCTCGGCCGAGGCATGCGGCTTTTCCAAAGGCTCGACGCCGATGACGAGGCCATCGCCGAGACGACCGATATCCTCGCCCGCTTCAAGCTCGAGGACATCATGGATCAGCGCATCGCGACATTGCCCTATGGCAAGCAGCGTCAGATCGAGATCGCCGCGGCTTTTGCGGCCAGGCCGAGCGTGCTCCTGCTTGACGAGCCCGCCGCCGGCGTCCCCGAAGCCGAGAGGCGCGAATTGCTGGAGACCGTCGCAGCATTGCCGGACGATGTTTCGGTGCTGCTGATCGAACACGACATGGATATCATCTTCCGGTTCGCGACCCGGATCACCGTTCTCGTCAATGGTCGCGTGCTGACGGAAGGCGAACCTGCGGTGGTCGCGCGCGACCCCGCCGTCAAGCAGGCCTATCTCGGCGAGGCCGCCCATGTCTGAGCTCCTGCGGATCGAAGGCCTGAACGCCGGCTACGGCGACGCTCTCGTCCTGTTCGATGTCGCGCTCTCCCTCGACGAGGGGCGCTCGCTCGCCTTGCTGGGCCGCAATGGCGTCGGCAAGACGACGCTGGTCAACACGATCATCGGCGTGACGCGCCGGCGGGCCGGGCGCATCACTCTTGCCGATGTCGACATCTCCGCGGCGACACCCGAGCAGCGGGCCCATGCGGGCATCGGCTGGGTGCCGCAGGAGCGCAACATCTTCAAGTCGCTGACCGTCGTGGAGAACCTGACTGCGGTCGCGCGCCCCGGCCCATGGACGACGGAACGCGTCTTCCGGATGTTTCCGCGCCTCGCCGAACGCAAGAGCAATCTCGGCAACCAGCTCTCCGGCGGCGAACAGCAGATGCTGGCCATTGGCCGCGCCCTGATGCTCAATCCGAGGCTGCTGCTTCTGGACGAACCGACCGAGGGGCTGGCGCCGATCATCGTCGAGGAACTGCTCGCGGCATTGAAGACGCTGTTCCGGGAGGAAGGGCTGGCAGCCATCGTCATCGAACAGCATGCCAGGACGATCCTGGAACTGACGGACACCGCAATCGTGCTGGAGCGCGGTCGCGTCGTGCTCGCCGACGACAGTGCCGCGCTGCTGCGCGAACCGGCGCGGCTGGAGCGCCATCTCGGCCTCAGCGCCGCTGCCTAGAAGACCATGATCAGGGAAGGAAACCGCATGCCCCTCCGACACAAGCCGCCGTTCCGAGCCGATATGGTTGGAAGCCTGTTACGCAGCGCACGCGTCAAGGACGCGCGCGCCAAGCTGGTGACGGGCGAAATCTCCGCCGCCGATCTGACGGCGATCGAGGATGCCGAGATCAGGGCACTGGTGAAGAAGCAGGAGGAGGTCGGGCTCCAGGCGGTCACGGACGGCGAGTTCCGCCGCGCCTTCTGGCATTTCGATTTCCTGGAGAATCTCTCCGGCGTGCAGGGATACGACTCGGATTCAGGCATCCAGTTCAAGGGCGTCGCGACCAAGGCCCGCGGCCTTCGCGTGACCGGCAAGCTCGACTTTCCCGACGACCACCCGCATCTCGCGCATTTCAGGTTTCTCGCCTCCGTCACCGACCGCGTGCCGAAGATGACGATCCCGAGCCCGAGCATGCTGCACTATCGCGGCGGCCGGAAAGCCGTCGATATCTCTGCCTATTTCAGGATGGAGGATTACTACGCGGATCTCGGCAAGGCCTACGCCAAGGCGGTGAAGGCCTTTTACGACGCCGGCTGCCGCTATCTGCAGCTCGACGATACCAGCCTCTCCTATTTCTGCGATCCCGAGCAGCGCCAGATGCTGGTCGATCGTGGCGATGACCCCGACAAGCTGATCCACATCTATCGCGACGTCATCAACACAGCGACGGCGGCCAAGCCGGCGGACATGACGATTACCACCCATACCTGCCGCGGCAACTTCAAATCGACTTTCATCGCCTCGGGCGGCTATGAACCCGTCGCCGAGATGGTCTTCAACCAGATCAATGTCGACGGCTATTTCATGGAATGGGATGATGACCGCTCCGGCGGCTTCGAGCCGCTGCGCTTCCTGCCGAAGGGCAAGCAGGTCGTGCTGGGCCTCGTCACCTCGAAGTTCGGCAGCGTCGAGAGCAAGGACAACCTGAAGCGGCGGATCGAGCAGGCCTCGGCCTTCGCGCCCCTGGATCAGCTCTGCCTCTCGCCCCAATGCGGCTTCGCCTCCACCGAAGAGGGCAATGTGCTGGCCGAGGACGAGCAATGGGCCAAGCTGGCGCGCATCGTCGAGGTGGCGCAGGAGGTGTGGGGATGAGCCAGGAACCCTGTTTCGATATCGCTCATCTCGCCCATGTCGAGCTGTTCACGAACAAGCCGGAGGCCAGCCTCGACTTCTTCGTCAATATCCTCGGGCTGACCGAGAGCGGACGGGAGGGCGACAGCGTCTATCTGCGCGCCTGGGACGACTATGAGTTCCACACGCTGAAACTCACGGCCTCGACCACGACGGGTGTTGGCCATATCGGCTATCGGGCGACAAGCGAGGCTGGCCTGATGCGCCGGGTCAACGCGATCGAGGCCATGGGGGCCGGCATCGGCTGGAACGACGGCGATCTCGGCCATGGCAAGGCCTACCGGTTCCGCGATCCCGACAATCATGTGTTCGAGATCTATTTCGACACCCAAAAATACGCCGCGCCGCCGCATGAACGGCCGGCGCTGAAGAACCAGGCGCAGCGCAACCATGGCCGCGGCTGTGCTGTGCGCCGTCTCGACCATCTCAATCTGCTGGCGCAGGACGTTGCGGTGATCCGCGATTTCATGCCGAAGGCCCTGGGCAGCCGCATCACGGAACAGATCGTGCTCGATTCCGGCGAGGTCGGCGGCTGCTGGTTCACCGTCAACAACAAGAGCTACGACATCGCCTATACGCGCGACCACACCGCGGCTCTCGGGCGCTTCCACCACCTCACCTATGCGGCCGACCAGCGCGAACATATTCTCGAAGCCGCCGACATCTTTCTCGAGAACGGCATTCACATCGAGACCGGGCCCCATAAGCACGCGGTTCAGCAGACCTTTTTTCTCTATGTCTACGAGCCCGCCGGCAATCGCATCGAGATCGCCAATGCCGGCGCACGCCTCATTCTCGATCCGGATTGGCAGACGGTGACGTGGACCGAAACCGAGCGGAAGAAGGGGCAGGCGTGGGGGCTGAAGACGATCGAGAGCTTCCACACGCACGGTACCCCGCCGGCCGCCGGATGAGCGGAGAAGGCGGCCGCGAGAGTTCGATCACCCGCTGGCGGCCTCATCTCCGTCACGGCTGAAAATGGGATAGGGGGCGTAGACCCCTGATCGAAGAGGCCGGCAGGGCGTTGCACCGCAGCTTTAGTCGGCTTGCCGGTCCTCGCTGATCCCGCGGCGCCAATAGCTGACGATCAGATGATGATCGCGCTCGGGCCGCAGACGCTTGCGGGCGGCCATGCGAAGGGCTTTGAAGCCGGCATGTTCGAGCGCGGCCCAGAGATAGACGGTCGCCTCGTCCGAAGGCCACAGGACAGCGTCAAAGGCGTCCTGGAGCAGTGTCGTGGTGCCGGCCTCGGCGCCCTGGCGATGCAGCCAGCGAATCTCCACGCCGGCGGGGCAGACCAGGGCCTGCTCTTCACCGGCATCGGTGACTTCGATGAAAGCGAGGCCCCGTGCCGTTAGTGGCAGGTGGGCGAGCATGCGACCGATCGCAGGCAGCGCGGTCTCGTCGCCCATGAACAGATACCAGTCGGCCTCGCGCAAGCCACGTCCGCCGGGGCCTGCCATGCCGATACGATCGCCAGGCCGAGCCCGCGTCGCGAAGGCTGCGCCGGGGCCGGCATCCTCGTGCAGCACGAAATCGAGTGCGACCGTTCCCGCGACCGTATCGATCTCCCGGATCGTGTATTTGCGCACGGCCGGCGCCTTGTCTGCCTCCGGCAGACGCAAGATCCCATCCTCTCCGAATGTCGGCCATTCCGGCTCGGCCAGATCAGGCGGCGGCAGGAACAACCTGACATGCAGCGCCTCCAGGCTGTCGAACCTGGCAAGGTCCTCGCCCTGGAAGCTGATCCGGCGCATATGCGGCGAGATATCCCGAACGCCAGTCACAGTCAGGATGCGAAAACTCGATGGAATCGCGACGCCGCTCCCGGCTCCGGTCCAGGCGATCGAGGGGACGGTCTCGCCACGGGGCGCAAATTCGATGATATGGCTCGCGATCGCCTGTTTGGCACCCTGCAGGCTCGCCATATCGGGCGCCTCGGCGCGCACGACGAGATGCCCGTCGCTGGACTGCAGCCAGCCGCGATAGCTGCCGAGCGCAATGATGGTCGCGCCCTCCTCCCGCGTGACCTCTGCGCCATGCTCGGCGAGGTGTTCGCAAAGCGGAGCGATGATGGCGTCCGGATCGGCCAGAGCGATCCGCGCGTGGGCAACGAGAGCGGTCATGGCAGGGCAACCTCGCGGGCAGCGACGGGGGAGGAGGGATTTGCAGCGAAATTCATGGCTTTGCCGACGGGCTTGCCAAGTCTTGCGGCTTTCCGCCATGCGGTTCGAACCAGAACGTTCCGTGCAGCGGGATCGCTGAAAAGCGCCGGGAAATCTCGTCCAGCGTCACCTGCGGATCGATATCGGCAAACAGCTGCGGATGGAACCACTTCGCCATCGCCTCGATCGCCGCGATATGGGTGGGGGGGTCGTTGAACAGATGCCAGAGACCATAGGCCTGGCCCTTCCTCACCGCCGTCAGGGCCTTGAGACCGGGGCGGGCGAGCTGCGTTGCAAGGCTGCGCGACGCGACCTCGGCGGGAACGCCCAGACCCAGCACCAGCCCGCCGGTCCTTGCGAGATGGGTGCCGCCCGTCGCGATATAGATCGCCGGGTCCAGGGCGAGAACCTGCTCGAGGCTGATCTGGCCTGTCGCTCCCGGCAGCAACGCTGCCGCGATATTTCTTCCGCCCGCGGCCGTGATGTAGTCGTCGAAGGTACCCTTTCCCGGCGAGAAGCAGCATTCGGCGCTTCCGGCATGCGCATGCATGAAGACGGACGGTCGCTCGACCGGACCGAGCCGCCTCGCGATGCGCTGTCTCCGGTCTTGGTAGAAGGTGACGAACTCTTCGGCCGCAGCCTCCCTGTCGATCGCCTTGCCGAGGATGCGCAGGCTGGGCACCGTGTCGCGGAACGGCTGCAGGAAGAAATCCACCACGATCACCGGGATGCCCGCCGCCTCGAATTTCGCGACGAGATCGCCAGGGCCGCGGCGCGTGCCGGCGATCGACAGGCTCAGAACGACCAGGTCCGGGTCAAGTTCGACCGCCTTCTCGAAGGAAAACCCGTCTGCGGTGCTATCTCCGACAGTCGGCAGCGTCTCGATCGCGGGGAACCGCGCGCGGTACAGCGCATAGGCCTCGCCCATCTGGCGCTGGAAGTCATTGCCCCAGCCAACAAGCAGGCTGATCGGATCGGGATGAATGAGCCCCAGCGCATTGAGCTGGCGACCCTGCCCCAGCACGATGCGCTTGGCCGGGCCCGGCAAGGTCACCGTGCGACCGAGCACATCCGTCACCGTCACGGGAGCGGCCGGGGCCGGGCCGGCCGCCGTCAACGCAAACAGCGTCAGCACGAGGCCCAGAACCCACGCAAATGGCCGCAGCTCGCGCGACGAGATCCGTACCTGGCTCATGCCGTCGTCTCCCGGCCGGCGGTGCCGGCGATCGCGAACGAAACCGCCCTGGCGAGCATCGCGGGGATGACCGAGATGTGGTTCTCGTCATCGAAGATCACATGCTTCACCGTGACGCGGTGCGAAGAGGCCAGGCGCAGCGCCATTTCGGCAGCATTGTCGAGCATGCGCGCCATATGCAGGCGCTGCGCTCGTTCCGGAGAGGTGCGCGCGTCGCGTGTCTGCTCGCTACCCCCAGCTGTGATCAGCAGCCGCGGCAGGGCCGCATCGCGGCGGCGCGCGACAAAGCTGGCCTCGCTGACCTCGATCGCGCGAGCGTTCCACCAGATCGAAGGGCTGCCGGCTACATAGGACCTGAACTGCTCAGGCCGCGTGAACAGCGCATGCAGTGCAAACAAGCCACCAAAGGAATGCCCCACCAGGGCCTGGCGGCTGGGATCGATGGCGGCGAGCGCTGCGACCGCCGGCTTTACGCTCTCCTCGATGAAGTCGAGGAACCGGTCCGCGCCGCCCTCGTTCGGCAGGAGATCGCCTTGCCGGCGCGCACCATCGAACGGGGCCTCGATGGGATAACCGATGCCCACGATGATCGCCGGGTCGACGCCCGTCACATCCTGCCGCCGACCCTGCAGCTGTGCCGTCTCGACGGCCGTGGCAAAGAGAGCATTGCCGTCGACCAGATAGATCACCGGAAACCCCGCCGCCGGTGCCGGACCCGGCGGGATCGCGATCAGCAGCCGATAGATCTCGCCATGGCCCGCGACGATATCCAGCTGGCGCGCCGTCGCCAGAGTTGCGGGCTCCGCGGATGAGACCTCAGGGCTGGCGGCATCTCGAACGGCCGCTGCCTGCATGGCGTCGTGGCTCACCATCTGTAGGACAGGGTCGCAAGCGCCGTTCGGCGAAGGCCGAACGAGCACTGGGTCAGCGCGTAGCAACCCGCGACATAGTCCTTGTCGAGCAGGTTCTGGGCATTGACCTGAACCTTCCAGCCCTTCAGCGCCTGGCTCCGGACACCAAAATCATAGCTGATGGCCGCATCGACCAGGGTGTAGTCCGGCGTCTTGAAGGTGTTGCCGGGATCACCTGCGCCCTCGCCGACATAGCGCACGCCGGCGCCCAGCGCGAAGCCCGCGAACAGGCCCGTCTTGAAGGTGTAGTGGCCCCAGAGTGAAGCCATGTTGCGGGGAACGACCGTCGGCCTCTTGCCGAGGTCGACGCCGGTGCTCTTCGTCACCTCGGCGTCGGTATAGGCATAGGCCGCGATCAGCTCGAGACTGTCGAACAGCTTCGCCCGACCCTCGACCTCGAAACCACGCGCCCGGACCTCGCCCGTCTGGATCTGGAAGCCCGCATTGGCGGGGTCGGCCGTCGGCACATTGCTCCGGGTGAGTTGATACACGGCCGCCTGGATGAAGGCGTCGTAGCCGGGCGGCGCGTATTTCAGGCCGACCTCATACTGCTCGCCATCGGTCGGTTTGAAGGGCGAGCCGCCAAAGGTCGTGCCCGCAACCGGTTCGAACGAGGTCGAATAGCTCGCATAGGGCGCCAGGCCATTGTCGAAATTGTACATCAATGCGGCGCGGCCTGTCGTGGCGTCGTCGTCCTGCTTCGTCAGTGCGCCATTGGTGAGGGCGCGCGTGCGGCTTCTGGCGTTGTCGAAGCGCCCGCCGACGAGGAGCGAGAGCCGGTCGAGCTTGATCTGGTCCTGGAGATAGACGCCGAACTGCGTCGTTTCCTGCGTGGTGCCGGGCAGGGCCGGTGTTGCAAAGGGCGTGCGGCCATAGACCGGGTTGACCCAATCGAGGGTCTGGACGGTGCCACCCGCGCCGGTGAAGGCGGTGCCGTCCATCCAGTAGCCGTCGACGCCGAGCAGGACCTTGTGAGTCAGCGGACCGGTGCGGAAATCGGCCTGGAGCTGGTTGTCGATGCCGAAGGTCCGGGCCTTCTCGTTCGACGCCGTCACGCGGCGCATGAGCGTGCGCTGGTCGGCGGCCAGGCTTGCCACGGCGACAGTCCTGAAGCGCGACTCGAGGTCGGTGAACCGCAGATTCTGGCGGAAGCTGAAGACATCGTTGAAGCGGTGCTCGAGCGCGTAACCTGCTGCGATCTGGTTTCGGCTATAGCCCTCATAGGCGGGCTCGCCGGGGAAGAACTTGCTGGGGATCCGGCCGTAGCGGTTAGGCAATGCGCTGCCGACTGCCGGGATGAAGCCGTAGAAGCCGGTTTCCGGGTCGCGCTGGAAGGAGGTGAGGATGGTCAGGCTCGTCGCAGCGCTGGGCTGGAAGGTCAGCGATGGCGCGATAAAGACCCGCTCCTCCTTGGTGAAATCGACCTGCGTATCGGCGGCCCTGCCGAGCCCGACGATCCGGTAGAGGACCGTCTTGTCCGGGTTCACCGGCCCGCCGATGTCGAAGGCGAGCTGGCGGCGCTGATGCGAGCCGATCTGAGCCTGGATCTCGCCAAAGGCTTGATCCGTCGGGCGCTTGCTGACCAGATTCACCAGGCCGCCCGGCTTGACCTGCCCGAAGATCACGGAAGCTGGACCGCGCAGCACCTCGATCCGCTCCAGCCCGTAGGTTTCCATGGCGGGGACGAGGAAATTGACGCCGCGTTGGACACGCAGGCCGTCCTGGAAATTGATGAAGCCTGCATTCGAACCGCTACCGCCAAAGCCTCGGATGAAGGTGCTGTCGTAGCGACCCGAGGACAGGCGCGTCTCCGCCAGGACGCCGGCGGAATAGCGAAGCGCCTGGCCGACGCTCTGCGCGGCCTGATCGTCGATCTGGGCGCGCGGGATGACCGTAATCGATTGCGGCGTCTCGATCAGGGGAGTGTCGGTCTTGGTGCCGCTGGCGCTGCGCCGCGCGATATAGCCGTCGACCGGCCCATTCGCCTTCTCCGGCGCGCCTTGAACTTCGATCGTGTCGAGCGACACGGTGGGAGATGCGCTTTGAGCGAGGGCCGGACCAGCGAGCGCGACCGGAAGAACACTGAGAGCGACGCTGGCGAGCGCCACGGTCCTGGCACGACGCCAGAAGCATATAGGAGCGCCTGCTGCTCGGATCGACCAAGATCCATCCTTGTTCGAGTTGCATGTGTTCATGATCGAGATGCCCCGCCGTATTGCGGGTTTCTTCTCGACCAGCACAACAATCGGGGCAATCGGATCGACTTTGGCTGCCCGCAGTATTTCTTTCGAATGAGTTTCGAAGCCTTCCAATCGGTTGCCAGAACTTCAGCAGAGCGGCGTCAACGCAAGGTGCTGGGCAGAATGCCGAAGCGCTTCCGGAAAATCCCCGAGAAATGCGCAGGGTTGTATCCGACGTGGTAGGCCGCCTCGGCGACGCTCTTCTCGCCGCTGCGGATCAGGTCGTAGGCCTGTTGCAGGCGATGGGCCTGGAGATAGTCGAAAACGCTCGCTCCGTAGAGCTGACGAAATCCAGCTGTCAGCTTGGTGACATTGAGGCCGGTATTCCTGGCGAGTTCCCCCAGTGTTGGGGGATTGCGGGCCGATTGAAGAAGCAGAGCGTGCGCCGCACGCAGTTGCTCGATCGTTCGCGGCGACAGCCGCGCGGCCCGCTGCGGCCGCTCGTTGACGATCTGGTCCACAACTGTGGCCGCGAGTTCGAGCGCTTTCCCGGCCATGTAGAGATTGCGCATCGCGCCTTCGATCCGGCACTCCGCCATCTGCAGCGCGATCCCGCGCAGATCGGCGCCGGCAGCGCGCGCCCATAGTCCCGGGCCGATCCCGCTGCCCTGCATCTGTCCCATCAGATCTGAGAAGCTGGCGCCGAGTTCGTCCTGCGCGAAGTCGGCATCGAGCTGCACGATCGCGCAGCGCACGCCCTCGCCCGACAGGCAGGTCCGTTTCTGGACATGATCGCCGTCATTGGCGGCGACCAGCAGCATCGGGCTGTTGATGGTCAGAGGCGGCCTGTCGTCGAGCTCATAGGACTGATGTCCCTGCAGCATGACGACGACCTTGAGCCCCCGCTTCATCGGCCCGACGACCTGTTCGCCCCGCCCGTGCCGAAACGTTCCGGCGGACACCTTCAGCCGCTTCGAGAACAGCTGCATCGAAGCCGACGACCGATCCTGATCGAGCCTATCGTCCATTCCTGCCCCATGGCGTCCGTACCCTGGGATCCGTCATAGACGAGAAACATAAATCTCTGCAATATCAATAGTTTATAAGAATTCTAATGATCCGGGGCCCACATGCGGGCTGCCGTTCGAGCGGCGTGGCAGCGTAGATGTAGGGAACGTCGAGGCGCGCCGCTGACGTCCGGCGAAGGTCCGCTTGCCAGGACGCGTCCGGGCGCCCGATCCGATCTGCCCGCTGGTGTCGTCGGGAGCATGAACCCCTTTGCGACCGACGACGCTCAGCGCGGGCCCGCTCAATCCGGGTGGGTCACCTTGCGTGGGCCGTTTGGTTGCGCTGCCAAGGTGCAGATCATGCGCGCGACCTCCCATGATTTCTCGAAGGCGGGAAGAGGCAGGAACTCGAAGCGCGAGTGGAAGTTGTACGCGCCCGTAAAGAAGTTGGGGGTGGGCAATCCCTTGGCCGAGAGCGCTGCGCCGTCTGTTCCGCCGCGCATCGGGATCAGCTTCGGCTTGATCCGCAGCGCTTCCAGAGCCGCGAAGAGCAGATCGACCGAGCGGCGGTCATCGCCCAGGCTGTCATGGATGTTGCTGTAGGTATCGGTCACCTGGCAGTCGACACGGCCTTTGGGATATTGCGCGGCAATCAGGTCGGCAACCTCGCGGATGCGCCGTTTGCGCCGCTCGAACTGCTCCCTGTCGAAGTCGCGGATCAAGACGCGCAGGCGCGCCTCGCTCGCATTGGCGACGATGTCGTTGAACCAGAAATAGCCTTCGCGGCCCTCGGTGTGCTCGGGCGTTTCCGCACGGTCGAACTGGCCGATGAAGTCGAGCGCCATCAGCAGCGGGTTCACGAGGATGTCCTTCGCCGACATCGGGTGGGCGGTAACGCCAGTGAAGACGATCTCGCCTGCCGCGGCGTTGAAATTCTCGATCACGACCTCGCCAAGTTCGCAGCAATCGATCGTATAGGCGAAATCGCAGTCGAAGCGGGCGAGGTCGAGTGCCTTCGCGCCGCGCAGGCCAATCTCCTCGTCAGGAACGAAGGCGACCAGGATGTCGCCATGCTGGCTCCCGGCGCCGAGTTCCTCGAGCAGCGTCATGATTACGGCAATCGCGGCCTTGTTGTCGGCTCCGAGCACACTCGTTCCGTCACCGACGATGATGTCCTGCCCGACCCAGGAGCGGATCTCGGGATGCTCCGCCACGCGCAGCCAGATGTCCCTTTCCGGGTTCAGGCAAAGATCCTCGCCCTCGAAGCGCAGGATGCGCGGGCGGATCGTCGGCGAGAGGCCGGTGTCGATCGTGTCGAGATGCGCGATGAAGCCGATCCTCGGCGCGCCCGGCCTCGTGCCCGGCTTCATGGCGGTGACGGTGGCGTGGTCGTCAAGCACGACCCTTTCAAGTCCAAGTGCGCGTAGCTCCTCTGCAAGCAATGCGGCGAGCCGCTGCTGGCCCGGAGTGGTCGGCAGCGTCGTCGCTGTGGCGTCGCTCTGACTCTCAACCGCCAGATAGCGGAAGAATCGTTCGACCAGTTGCTCGCGAATGCTCATTCCTGCTCCATTGGACTCTTCGAGGCTCTGATGCCGTGTCAGGCGGTATGTCGGCGTTTCCGTTACCCGAAACAACCGGCGCGATCGCGGCCGGCCCATTGGCTGCTCCCGTTGCGACGAACCTAGCGCAATGGCGGCTGCCGGACAGTGGCGCCCCGGCTGGTCTCCCCTTCGTGTGCCGCAATCCGGGTGGTGTGGCGGGGCGTCGCGATTGCGCAACCGAACCGGGACGAACGGGCTCTGACCCGCCAGCAACGGTTCCCGCAACTGCCGCCCTCTTCAAGGCCTGACCAAAAGGCACAGGCAATCGTTGGTCTGCCATGGCCCGGTCTCGCCGCCCTCGGATTCAGGCGCCGTACCGGACCCCGGGAGGGGCTCTCCGATTTGGGCCTTCTGAATGGGGAGGCACCGCGACGGAAAGCACCGTGAGCGGCGCCGTGGGTTTGACGGTTTGCTGCGTTGCTGTATACAGGTAGATAGCTACAAGCTTCCAGAGGGAAGAGGGGGATTGATATGGCGTTTCACGTGCTCCGTATGGCCTTGTCCGCGGCCGTTCTGCTTGCCGCTGCGCCGGGCGCACAGGCCGGCCCGGTCCTCGACAAGATCAAGCAGGACGGAAAGATCGTCTGCCTGGTCAATCCGAATTCACCCGGCTTCTCCGTCCCCGACAGCCAGGGCGCATTCCGCGGCTTCAATGTCGATTTCTGCCGCATGGCGGCCGCTGCGATCTTCGGCGATGGGGCCAAGGCCGAGCTGCGCGGCATCGGGTTCTCCGACAGCCTGAAGGCGATCATCAGCGGCAGCGCACATATTGCCTCGCGCGGCATCACCGCGACCGGCACCCGCGACGCCGATCCCGGCGTGGCCTTCGTGACGACCACCTTCTATGACGGGCAGGGCTTCATGGTGCCGAAAAGCCTCGGCATGACGAAGCTTGCGGACCTGTCCGGCGCGACCGTCTGTGCCGAAGAAGGTTCAACGACACTGCTTTATCTCGCCGACTGGTTCGGCACCGCGAAGCTGCCCTACAAGGTCGAGAACATCGCGGACAAGACCGCACGCCTGCAGGCATTCTTCTCCGGAAAATGCGATGCGGTGGCGAGCTCGGTGTCGGCCCTGGCCGCCGATCGCCTGCTGGCACCGAAGCCGGACGATTACGTGATCGTTCCCCAACGTTCAGCCACCGAGCCGCTCGCCCTTGTGTCGCGCCCGGATACGGAGCTGGAGAAGACGCTGTTCTGGGGCGTCCAGATCATGATCGCCGCCGAGGAATTCGGTGTCACCTCGCAGAATATCGATGCCAAGCTCGCCTCGCTCAAAGATCTGCCAGTCGACGAGCAACGGTTGATCTCCCCGACCGGGCCAACTGCCGACATGGCGAGGAAGCTTGGCCTGCGTCCCGACTGGAGTGCGCAGATCATCAAGCAGGTCGGCAATTACGGCGAGGTTTTCGAAAAGCATATCGGCAAGGGCTCGCCCCTCGCCATGGACCGCTCAGCGTCTCCGAACCGCCTGGCCAGGGATGGCGGACTGATCTTCGCGTTCCCCGTCCGCTAGATCATCGGACCGGATATCGTATCCAGTCCGATGATCTAACCCTTTGTCTTTGCATAGGCTTTCCCGAAAACCGCAATCCACTTTTCGGGCCGATGCTCTAGCAGGCTGTTGAAGAAGTCGTCCTAGGGCGGGCGATGAAGGTGGAATCGTCACCGTTGTGGACGCGGATTTCGCCCTTGAGGGAGCCGTCCGTTTGAAGTTTGGCCCATCCGTCGCCCGAGACCTCGTCCATCTCATCATTGCCTTTTGCCTT
>NZ_JBFRGS010000013.1:0-184563 GCF_052115465.1 Allobosea sp. 2RAB26 | reverse complement strand
AGGAGGAGGCCGGCAGCGATGACGAGGATGGCGGCGCCGTCTTCGACAAGAGCGGCATGGGCCAGGCCGAGAGCGAGGATCCCTACGACCAGGCGGTCGCGGTCGTGCTGCGCGACAAGAAGGCCTCGACCTCCTATATCCAGCGCCGCCTGCAGATCGGCTACAACCGCGCCGCCTCGATCATGGAGCGCATGGAGAACGAGGGCATCGTCGGCCCCGCCAACCACGCCGGCAAGCGAGAGATCCTCGTCGAGGCCAGCCGCGCCAGGGAAGACGAGGATTGAGCGGACGGCAGAGAGACGGCAGGTCCTCAAATTGCCACGCTGAAGTGCAACTCATACGGTGGTTGATGCGTTTACCTGAGGCGGCGGGCCATTTCGCCCGCCTCCAGTCATTGCCCGCATCAGGCAATGACGCGAACATCCAGGCCGATATGGCCCCAGCATCGGAGCAGCTTTGCTCATGACACGCGTTTCGCCAATGCAGGCTTCGCTCGGCGCCTTTGTCGCGCTTGGGCTCGCCATTGCGTCTGGCCCGCTCGCGGCCCAGCCGCTTGATCTTCAGGCCAAACCCGCAGCGCCGGCCGCAAAGCCGGCAGCTCCCCGCGCGATCCCGCTGCCCCCCATGCGACCGCCGGGGCTTGGCCTGCCGCGGACCGCGGAGGCAACCTCCGCTCCGGTCATCACCACGGTCGCCGCCGAACAGCCCCGTCCGGCTGCCGTCCCGGTCAAGTCGACCACCAGCAAGCATTCGGCCCCGCTCACACAGCAGGAAGCTGTCGAGCGTCTCAATGCCTATTTCAATGGCTTTGCGACGTTGCAGGGAGACTTCATCCAGTTCGCCTCTGACGGCCGCCGCTTCGAAGGCAAGCTCTATATCCAGCGCCCAGGCAAGATGCGCTTCGAGTATCGGCCGCCCGTGACCATGGAAGTCATCGCCGACGGCACCTCGGTGGCGATCCGCGACAAGAAGCTCGCGACCCAAGATCTCTACTCGATCGGCCAGACGCCACTGAAGTTCCTGGTCAAGGAGCGCATGGACCTTGCCCGAGATTCGACCATCACCAAGGTCAGCACCAAGGGCGACATCCTGTCGGTCAGCGTCGAGGATCGTTCGACCCTTGGCGGTACGTCGAAGATCACCCTGAACTATGACATGGCGGCCAATGAGCTCAGGCAGTGGGTGGTCATCGATCCCCAGGGCTACGAGACATCGGTCTCGCTCTACAACCTCGATACGCAGCGGCGTCCCGATCCGAAGAATTTCGTGATCAACTACGAGCGCATGCTCTGAGCACGCGCTGAAGGGGCGGCCCTCCAAGCGATATCGAGCGCCGGGCTTGCTTGCGAGACGAGGCGGCGGCCGCAACGCCGTCAGGCTTCGGAACAGCTTGCTTTTTCCGCTGCCAAGACCCAGTTTCCGGCTCCCTTTCGATCCGGAAACACTGCGTGAATCTGACCGTTACGAGCTGGAACATCAATTCGGTGCGCCTGCGCATCGGCATGGTGACGGAATTCCTGACCACCACCGCGCCGGACGTACTGTGCCTGCAGGAGACCAAGACTCCTGACGAGCAGTTTCCCGCCAAGGCCTTCGAGAAGATCGGCTATGTCCATCAGGCCTTCATCGGCCAGAAGGGCTATAACGGCGTCGCGATCGTCTCACGCCTGCCCTTCAGCGAGAAGGACGCCATGGCGATGTGCGGACGCAATGATGCCCGCCATATGACGGTCGTACTCGACAAGGGAGCTGGCGCTGCCGCGGGCGTCGCCATCCATAATTTCTACATTCCGGCCGGAGGCGACATCCCGGATCCGAACCTGAACGACAAGTTCGCCCACAAGCTCGCCTTTCTCGACGAACTCGGCGCCTGGGGAATCGCCAAACGACCAACCGACCGGCCAAGCATCCTGCTCGGCGACCTCAATATCGCGCCCTATGAGCACGATGTCTGGAGCCATAAGCAGCTTCTCGACGTGGTCAGCCATACACCCATCGAAACCACGACGCTCGAGACGCTGCGCACCGAGCTTGGCTGGAGCGATGCCGCGCGCACGCTGCGGCCCGAACCCGAGAAGCTCTATAGCTGGTGGAGCTACCGTGCCGCCGACTGGGCTGCCTCGAACAAGGGTCGCCGGCTCGACCATATCTGGCTCTCTGACGGATTGAAGCCGACCCTGCGCGACGTCACCTTCCTGCGTGAAGCACGCGGTTGGGAGCGGCCCTCGGACCACGTTCCCGTCACGGTGACATTGGAGCTCTGATCGAGCGCTCTAGCTTCGATCGATCGCGATCAGCGCATCGCGAACCTGCGACAATTCGCCCATGAAGCCTTGCAGCCTCTCTCCGATCGCAGCCGCGATCGCCTGAGCCGATTGCGGGGATTCGCCGAGCACCCGGCGCATCACGCTGCGCGAGAGCTTCATCAGTTGCGTGGGCTCGCGCGCAACGGCCGTCACCGGCCGTTTGATCGAGGCGAATAGCGCCAGCTCCCCGATCAACCCGCCTGGACCCACCACCTCGTCGGCGGGTTGGCCGTCATCCCGGCTCATGAGCGCAATCGCACCCGAGACGACGAGATAGGCCCCATCCGAACCGTCGTTGCGGCGGAAGAGCACATCACCGGCGCGCAGGATGCGGTTCTCGGCGGCAAAGGCCACGAGCCGCAAGGCGTCATGGTCCATGAGACCCAGCAGCGGCTGTTTGGCCAGGAATGCGATGTCGTCGTTAAGCGCCATGAAATCTCAAGGATTCAGGCGATAGCCGCCCGCATCCGTCACCAATAGTCGCGCATTGGCCGGATCGGGCTCGATCTTCTGGCGCAGACGATAGATATGGGTCTCCAGCGTGTGGGTGGTGACCTGTGAATTATAGCCCCAGACCTCCTGAAGCAGGATCTCGCGGGCAATCGGCTTGCGGCCGGCACGATAGAGAAAGCGCAGGATCGCGGTCTCTTTCTCCGTGAGCTTGGTCTTCGACCCCTTCTCGCTGACAAGCAGCTTCGATCCTGGGTGAAAGGTATAGGGGCCGACCTGGAAGACGGCATCCTCGCTCGCTTCGTACTGCCGCAAATGGGCGCGGATACGCGCCAGCAGCACCGCGAACTTGAACGGCTTCACCACATAATCATTGGCGCCGGCTTCCAGTCCGAGCACGGTATCGGCGTCCGAGCCCTGCCCGGTCAGCATGATCACCGGGCTCTTGAAGCCGTTGCGGCGCATCACCTTCACCGCCTCGCGACCATCCATGTCGGGAAGCCCGACATCCATGACGGCGAGATCGACCCGTTCCGCCTGAACGGCCTTCACGCCGGCGGATGCCGTCGCAGCCGTCGAGATCCGGAACTCGTCATAAAGCGCGAGCTGCTCCGCGAGCGCGTCACGCAACGTCTGGTCGTCGTCGACCAGAAGAATATGATGGACGGCGGGCATGGCAATCATTTGAACGGTTTGCGATTCCGGCACCATGAGCCCGCTGAATCGCGACTGCAAGTCAGGTGGGGTGGAATATCCGTGAGAAAATGTGATCAGGCCGACGGTGCCGGTCCAGGTGAGGTGCGGCGAGGCCTTACCCGGTTGCGGGTCGTCCGCTCCGTGTATGATCGCCGCAAGGGATTTCTGATCGCCGGCGGCGCCTGTTTTCCCTGTGCACTTGGCCGCTCCGGCATCATTGTCGCCAAGCGGGAAGGCGATGGCGGCACTCCCCGCGCCACATTGCCGCTGCGGCGCATCTTCTATCGCGCCGACCGCTTGCCCCGCCCCCAGACCAGCTTGCCGTTGCGCAGGATCGCACCTCGCGATGCCTGGTGCGACGATAGGAGCGACCGGCGCTACAATCGACTGATCGACCGCCCGCCCGGCGAAGCCGAGGAGCGTCTTACACGCGAGGACCATCTCTACGACGTCATCGTCGAAATGGGCTGGAACGACGCCCCGGTGATTCGCGGCCGCGGAAGTGCGATTTTCTGGCACCTGGCCCGGCCTGGCTTCACTCCGACGGCGGGTTGCGTCGCTGTCGAGCGGCATGTTTTTGAGAAGCTGCTGCCGCGCCTCGCCCGGCGCTGCGTCATGGAAATCCGGTAGGATCCGCATTCAGCGCGATCAGTAGGCCTTGGGGTCGACTCGGCACTACCGCCGGGTCGACCCGCTGCCGGCGTGCAAACAGGGAGCTCCCTACGCCCTGGCCCCAAAGATCGCGCTACCGACACGAACATGGGTAGCACCGAGCTGGATCGCGGCCTCGTAGTCGGCGCTCATTCCCATCGAGAGTCCGCCAATCCCGTTGCGCAGAGCGATCTTGGCCAGCAGCGCGAAATGCGGCGAGGGCGGCTCCTCGGCTGGCGGAATGCACATCAACCCCTCGATCACTAAACCGTGATGCGTGCGGCAGAGCGCGATGAACGCGTCGGCCTCGCCCGGATTGATGCCTCCCTTCTGCGGTTCCTCGCCGGTATTCACCTGCACGAAGAGTTTCGGTGCCCGGCCGGCCCTCGCGATCTCGCGGGCAAGTTCCTTCGCCAGGCCCTCCCGGTCGAGCGTATGGATCGCATCGAACAGGGCGACCGCGTCCCGTGCCTTGTTCGACTGCAGCGGGCCGATCATGTGCAGTTCGACATCGGGAAAGCGCTCGCGCAGGCCCGGCCATTTCGCCTTGGCCTCCTGGACGTAGTTCTCGCCGAAGACGCGCTGTCCTGCTTCCAGGGCAGGAAGGATCGCCTCCTCCGGCATGGTCTTCGAAACGGCGATCAGCGTCACATCTGCTGGGCGGCGCTCGAAATCACGCGCGGCGCGTGCAATCGCCGCTTGCGTGGCGGCCAGCCGCGTAACCGTATCGTTCATCGTGAAACCCTTCCATCTCGCGCGCGACGTTGACCGCGTGCGTGCAATGGTGTCCTAGAACATGATGTGGAAAAGCCGGAACCGGTTTTCCGCCCGAATCCCGCTCTAACTGCGGAAACGGCCTTCTGTTTCCTCTGAAAGCGCCCAGCGATTTCCTAGGGAGCGGCCGGCAGGCTCCGCTTATCCAAGAATTGCCCGCGCATCATGGCCGTCGAACGTTACAATCCCAAGGAATCCGAGCCGAAATGGCGTCAGGTCTGGAATGAGCGCAAGCTCTTCGAGACACGCAATGACGATACGCGCCCGAGCTACTACGTGCTCGAGATGTTCCCCTATCCGTCGGGGCGCATCCATATGGGCCATGTTCGCAACTATGCGATGGGCGACGTCGTTGCGCGCTACAAGCGGGCCAAGGGCTTTTCCGTTCTCCACCCGATGGGCTGGGATGCGTTCGGCCTGCCGGCCGAGAACGCTGCCAAGGCCAACAAGATCCATCCGCGCGAATGGACCTACGCCAACATCGCGACGATGCGCACGCAGCTCCAGTCGATGGGGCTGTCGCTGGATTGGAGCCGCGAACTCGCTACCTGCGACCCGAGCTATTATCGCCACCAGCAGAAGATGTTCCTGGACTTCCTCAAGTCCGGGCTGGTCGATCGCAAGACCGCCAAGGTCAACTGGGATCCAGTCGACGAGACCGTGCTCGCCAATGAGCAGGTCATCGACGGCCGTGGCTGGCGCTCCGGCGCTCTCGTCGAGATTCGCGAGCTGACCCAGTGGTTCTTCAAGATCACCGATTACGGTCAGGAGCTGCATGACGCCCTGGAAGGGCTGACGCGCTGGCCGGAGAAGGTGCGGCTGATGCAGAAGAACTGGATCGGCCGCTCGGAAGGGCTGCTGATTCGTTTCGCACTCGAATCGAATGCCTTCGGCCAATCCGACTTGGAGATCTATACGACACGCCCGGACACGCTGTTCGGCGCGAAGTTCATGGCGATCGCGCCCGATCACCCGCTGGCCAAGGCCGCCGCAGCCAGGAACCCGGAACTGCAGGCCTTCATCGAGGAGTGCAAGCGCACCGGCACGGCGCAGGAAGCGATCGACAAGGCCGAGAAGCTCGGCTTCGATACCGGCCTGCGCGCGGTCCATCCCTTTGATCCATCATGGACTTTGCCGGTCTATGTCGCGAACTTCATCCTCATGGAATACGGCACCGGTGCCATTTTCGGCTGCCCGGCCCATGACCAGCGCGACCTCGACTTCGTCAACAAATACGGGCTCGGCAACACCCCGGTCGTCTGCCCCGAGGGTGTCGACCCCGAAAGCTTCGTCATCACGGACACGGCCTATGTCGAGGATGGCCGCATGATCAATTCGCGTTTCCTGGATGGCATGACCATTCCGGAAGCGAAAGAAGAGGTGGCCCGCCGGCTGGAGAGCGAGACACGCGGCAATCAGCCCGTTGGCACGCGCAAGGTGAATTTCCGTCTGCGCGATTGGGGCATCTCGCGCCAGCGCTACTGGGGCTGCCCGATCCCGATCATCCACTGTGCCGATTGCGGTACCGTGCCGGTCCCGGATGCCGACCTGCCGGTCAAGCTGCCGGATGACGTCTCCTTCGAGAAGCCCGGCAACCCGCTCGACCATCATCCGAGCTGGAAGCATGTCGCCTGCCCCAATTGCGGCAAGCCGGCCCGTCGTGAAACCGACACGATGGATACCTTCGTCGATTCCTCGTGGTATTTTGCCCGTTTCACCGATCCCTGGCGCACCGAGAGCCCGACCGATCGCAAGGTCGTCGACCGCTTCCTTCCCGTTGACCAGTATATCGGCGGCGTCGAGCATGCGATCCTGCACCTGCTCTATTCGCGCTTCTTCACCCGCGCGATGAAGGCAACCGGCCATGCCGGGTTGGACGAGCCTTTTGCTGGCCTCTTCACCCAGGGCATGGTGGTCCATGAGACCTACCGAGCCGAGGATGGAACCTGGGTCGAGCCCGGCGATGTCCGTATCGAGGCCAATGGCAGCGAGCGTCGTGGCTTCCATGTCGAGACCGGGGCGCCAATCGAGATCGGCTCCATCGAGAAGATGTCGAAGTCGAAGAAGAATGTGGTCGACCCCGACGACATCATCGCCTCCTACGGCGCCGACACCGCCCGCTGGTTCATGCTTTCGGACTCGCCACCGGATCGCGATGTGATCTGGACGGACGAAGGCGTTCAGGGCGCAGCCCGCTTCGTGCAGCGCCTATGGCGGCTGATCGGCGAGATCGCCGAGCGGACCGGCAATTCAGCGGGTGCTGCCGCGGAATTCGGTGAGGCGGCCCTCACCTTGCGCAAGGCCAGCCATCGTGCCCTGCACGCCGTCGGCGCCGATATCGAGCGCCTCGGCTTCAACCGGTGCGTCGCTCATATCTACACGCTGACAAACGCCATCGCGAAGGCGCTCGACGGAGCTGCCGAGGATCCCGCGCTTGCCAGCGATATGGCGTTTGCGCTGCACGAGGCGGCCGCCATCGTCACGCAGCTTGTCGCGCCGATGATGCCGCATCTTGCCGAGGAGTGCTGGCACGCGCTCGGCCAACCCGGCCTCGTTGGCGAAGCCTCCTGGCCGGTGGCTGACGCCGAACTGCTCCGTGACGACAGCGTCACGCTGCCGGTCCAGATCAACGGCAAGAAGCGCGCAGAGGTGACCGTGCCGGCCGATGCGGATACGGTCTCCGTCGAAGCCATCGTTCGGTCATCCCAGGCCGTCATCAAAGCCCTGGACGATCGCCCGATCCGGAAGATCATCGTGGTGCCGGGGAGAATTGTGAATGTCGTCGTCTGATTCGCACCGCTGCCGACCTGGTCGCGGTGTGCCTACCCGCCGCCTCATGCTGGCCGCCGCACTCGGCGCCGCCGCGCTTGCTGGTGGGTGCCTGCGCCCGCTCTATGCCGAGAATACCACCAGCACCGTCGGCGGCAGCGTCAAGGCGGCGCTCAGGAATATCGAGGTCCCCGAGATCAAGGGCCTGGTCGGGCATTACCTGCGGAACGAACTCGTCTTCGAACTCGACGGCGGCGGAGCCGGAGAGGCCACTGGTCCGAAGCGCCTGAAGCTCCAGGCCTCGATCCGGGAATCGATCGAAGTCGTCACCGTCGACTACGTCAGTGGCCGCGCCGACTCCGCCGTTCTCGTCGCGACAGCCACCTGGTCGCTCGTCCGGGAAGGTACAGGAGAGGTCGTATCCTCCGGCACGACCATAACGCGCGCGCCCTATGAACGCTCCCAGCAGCGTTTTTCCACGGTCCGCGCAGCACGAGATGCCCAGATTCGAGCCGGCAAGTCGCTGGCAACCCTGATCCAAGGGCAGATCGCCGCCGATCTCGTCGGCGGCTGAGCCGGACGACAGGCAATGGTCGCCATCAAGGCGCATGAGGCCGACCGGGCCCTGACCAAGCTGGACCCGGCCTGGCGCCTCATCCTGATCTATGGACCCGATTCCGGCCTTGTCTCCGAGCGGGCGACAGCGCTCGCACGCGCCAGCGTCGACGATATCAACGATGCCTTCCAGCTCATTCGCATGGATGGCGATGATGTCGCTGCCGATCCCCTCAAGCTGGTAGACGAAGCCAATACGATCGGCCTGTTCGGCGGCCGGCGTGCCATTCGCGTGTCACCGACATCGAAGCTGCTGCTCGCGGCGGTCGAGCCGCTGCTGTCGACGCCATCGCAGGACGCGATCGTCATCGTCGAAGCGGGTGATCTCCAACGCACCAATCCCCTGCGCCAGGCCTGTGAGAAGGCACGAACGGCCCTCGCCGTGCCCTGCTACGGCGATGCGGCGCGCGATCTTGGTAGTATCATCGATGAAATGGTCCGGGCTGCCGGCAAATCGATCGACCGCACCACGCGCGAACAGCTGTCCGGGCTATTGGGCGGCGATCGCCAGACATCGCGCCGCGAGATCGAAAAGCTTCTGCTCTATGTTGGCGCAGATCCAGCCGTCACCGAAGCGCATATCGAGGCGGTCGTCGGCGATACGGCACAACGCGAGCAGGCTGCGCTCGTCGATGCGGTCTTCGCCGGCCGTCTGGCCGTGCTCGATCTGGCGCTCGCGAAGCTGTCGAGCGAAGGCCTCGATTCCGGGGTGATGCTTGGCGGCTTGCTACGCCACGCCCTGACGCTGCTGAAAGCCCGTCAGAGCGTCGATGGCGGCCGCAGCGCCCGGGACGCGGTCTCCAGCATGCGGCTGCCCTTTCCCCGCATGGCGGCCGCTGAAGCGGCGTTGAACGCATGGTCCGTGCAGAAGCTCACCGAAGCGGTCGGCATCCTGGGAACCGCAACTCTTGCGGTCAGGCGCGATGGCGAACTCGCCCGTCCAACCGCTGCACGCACCCTTTGGACCCTCGCCCGGCTGGCACAGAGCGGCGGGCGCGGTTCCTAGCGAGTAAGCGCAAGGGGCCTGATCAGGCCTTCAGGCGCCGACACAGGGCATCGAGCTGATCGAGCGTCTTGTAGCCGATCTTCATGTCGCCTCCGCCGCTCGGACGGTGCTGGATCGACACTGATAGCCCGAGAACCTCCTCGAGCGCCTTTTCCAACGCGCGGGTGTCCGGATCCTTGTCGAGTTTCGGCTTGCCAGGGGAGCTCCTGCTCTCACCCCGCGCCTCTTCCTGCACCAACCGTTCGATGTCGCGGACGCTGAGGCCCTCATCGACGATCTTGCGCGCCATCAGCTCAGGATCCGCGACCGAGAGCAGCGCGCGCGCGTGGCCCGCCGAAACGGCGCCCTCAGCCACCATCCGCCGGACAGGCTCCGGCAGTTTTGAAAGGCGCAGCGTATTCGCGACATGGCTTCGGCTCTTGCCGATGACGCGGGCCAGATCGTTCTGGGTATAGCTGAATTCGGCAATCAGGCGCTCGTACCCGGCGGCCTCTTCGATCGCGTTCAGGTCGCTGCGCTGGACGTTCTCGACGATGGCGATTTCCAGCGCCTCGCGGTCGTCAGCCTCGACCTGGATGACGGGAACCTCATGCAGGCCGGCGCGCTGCGCGGCACGCCAACGCCGTTCGCCGGCGATGATCTCATAGGCGTCGGCCATGCCCTTGAGCGGGCGCACGATGATCGGCTGCAGGATCCCGCGCTCGCGCACGGAAGCCGTCAGATCCTCGAGCTCGTCATCCGCGAAACTGCGCCGCGGATTCCGCGCGCTCGGCCGCAGGAACTCGACTGGAACCCGACGCTGGCCTCTGGCACGCTCGAGCGCTCCGATCTCGTCGCCGACATCTCCAATCAGAGCGGCGAGACCCCGGCCAAGACGTGAACGTCCCTGTTCCTCGGCCATAATTCAACCTCTTGATACTAAATACGAAATGAGTTCAGGCAGCGGCGCGCAGCGCACGCTCCCGCCTGATGACTTCGGATGCCAGCCGCAAATAGGCCTGCGAGCCGGCACAGCGGAGATCGTAGAGCAGGGCGGGCTTGCCGTAGGACGGGGCTTCCGAAACCCGGACATTGCGCGGGATCACGGTCTCATAGACCTTGTCGCCCAAAAACTCGCGAACGTCGGCCATGACCTGACCGGAGAGATTGTTGCGCGGGTCGAACATGGTCAGGACCACGCCCTGAATGATCAGGCGCGGATTGAGCCCATTGCGAACCTGCTCGACCGTCTTGAGCAGCTGGCTGAGGCCCTCCAGCGCGAAGAACTCGCATTGCAGCGGCACAAGCACGGCGTCGGCTGCCGTCATCGCATTGATGGTGATCAGGCTGAGCGAAGGCGGGCAGTCGATCAGAATATAGGTCAGGTCCGCACAGCGCTGATCGTCGGAAATTTCGTCGATCGCCTTCTTGAGGCGCTGGGTGCGATCCTTGGCACTGGCGATCTCGAGCTCGACACCAAGCAGATCGAGCGTCGACGGCGCGATGAACAAACCAGGTACAGCGGTTTCCTGCAGCGCCTGACCAAGGCCGATATCGCCGCAGAGCACATCATAGGTCGAGGATTGCCGGCTCTTCCGGTCAACGCCGAGCCCGGTCGAGGCATTCCCCTGCGGATCGAGATCGACGATCAGCACCTTCTCACCGATCGCGGCGAGCGCCGTGCCGAGATTGATGGCCGTCGTCGTCTTGCCGACGCCGCCCTTCTGATTGGCGAGCACCAGCACACGTGGCCGGCGGGGGGGAAGGGTAATGGGAGTCAGATCGGTCATGTATCAGCCCGCTGCTCGGCCTCGCGAATCAACAGAATGCGAGCTGCCGGATCTGTCACGGAGACAACTGTCGAGGCCTGAATCTTCCAATATTTAGACGCTTCGGTCAATTCAGCATCTAGATATTGTCCCTTGGGAAAGAGCCCAAGTGTCCCGGTTCTCAACAACTCCTTGCACCATCCTAGCAGAATCGGGAGCGGTGCGAGCGCCCGGGCCGTCACGACGTCGACTTTTTCTGTGAACTCCCCAACGATATCCTCGATCCGCGAGGCATGAACCGTCACAGGCGCACCGGTCACCCGGGCCGCGTGGCGCAAAAAGGCGCATTTGCGCGCATTGCTCTCGACCAGATGGATTCGGCCTTGCCCCTGTTCGGCAAGACAGATCCCGATCACAAGTCCGGGAAATCCACCGCCTGAGCCGAGATCGAGCCAGGTTCTGGCGTCAGGCGCCAATGCGAAGAGCTGGAGCGAATCAGCGACGTGCCGCGTCCAGACATCCGAAAGCGTCGTCGAAGAGACCAGGTTCTTCGCATTTTGCCACTTGACCAGCTCTGCGACCAGCAGCGCGAGCCGCTCCTGTGTTTCACGTGAAACAGGAGTCAAGCGCAGAGCGCGGGCGCGGTCATCATTGTCAACAGCCACGACTCAGGCCGCCGTTTGCGTCGCGCGCTTGCGATCCCGCCGCGCATGGGCCGCCAGTAAGGTCAGTGCAGCAGGAGTCATGCCTTCGATCCGTGATGCTTGCGCGAGATTGGCCGGGCGCTGCTGCGACAGCTTCGCTCTCAATTCATTCGAGAGCCCGGAAATACCATCAAGGTCGAGATCGGCCGGAACCTCCAGAGCTTGGTCACGCTGATAGGCCCCGATCTCGGCAGCCTGTCGGTCGAGATAGACAGCATAAGTCGCATCCGCAGTAACGCGCGACGCAACGGAGGCGGGGTGGGCGTTGAGCTCCGGCCAAATCGCTGCCAGCTGCTCGAAGCTGATGTCTGGATAAGAGAGGAGTTGATAAGCGCTCCGACGCACGCCATCGCGGTTCAATTGCAGGCCGACCTGGTCGGCCTGTTGCGGTGTCAGCCGGAGGTTCTTCAATTGCACCCGCAAACCGTCGATTTCCGCGGCCTTGGCCTGAAACCGGCGTTCACGCTCACCTCCGACCAAGCCGAGCTCGATACCCAACGGGGTCAGCCGCTCGTCGGCGTTATCGACACGCAATGACAGCCGGAACTCTGCACGCGACGTGAACATCCGATATGGCTCTGTCACCCCACGCGTCACGAGGTCATCAACCAGTACGCCGATATAGGAGGTCGTCCGATCCATCGCGATCGGCTCTGCACCACCGGCACGCCGCGCCGCATTGAGGCCCGCAAAGAGCCCCTGGGCAGCCGCCTCCTCATAACCGGTCGTTCCGTTGATCTGGCCCGCGAGAAACAGACCGGCGATCGCGCGCGTTTCGAGCGAGTTCTTCAAGGCGCGCGGATCGACGAAATCATACTCGATCGCATAGCCAGGACGCAGCATGGCTGCATCTTCAAGCCCAGGAATCGTCTTCAGCAAGCCGAGCTGCACATCTTCCGGCAAGGAGGTCGAGATACCGTTGGGATAGACGGTGGGATCATCGAGCCCCTCCGGCTCCAGAAAGATCTGGTGGCCGTCGCGATCCCCGAACCGGCCGACCTTATCCTCGATCGATGGGCAGTAGCGTGGTCCTCGGCCCTCGATCTGGCCCGAAAACATCGGCGCCCGATGGAGGTTGGCGCGGATCAGTTCGTGCGAAGCCAGCGTGGTGCGGGTAATGCCGCAGGAAATCTGAGGCGTCGTGATCGCATCGGTCAGCGCGGAGAACGGCTCCGGCGGCTCGTCGCCGGCTTGCATCTCCAGTGTGGACCAGGCGATCGTGCGCCCATCCAGCCGTGGTGGCGTACCCGTCTTGAGGCGACCAAGCGGAAGCGCGTGACGCTCCAGCGTGGCCGATAGACCAAGCGACGGGGCTTCCCCAACGCGTCCTGCCGGAATTGTCTTCTCGCCGATATGGATCAATCCACGCAGAAAGGTACCAGTCGTCAGGACAACCGTTCCGCAAGCGAATCGACGCCCGTCGGACAGAATGACGCCTTGAACCGCGCCATTCACTATATCGAGGTCAAAGGCCTCACCGACCACGATCTCGAGATGCTCAAGCTCGGCGAGCAAATCCTGAACCGCACTCCGATAGAGTTTCCGGTCTGCCTGCGCGCGCGGGCCGCGAACGGCCGGGCCCTTGCGGCGGTTCAGCATCCGGAACTGGATGCCAGCACGGTCAGCTGCGCGGGCCATGATACCGTCGAGCGCATCGATCTCACGCACCAGATGGCCCTTGCCCAATCCGCCGATCGCAGGATTGCAGGACATCACACCAATCGTCTCGCGCTGATGGGTCAACAGCGCCGTGCGCGCGCCAAGACGCGCAGCAGCGGCCGCCGCCTCGGCGCCGGCATGGCCGCCACCTACGACGATGACGTCATAGCGATCTGTGGCAATGGAATGGGACATGCGCATGTCGCTAGCCAACCCCGTGCCGAGGGTCAAGATTCTTGTGATCTCTCAGCTGAAGGTTTCACGTGAAACGCCGCGCAGCGGGTTCTCTACTTTCCGATGCAGAAGCCTGCAAACAGCCGGTCCAGCACATCCTCGACGTCGATCCGCCCCACGAGCCGTTCGAGCGCGCGCACGGCGATCCTGATGTCTTCAGCCAGCAGCTCGACCTGTCCGTGCCCGGAACCCGCTGCCCGCTGCAGAGCCGCCACCGCGTCCGTAACCGCTACGCGCTGTCGCTCGCGGGTCAGCAATGCGGGCTCTGGATTGGTCAGCGCACCGAGCCGCTCCGAAACGCTCCTCAACAGCGTATCGAGTCCGACACCGCTTTGCACGGAGACCGCCAGCTCACCGGCGCCAACTTGCCCGGGCAAGTCGCACTTGGTGGCAACCATCAGATCCTGCGGTTCAACGGACGCTCGGTTCGGAGACGAATCGACTGCACGAAGTCTCAGCACCAGATCCGCCTTCTCGGCCAGAGCCGTCGCCCGGCGGACACCCTCTGCCTCGATCGGATCGACACTCTCGCGCAAACCCGCCGTATCGATCAACGTCACCGGGAAACCGGCGAGATCAAGCCGGACCTCAATCATGTCGCGGGTCGTACCAGGTTGCGGCGAGACGATCGCCACGTCGCGGCGGGCGAGGGCGTTCAGCAGACTCGACTTTCCCGCATTGGGCGGTCCCGCCAGCACGACGACAAATCCCTCACGAACGCGCTCGCCCATCCGAAACGATCCAAGGGCATCGCGCAGGCTCGTCAGCACGTCCGTGACGGACACAATGGCGTTCTCCACAAGCGCTCCGGAAACATCGCCTTCATCCGAGAAATCGATCTCGGCCTCCAACAGCGACATGGCACCGATCAACTGATCTCGCCACAGCCCGGCCGCATGACCAAGCGCTCCCTCCATCTGCCGGAGCGCCTGTCGACGCTGCCATTCCGTCTCCGAATCGATCAGGTCAGCCAGGCCCTCGACCGCTGCAAGATCCAGCTTTCCCGCCTCAAAGGCCCGCCGGGTGAATTCGCCGGCCTCCGCCAATCGAAGCCCTGGTAGCCCGGTCAATGCCGAGAGCAGGGCCGCCATCACCGCACGCGAACCATGGACATGGAACTCGGCGACATCCTCGCCGGTGAAGCTCGCTGGTCCCGGGAAGAACAGGACCAGAGCCGAATCGATCACCTCGTGGGAGACGGGGTGGCGCAGGTGTCGAAGCACCGCATGCCGCGGGTTGGGGATAACGCCCGAAATTGTTTCGAGGACGAATCGAACTTGCGGCCCGGACACCCGCAGGACAGCCACCCCGGCGCGGCCATTGGCCGACGATAGCGCCACAATCGTTGGGTAATCCTGTCCGGTCGTCATAGGCAGCACATCTTTCCGTTGCGACGCTGATCCGCCTGGGAGATCCGTCGATGAATCGTCTCGGGGCCGCCGCCAGCCCCTATCTCCTGCAGCACAAGGACAATCCCGTCCATTGGTGGGAATGGAGCGAGGAAGCCTTTGCCGAGGCAAAGTCAAGCGGTCGCCCGGTCCTGCTCTCGGTCGGCTATGCCGCCTGCCACTGGTGCCATGTCATGGCCCATGAGAGCTTTGAGGACTTGGCAACCGCGGCGCTGATGAACGCGCGCTTCGTCAACATCAAGGTCGACCGGGAGGAGCGACCCGATATCGATCAGGTCTACATGAACGCGCTGCACAGCCTGGGCGAACAGGGGGGCTGGCCGCTGACCATGTTCCTCACCGCCGACCGTCAGCCATTCTGGGGCGGCACCTATTTTCCGCCAACGGCGCGCTATGGACGGCCCTCCTTCAGCCAGGTGCTGCAGCTGATCGCGGCCGTCCACGCACAAGAGCCCGAGCGGGTCGCGCGCAATGCCGCCGCGATCAAGGCTGCACTCGAGCAGAGTGAGGCTGCAGCAAGCCCGGAAGCCCGATACAAACCTGACCTCGACCAGATCGCCAGCGAGATCGCCCAATCCTTCGATCCGCAGCATGGCGGGCTGCGCGGCGCACCAAAATTCCCCAATCCTGGCCTGATCGAGCTGCTCTGGCGTCACGGCAGCCGCACTGGGAACGCGACCACACTCCTGCCGGCGACCCGCACCCTGGAACGCATGGCGCGTGGCGGCATTCACGATCACCTCGGCGGCGGCTTCGCCCGATACTCGGTCGACGAGCGCTGGCTCGTGCCGCATTTCGAGAAGATGCTTTATGACAATGCCCAGCTACTCGGGCTCTATGCGCTCGAGGCGAAGCGCAGCGGCAATCCACTGGCGCACAGCGCGGCCCAGGGCATCGTCACCTGGCTTGAGCGGGACATGCTGCTACAGGAGGGCGCTTTCGCCTCCAGCCTCGATGCCGATTCCGAGGGGGTCGAAGGCAAATTCTATGTCTGGACTGCATCGGAGCTGGCCAGCCATCTCACGCCAGCCGACGCAGAACTCTTCGCCCGGCACTATGACGTCACCGCCCATGGCAACTGGGAAGGCGTCACAATCCTCAACCGGCTCGACACGCCCGATCCGGATCCGGCATTCGAGCAGCAATTGGCCAACATCCGGCGGGATCTCCTGGCGTTGCGCGCTCGCCGGGTTCCTCCGGCCCGCGACGACAAAATCCTGGCCGACTGGAATGGGCTGATGATCGCGGCGCTCGTGCGAGCCTCCGGTCTACTCGCGGAGCCCGCCTGGCTGGCCCTTGCTCGGCGAGCCTACCATTTCGTCGCCGAATCAATGAAGCATGGAAACGGCCTCGCTCACTCCTACCGCGCGGGCCGGTTGATCACCCCGGGCTTTGCCCTCGATCACGCGGCGATGATCGAAGCGGCCCTGGCACTCCACGACGCCACATCGGAACGGCATTTCCTTGACCACGCCCTGCGCTGGTCCGCCCATCTCTGGCGGTACTACCGCCACGTCGATACGAGTCTACTTGGTATGACTCAACGCGATAGCGCCGTTCTTCCGGTCGTACCGAGGCCGACTCACGACGACGCAGTCCAGAACGCTAATGGCGTGCATGCAGGGAACCTGCTTCGTCTGGCGGCCAAGAGCGGAGCCCCGACCGATAGGGCCCAGGCCGAACGGTTTCTCGCAGCAGCATTGGCCGCTGCCGAGCGCGCGCCGGTCGCCCATGGCTCCGTACTCAATGCTTATGATCTGGCGCGGCACGGCATCGAGATCATCCTGGCTGGACCCGAACGCGAACGTCTTCGCGCGGCTGCGCTGGCATTGCCCTACACGACGACGATGATCGTCGACTGCCCCGATCCCAGCGCGCTACCATCGGACCACCCAGCCGCTTCCATGGCGCGTCTTGCAGGCATCGGTGCCGCCTTCATCTGTTTCGCCGGGCGTTGCCTGCCTCCCGTAACGGATCCGAATCAATTGCAGGATGCCGTTTCTGCTGGCCGGTGACCCCGGATCCAAACAAGAAAGGCGGGTCGGCATGACTGCCGATCCGCCTCGCTGAAAGTATTGGATCTCCGACGCTGCAGCTTCGTGCGGCGTGGCGATTCCCGATCCGATCAGGTGTTCATCGAGTCGAAGAACTCGGAGTTCTGCTTGGTCTGCCGCAGCTTGTCGATCAGGAACTCGATCGCATCCTGCGGTCCCATTGGATTCAGGATGCGGCGCAGCACATAGGTCTTCTGCAGCACATCCTTCGGCGTGATCAGCTCTTCCTTGCGGGTGCCCGACTTCAGGATGTCGATCGCCGGGAAGATGCGCTTGTCGGCCACCTTGCGGTCAAGCACGATTTCCGAGTTACCGGTGCCCTTGAACTCTTCGAAGATGACTTCGTCCATGCGGCTGCCGGTATCGATCAGCGCAGTCGCGACGATGGTCAGCGAGCCGCCTTCCTCGATATTGCGGGCCGCGCCGAAGAAGCGCTTCGGCCGCTGCAGCGCGTTGGCATCGACACCACCGGTCAGCACCTTGCCGGAAGAGGGGACCACGGTGTTGTAGGCACGGCCGAGGCGCGTAATCGAGTCGAGCAGGATCACGACATCGCGGCCATGCTCCACCAGGCGCTTGGCCTTCTCGATGACCATCTCCGCGACCTGGACGTGGCGCGTGGCCGGCTCGTCGAAGGTCGAGGACACAACCTCACCCTTCACCGAACGCTGCATGTCGGTGACTTCCTCGGGCCGCTCGTCGATCAGCAGCACGATCAGATAGCACTCGGGATGATTGTTGGTGATCGACTGCGCGATGTTCTGCAGCAGAACCGTCTTACCGGTGCGCGGCGGCGCCACGATCAGGGCGCGCTGGCCTTTGCCGATCGGAGCGACGATGTCGATGACGCGGGGCGAGAAGTCCTTCTTGGTCGGATCCTGAACTTCCAGCCGCAGACGCTCGTCCGGATACAGCGGCGTCAGGTTGTCGAAATGGATCTTGTGCCGGATCTTCTCCGGGTCCTCAAAATTGATCGTGTTGACCTTGAGCAGCGCAAAATAGCGCTCGCCATCCTTGGGTCCACGGATCGGCCCTTCAACCGTATCACCCGTGCGCAGGCCGAACTTGCGGATCTGCGACGGCGAAACGTAGATGTCGTCGGGACCCGGCAGATAGTTCGAGTCGGAGGAGCGCAGGAAGCCGAACCCGTCCTGCAGCACCTCGACCACGCCCTCGCCGAGAATCTCGGTTTCCTTGGCGGCCAACTGCTTGAGGATGGCGAACATCAGCTCCTGCTTGCGCATCGTGCTGGCGTTCTCGACCTCCATGCCTTCGGCGAAGGCAAGAAGCTCGGTCGGCGATTTGACCTTGAGTTCGTGAAGCTTGATTTCCCGCATGGGGCACCCGGATCGTAAACGCCCCCACACGAATGGCGGAGGTCAGGGACTCAGTGGAGGGCTCGACAGGGCCTGGAAGGACCAGTGCGCAGGGGATGCGCACCATGAGCGTCTGCACCGGCAGCCAGCTCACGAACCATCGACAACAGGGAGGACGCAAAAAGTCGCGTTGCGCTTGATAGCTGGTTTCCCGTGGACTCTCAAGCCGGAAACGTCGGCGTCGCTCAGAACGGTTTGACGACGACCAGGATTACGATTCCGACCATCAGCAGTGCCGGCACTTCGTTGATGATCCGGTAATAGCGCGCCGACTTGTCGTTGCGATCTTCGGCAAAGGCCCTGACCCGTCCGACCAGGATGCCATGGATGGCGGAGAGGATGACCACGAGCAGAATCTTGCCGTGCAGCCAGCCACCCTTGAAGCCATAGATCGCCCAGGCGAGGTACAGACCCAGCACCCAGGTCACGATCATCGCCGGATTGATGATGCCCTTGAGGAGCCGGCGTTCCATGATCTTGAAGGTTTCGGACTGCACCGAGCCGGTCTGCGCCTCCGCGTGATAAACCATCAGCCTGGGCAAATAGAGCATGCCGGCCATCCAGGAGATGACCGCCATCACGTGAAAAGCCTTGATCCAGTCGATCAGCATCACTGCATCCTCATCATGACCTGACGGCCGCAATCAAGCGTTCGACATGAGCGATCGGCGTATCCGGCAGGATGCCATGCCCGAGATTGAAGACGAAGGGACCGGCGCCGAAGGAGGTACGGATCGCGTCGACCTCCCGTTCCAGCTCGGTACCACCTGCCCGGAGAAGTTGCGGGTCAAGGTGACCCTGGATCGGCGCCAGCGATTGGATCTGCGTCCGCGCAAATTCGCGATCGATGTCCGTCTCGAGCCCGACAGCATCAACCCCGGTCGCTTTGACATAGCTCGGAATCAGGCGGCCGGCCCCCCGGGGAAAGCCGATGATCTTTGCCTTGGGATGACGCGCCCGCACTCCGTCGACGATCCGCTTGGTCGGCGCAATGCACCAACGCATGAAATCATCTTCGCCAAGCGAGCCAGCCCAGCTGTCGAAAATCTGCACCGCATCGACGCCGCCATCGAGCTGAGCGTTGAGATGAGCGATGGACGCCATCACGATCCGGTCGATCAGCCGGGCGAACAGCTCCGGGTCTCGTGTGAAGAGTTCCTTCGCGGGACCCTGATCCGGCGTGCCCCGCCCAGCCACCATGTAGGTCGCGACCGTCCAAGGCGCCCCGCAGAAGCCGACGAAGGCGGTGTTGCCTGGCAGGGCAGCCTTGACCTTGCCAACCGTTTCGTAGACCGGCGCCAGCACGTCCTGGTCGATCTCCTCGTGGATCTCGCCAAGCCTCTTCGCATCGCCCACGGGCTCCAACCGCGGACCTTCGCCCTGGACGAACCAGAGCTTCTGGCCAAGCGCATGCGGCACGACGAGGATGTCGCAGAACAGGATCGCTGCATCGAAACCGAAACGGCGGATTGGCTGAAGGGTCACTTCGGTAGCAAAGGCGGGATTGTAGCAGAGCTCGAGAAAGCCACCTGCCTTGGCCCGGACCTCGCGGTACTCCGGCAGATAGCGTCCGGCCTGGCGCATCAGCCAGATCGGCGGCCTTGCCATCACCTCGCCCGAAAGGCTCCGCAGGAAAACCGGATCTTCGTTCGCCATGCCCACTCCGGTCAGCCGTTCAGGTCTGAATCTTAAAAGAATCTTAGAGAGATATTCTTTTGTTTTGACTCTTGGTCAGGGGCAAATAGCCCGGCCCAACTTTGTCCACAACCGGTCCACAGGGCGAGCCGATGTCGCAGGGTGGAATCGCCCGGGGGGTGGGGCGCCTTAACTGATTAGTAAGAAATCAGAATCGCGGCCGGGGCTGCCGATCGTTAAAATGATTCACGTGAAACATCCCTCCACGTGTCCCCAGGGACCAGCCTGTTGATGGAAAGAGGGAGTTATACAGTCGCGGTCCCGCGCTCCGCTCGGATGTACGGTTGTCCACAGCAGTCCCCATGACCAGCGTGACCCCTCATCGCGGTCAGCGCTGGGGGTCCCGGTCCAGGACGACAATTTGCATTGCGGATATGGCGCGCTAGAGGTTGCAACTTCGTTAAGCCCCGGGAGCCCACGTGGCGCGCAACTATTTTCATTTGCATCTGGTGTCCGATGCCACCGGCGAGACCCTGATTGCGGTCAGCCGGGCCGCCGCCGCCCAATATGAATCGGTCTCGGCCATCGAGCATGTCTATCCGCTGGTCCGCTCCGAGGCGCAGCTTGCCCGGGTCCTGGCGGAGATCGAATCCTCGCCGGGGGTCGTGCTCTACACGCTCGTCGAAGCGGAATGGGCCGAGCGGCTCGAGAAATTCTGCCAGGAACTCGGCTGCCCCTGTCTGTCGGTGCTGAACCCGGTGCTGTCCCTGTTCCAGTCTTATCTCGGCCAGGCGGGGTCGCCGCGGCCGGGCGCGCAGCATGTCCTCAACGCCGAATATTTCCGCCGCATCGACGCGATGAACTACACGCTGATGCATGATGACGGGCAGCTTGGAGGCGATCTGGAAAGCGCGGATATCATCCTCGTCGGCATCAGCCGCACCTCGAAGACACCGACCAGCATCTATCTCGCCAATCGCGGTATCAAGACCGCCAACGTACCGCTGGTCCCCCATGTGCCTTTGCCGGTCGAACTTGAGCGGCTGAGAAAGCCGTTGATCGTCGGGCTGGTCGCCAGCGCCGAGCGCATCGTCCAGATTCGACAGAACCGGTTGCTCTCGATGAAGGCGGATGATGAGACGCCCTATGTCGACCCTACAGCCGTGGCCGACGAGATCGCGCAGTCGCGCAAGCTTTGCGCCCGCAGGGGCTGGCCGGTGATCGATGTCACCCGGCGCTCGATCGAGGAGACGGCGGCAGCGATCCTCGACCTGCTGCGCGACCATCGCATGAAGTTCATCGCGACATGACGAAGAGGCCCTCTCTCTGGCGTGCAGCGGCGCCGCTGCTGCTTGCTTCCGGCAGTACGACCCGGGCTGGGATGCTGCGCGCAGCCGGGATCCCGGTGGACACCCTGAAGCCCGACATCGACGAGCGAGCCGCCGAGGCGCCGCTCCTCGCACAGGGTGTCGAAGGCGAGGCGATCGCGGCCGCGCTTGCCTGCGCGAAGGCGCTGCATGTCTCCGTGATGAAGCCCGGCCGCTTCGTGCTCGGCGCCGACCAGACGTTGACCTGCGAGGGCCAGATCTTTCACAAGCCCGAGAATCTCCCTGGCGCCGCCGCGCAGATCGCGACATTGGCTGGGCGCACGCATGAGCTTCATTCCGCCTTTGTGCTGGCGCGCGACGGCGAGATCCTGGCTGAAGGCGGGCAGACCGCACGACTGACGATGCGGCGGCTCGAGCTCGATTTCATCGCGACCTATGTCGAACTTGCTGGCCCGGCGATCCTGACCAGCGTTGGCGGCTACCAGCTCGAAGGCCTTGGTTCCCAGCTCTTCGCTGCCGTCGAGGGCGACCATTTCACCATTCTCGGCCTCCCGCTCCTTGCCGTACTCGAGGCCCTGCGCGAGCAGGGCGCTCTCGTCGATTGATCCGGACATCTGAATTCCATGACCCGTCGCTGTTTCGTCATCGGTCACCCGATCGCCCATTCACGCTCGCCGCTCATTCACGGCAGCTGGATCGCCGAGCATGGGCTCGATGGATCCTATGAACGCATCGATGTCGCACCGGCTGCACTCTCGTCGTTCATGGCCCGGGTGCGGAGCGGCGAATTCGTGGGCGGCAACGTCACAGTTCCCCACAAGGAGGCGTCGCTGCTGCTGGTCGATGAACTCAGCCCCGTCGCCCGCGCGATGGGTGCGGTGAACACGATCTGGCGTGACGATGGTCGCCTGTTCGGCGACAACACCGATGCTGCCGGCTTCCTCGCCCATCTCGACGCCAGCGTTCCCGGCTGGAGCGAGCGGGTCGCAACGGCTCTCATTCTTGGCTCGGGCGGCGCGGCGCGGGCGATCGGTTTTGGACTGAAGGCCCGCGGCCTCGAGCGGATCATCCTCGTCAACCGCAGCGCCGACCGAGCCATGGAACTTGCCCGGGCACTCGGAGCGCCGGTGGAGGCACAAGCTTGGTCAAGGCGTCATGAGCTGGTCGGATCGGCCGATCTGATCGTCAACACGACGGCGCTTGGGATGAACGGCAAGCCGCCGCTCGATCTCGATCTCACCAGGCTGCGCCCCGGCACGATCGTTGACGACATCGTGTACGTGCCGTTGCGGACGCCCCTGCTCGAAGAGGCGGAACGTCGCGGCGGTGTTCCGGTCGATGGGCTCGGCATGCTGCTGCATCAGGCCGTCCCCGGTTTCGCGCGCTGGTTCGGTGTGACCCCGAAGGTCACGCCGGCGCTGCGGGCCCGGCTCGAAGCCGATATCCTGGGCGCCTGATTCGCTGGGTGCCGCATGACCTTCATCCTGGGACTGACCGGCTCGATCGGCATGGGAAAGTCGACCACCTCGGAGATGTTCCGGGCCCACGGCGTGCCTGTCCATGATGCCGATGCCACCGTCCATGCGCTCTACCGGGGCAGGGCGGTCGCACCGATCGCGGCGGCCTTTCCGGGCGCAGTGGTGAACGGGGCCGTCGATCGTGCCCGACTCTCCTCGATGGTTGTGGGCAAGCCCGACGCCCTGCGCGCGCTGGAGGCGATCATTCATCCTCTGGTGCGGGAGGAGGAGATCGCTTTCATCAAGAACTGCATTGCAGCGGGGAGCGATATCGCGGTCCTCGATGTGCCGCTCCTGCTTGAGGTTGGAGGAGGGTATCGCTGTGACGCCGTCGTCGTGATCACGGCATCAGCCGAAGTGCAGCGCGCCCGCGTTTTGGCGCGTCCGCAGATGACGGCGGAGAAGCTGGACGCGATCCTTGCGCGCCAGATGCCGGATGCCGAGAAGCGCCGGCACGCCCACTTCCTTGTGGACACCTCGCATGGCTTGCTGGTGGCACAGAGGCAGGTCCGCTCTATCCTCCAGGCATTGGCCGGCCGTCCTGGCCGGAGCCGGCAAGAAAAGGCGTCCAGGCATGCGTGAGATCGTTCTCGATACCGAGACGACCGGCGTCGAAGCCAATGGCGGCGATCGCGTCGTTGAAATCGGCTGCGTCGAACTGGTCAATCACTGCCCATCCGGCCGTACCTTCCATCAATACATCAACCCCGAGCGGGCGATGGCGGAAGGCGCCTTCAAGGTCCACGGACTGTCCGATGCCTTCCTGTCGGACAAGCCCGTCTTCGCGGCCATTGCCGAGGAGTTTGCAGCCTTCATCGATGGCGCGCGGCTCGTCATCCACAACGCGTCCTTCGATGTCGGCTTCCTGAACATGGAGATGAAGCGTGTCGGCCGTGGCCCGATCGATCCGTCGCTGGTCGTCGATACGCTGGCGATGGCGCGACGCAAGCATCCCGGAGCCTCGAACAGTCTCGATGCGCTCTGCCAGCGCTACGGCATCGACAATACGAGGCGCACCCAGCACGGCGCGCTGCTCGATTCGGAGATTCTCGCCGAGGTCTATATCGAGCTGATCGGAGGCAAACAGGCCGATCTCGGACTTGGCGTGGTCAGCGCTTCCGGTCCCGGCAACGGTCTCGCCGATCTTTCCGAGCGGCCGCAGCGCCAGCGCCCGCTCGCCCCCTGCCTCGACGAGGCGGCAATGGCCGCTCATGAGAGCTTCATCCTGACCCTGAAGACACCGCTCTGGAGCGGCTATCTCGGTCTGGCCAAGGAAAGCTGAGCCGCTTGTGGCGGCTCAGCTTCGGGTCGGTCGGCCGCGGCTACGATCGGCGCGCCGGGACATCATGTTGAGACCCTCGATCAGCGCCGAGAAGGCCATGGCGGCGTAGATGTAGCCCTTCGGGATATGGGCGCCGAAACCCTCGCCGATCAGCGTGGCGCCGATCATCAGCAGGAAGCCGAGGGCCAGCATCACGATCGTCGGGTTCTTTTCGATGAACTTCGCCAGCGGGTCGGCGGCCAGCAGCATCACCAGCACGGCGACGATCACCGCAATCATCATCACCGGGACATGCTCGGTCATGCCGACGGCCGTGATGATGCTGTCGATCGAGAAGACCAGATCGAGCAGCAGGATCTGGAAGATCGCAGCGCCGAAGGTCACGGTTGCCGCACGGCCGCCGTCGAACACATCGGGCCCGTGATTGACGTCGACCTTGTGATGGATTTCGGTCGTCGCCTTCCAGACCAGAAAAAGGCCGCCGGCGATCAGGATGAAATCGCGCCAGGAGAAGGCCTTGCCGAAGAGCGAGACGATCGGCTCCGTCAATTGCACGATGAAGGCGACGGTACCGAGCAGCGCGAGCCGCATGAACAGGGCAAGCCCGATGCCGATCTTGCGGCCGAGCGAACGTTGCTCCTCAGGCAGCTTGTTGGTCAGGATCGAGATGAAGATCAGATTGTCGATGCCGAGGACAACCTCCATGGCGATCAGTGCCCCGAGAGCCGCCCATACGGCGGGGTCGGCAGCAAGCGTCATCAGATGGTCCATCGGGTCTCCACATAGCAAAATGCGGACGCCGGATTGGCGCCCGCTTCAATGAATGTGGGAGATGGAGTTTGCCTTGCCGATGCGCAAGGCGTTGCGAAATGCGCGCGATTATTGATTGAAATGCAAGAAAGGGCCCGCGAGGGCCCTTTCGATATCGTCGGCTTGCGGAGGCGGCAGGCTCGCTCAGGCGTTGGGCGCCTGTGGCTGCTGGGCCTGAAGCTCCTGCATGCGCTGTTGATACAGCATCGCGAAATCGATCTGCGGAACATAGAAAGGCGGGAAGCCGCCGGTCTGGACCGCGTCCGCGATGATCTGGCGGGCGAACGGGAACAGCAGCCGCGCGCAGTCGATTACCAGAACGGGGTGAATATGCTCCTGGGGGATGTTCAGCAGCCGGAACACGCCGGCATAGCTGAGATCGAACGCAAACAGCGTCTCGTTGTTCAGGACGGCCTTGCCCTCGAGCTGGAGCACGGTCTCGTAATCGGTCTCCGACAGCGCGGTGGTCGAGACATTGACCTGCAGGGACATCTGCGGGCCCTGCTCGTTCTGCTGGCCGAGCGCGCGGGGCGCCTTCGGATTCTCGAAGGAGAAGTCCTTGGTGTACTGGATCAGGGCATTCATGCTCGGCTGAGCGTTCGCCTCGCTCGCGCCGTTGCCGTTGGGGATGTCGTTGGCCATCGGTCCCATCATCGTCTGGCAGGCTTTAATCGGGAAATCCCACGCCTTGCCGGCGCCCGGGACTGCGCACCGCTCCCCGGTGCAATGCTTGCGTCGGCTATCATGGAGCTTCCTCAGGCACAAGAAGCCGCCTTCACAAGCTCGGGGGTGGATGTTACGAGCCTTGATCACCATATCGCATGCGGCGGCCGGCCGACCGCCGCCGTTGATGCGAGGCGGTCACTGGGGTTCCGGATCAGCGTTCGATGCAAAATTCCTTCGACATGACGACTTTGGTCTTCCTGGCTCTGGCCGTTTTCGTCGCCTGGAAGCTTCGCTCCGTGCTTGGCCAGAAGACCGGCAGCGAGCAGCCGCCTAAGGATCCCTTCGCGCGGCGTGAGACGCCGCCGATGCGACCTGATCAGGCCGGCGCTCCCGAGGCCAAGCGCGACAATGTCATTCGCCTGCCGGGCGCAGCCAATGATCCCGCTGCGACAGCCGTTCCTGCGGCCGAGCGCTGGAAGGACATTGCGCCTGCGGATTCGCCGATCATTGCCGGCATCGAGGCCATCGTTCGCCAGGAGCAGGATTTCGACCCGAAGGGTTTCCTGCAGGGTGCGAAATCCGCTTACGAGACAATCGTCACCGCCTTCGCCCGCGGCGACCGCAAGGTCCTGAAGGGCCTCCTCGCCAAGGAAGTCTATGATGGCTTCGAGCAGGCGATTACCGACCGCGAGAAGCGCGGCGAGAAGGCGGAATCCTCCTTCGTCTCGATCGACAAGGCCGAGATCACCGCCGTCGACGTCAAGGGCAAGACCGCTCAGGTGACGATCGCATTCGTTTCGCAGCTGATCAGTGTTGTCCGTGATGCACAGGGCGTCGTGGTCGACGGCAGCGCCGAGGCGGTTTCGGAGGTCAACGATATCTGGACCTTCTCGCGTCAGCTCGGCAGCCGCGACCCGAATTGGCTTTTGGTCGCGACCGAAGCCGGCGCGTGACCCGTGGCCTCGGGCGCATTGCGCTGGTGGCCGCCATGTTGTCCGCTGCAATGACACAAGCGCCCGCCGGTCCGAACTTGCCGCCCGGCGCCCGCGCAGAGGTCATCTCTCCCGGCGCAATACCGGGATGGCCGGATGACGATCACCGCATTGCGCTGACGATTTTCGCAGCTGGCTGCGCTGCCGATCCCCCGCTTCGGCAAGGCGTCCCGATCCCCGCTGCGCTCACCGCTGTCTGCGCCGAAGCCGGCAGGCTGACGGCTCGCGGGCCGGTCGACCGGACGGCGGCGCGTCGCTTCTTCGAGGAGCGTTTCAGTTTCTGGCGCATCCGGCCGAGTGGCGCCGAGGGCGGCTTCATGACCGGCTATTTCGAGCCGGAGTTCGAAGGCTCGCTCACCCCCTCCGTCCAGTTCCCAACGCCGCTCTATGCCCGCCCTGCCGATCTGGTGACGCGCCTTGCAGGCGACGCTTGGCCAGGGCTGGAACCTGCCTTGTCCGCCGCCCGCCGCACTCCCCGGGGCCTAGAGCCCTATCCCGATCGGACGGCGATCGAGAGTGGCGCACTCGACGGGCAGGGCCTGGAAATCGCCTGGCTGCGCGATCCGGTCGACCGCTTCGTGTTGCAGGTGCAGGGCTCCGGCCGGGTTCGGTTGCAGGACGGCAGGGTCGTCCGGCTGGTCTATTCCGGCCGCAACGGCCACGCCTATACCTCACTCGGCCGGGTGCTCAGCGAGCGCGAGAACATCCCGCCGGCCGAGATGACTATGGACAAGCTGGTCGCTCGGTTGAAGGCCGATGCCGGTTTTGCCCGGGACCTGATCCGCCTGAACCGCTCCTTCGTCTTCTTCGCCCGCAAGGACGACTTGCCGGCCGAGTCGGGGCCGATCGGTGGTGCGGGTTTGCCCCTGACGCCGCTGCGTAGCATCGCCGTCGACCGCGCCATCTGGCCCTACGGACTGCCGGCCTGGATCGATGCGACAATTCCCACCGGCAGCGGCGACATGGAGCGGCTGTCGCGCTTGATGATTGCGCAGGATACGGGATCCGCCATCGTCGGACCGTCGCGGGTCGACCTGTTCGTCGGTTCCGGCCAGGCGGCGGGTCATCGCGCCGGGCTGGTCCGCCATTCCTTTGACTTCACGGTGCTCTGGCCGCGGGCGGAGGCGCGCTGAGGAATGCGCCGCCGTCGCGAGAAGACCCTGTCGGAGGCCGAGATTGCCCTGTGGCGGCAGGTTGCACGTTCGGTGACGCCACTGCGGGGGCGCGCCGCACCGCCGCCTGAGGAGCCTGCAGCGGCCCCGGCGCCACCTCCAACTGAGGCTGCCGCCCCTGTTCTGGTGGTTGCCGTCAAACCGGCCAGGATCACCCCGCCGCCGCTGGCGCCGCTCGAGCGCCGCCTGCGCACCCAGTTGCGTCGCGGAACCCAATCCGTCGAGGCGGTGATCGACCTGCACGGCCTGCGGCAGGATGCCGCTCATGCGGCGCTATGTGCCTTTCTGCGCCGCGAGCAGGCGCGCGGCACCAGGCTGGCGCTGGTCGTGACGGGCAAGGGCGCCGCGGGCGATGCGATTTTCGGCGAAGAGCGTGGCGTCCTGCGCCGCAGCGTGCCGCACTGGCTGCGGCTACCTGATCTGCGCCCTTTCGTCGTCGGCTTCGAGGAGGCCGAGCAGCGCCATGGCGGCGCCGGCGCGCTCTATATCCGTCTGCGCCGGCACCGTGAGAGCGGCGCGTGACACCCTTTGGCCAGCGCGTTCGGGAGCTGCGCGCAGCTCGCGGCGTGACGCTGGCCGGAATGGCCGCGGCGCTGGGCGTCACGCCGGCCTATCTCTCGGCCCTTGAGCATGGCAAGCGCGGCCAGCCGACCTTTGCGCTGATCCAGGGCGTGATCCATTTGCTCGGCGTGATCTGGGACGAGGCTGACGAACTCGTTCGTCTCGCCGAGCTCTCCCACCCCCGCATCACGGTCGATACTGCGGGACTGGCACCGGAGGCGACGCTGGTCGCCAACCGGCTTGCCCTTGAGATCGCCGAACTCGGCCCCGACGAACTCGCCGCGCTGCGCGCCGTGCTTGACCAGGCCAGTCGCCGGCGCGGCCGTGCTTGACCGCATCGGGTCCTGATGCGAAACGCCCATCATTCGTCCCATCCTCGCCAACCCACGGAACTCCTTCATGAAAAATGCCCGTTATGATGTCCTGGCGCTCGGCAACGCCATCGTCGATGTCATCGCTCGCGCGGAAGAGGATTTTCTGGTCGCGCATGAGCTGACCAAGGGCGCGATGATGCTGATCGACGAGCCCCGTGCCGAGACGCTCTACGCGGCGATGGGCCCGGCCAAGGTCATCTCGGGTGGTTCCGCCGCCAACACCATCGCGGGCCTTGCCTCCTTTGGCGGCAAGGGCGCCTTCATCGGCAAGGTGAAGCAGGACGAGCTCGGCAAGCTCTACCGGCATGACCTGACCTCGCAGGGCGTCAGCTTCGATACGGCTTTCGCGGCCGATGGTCCGGCGACCGCCCGTTCCTTCATCTTCGTCACGCCTGATGGCGAGCGCACGATGAACACCTATCTCGGCGCCTGCCAGGGCCTCACTGTCGCGGATGTCGACAAGGATACGGTCCAGAACGCCGACATCATCTATCTCGAGGGCTATCTCTGGGATCCGCCGGCGGCCAAGGAAGCCTTCCGCAAGGCCTCGGAGTTTGCCCATGCAGCTGGCGGCCGTGTCGCGATCACCCTGTCGGATTCCTTCTGCGTGGATCGTTATCGCGACGAGTTCCTCGGGCTGATCCGCAACCGGCTGGTCGATATCGTCTTCGCCAATGAGCACGAGCTGAAGAGCCTCTACCAGACCGGCGATTTCGACAGCGCGCTCGCTGCGTTGCGCGCGGAGAATATCATTGCGGCGGTGACGCGCTCGGAGAAGGGCGCTCTGGCGGTGACGCCTGACGGCATCGTCGCCGAACCGGTCTTCCCGGTGGAGCGCATCGTCGATTCAACCGGCGCGGGCGACCTCTTCGCCGCGGGCTTCCTCTTCGGCCTGACCTCGGGCCGCGAGGTGCGGGACTCGCTGCGGCTCGGCGCGCTGGCCGCCGCCGAGATCATCAGCCATGTCGGTGCAAGGCCGGATGTGAACCTGAAGGTGCTGGCGGGCGATAACGGCTTGCTGTGACCTGATCGGGTTTCAGGTTCGGCGTGTCATGGTCGGGCGGGTCTCGATCATGGCACGCCTTTTCACGAGCCGCGTCGCAAGACGCGGCGGCCCGGCAGTGCAGCCGCGCACGACGATTCAGTACAGCGTCGCCTTCACGCGCTCCGGCAGCGCCTTGTCATAGGCAGCACCGTCAAAGGTCTCGATCGCCTCGTTCCGCGCAGTGATGTCACGCAGGATCTGTCCGGCGCTTGGCAACTCACGCCTGTCGGCATGTTTGGCCGGGTTCCAAAGGTCGGCCCGGACCACGGCGCGCGAGCACTGGAAGTAGACTTGTTCCACATCGACCACGATCACGCAGGCCGGCAGCTTTCCCGCCATCTCGAAGCGCGCGCAGAGCTCGGGGTCGGTCGAAAGCGTCGCTGTGCCGTTCACCCGCAGGGTTTCGCCGTATCCGGGGACCAGGAAGAGCATTCCGATTCTCGGATCGAACAGAATATTTCTTAATGAATCCAGACGGTTATTGCCTTTTCTGTCTGGAATCAGGAGCGTTTTCGCGTCCCGGACCGTGACAAAGCCCGGCAGATCCCCGCGCGGCGAACAATCCAGGCCCTCCGGACCGTTGGTCGCGAGCACCATGAAGGGCGAGGCGGCGATCAGCGCAGCATAGTTCTCGTCGACATGGTCGATCTCCTTGGCGACCGAGGCGGGCGCGACGGGGTTCGGATACCGGGCGGCGAGCGTCTCGAGCGAAGTGATGCTGTGGTCGGTCATGCCGATCTCCAAGAACCAATAAGTCTAGACTATTGGGAGACAGGCGTGAGCGCCAGCCCCTTCGCACCGCAAAAAAGAAAACGCCCCGCATCGTGAGATGCGGGGCGCCTGTGGTCTGGCGATGAAGCCGGAGCTTACTCGCTGGCGGGCTGCTTCTCGCGGGCCTTCTCGGCGTCGCGGGCAGCCTTGAGCTTCTCGGTCAGATCCTCGCCCGTCTCCTGGTCGACGACCTTCATCGAGAGGCGGATCTTGCCGCGCTCATCCTGGCCGAGGAACTTGACCTTGACCTTGTCGCCTTCCTTGACGACGTCCGAGACCTTCTGGACACGCTGGGCGGCCAGTTCGGAAATGTGAACGAGGCCGTCCTTGGCGCCGAAGAAGTTCACGAAGGCGCCGAACTCCATGATCTTCACCACGGTGCCGTCATAGATCATGCCCGGCTCGGCTTCCGAGACGATCGACTTGATCCACTTGATCGCGGCTTCGATCGACTTGCCGTCGGCCGAGGCGATCTTGATGGTGCCGTCGTCCTCGATGTTCACCTTGGCGCCGGTCTTCTCGACGATCTCGCGGATGACCTTGCCGCCCGAACCGATGACTTCGCGGATCTTGTCGACCGGGATCTTCATCGTCTCGATGCGCGGGGCATATTCGCCGAGCTGGGCGCGCGAGGTGGAGAGCGCCTTGGACATCTCGCCGAGGATGTGGTCACGACCGCCCTTGGCCTGGCCAAGCGCGACCTGCATGATCTCCTCGGTGATGCCGGCGATCTTGATGTCCATCTGCAGCGAGGTGATGCCCGCAGCGGTACCGGCCACTTTGAAGTCCATGTCGCCGAGATGATCCTCGTCGCCGAGGATGTCGGAGAGCACCGCGAAGCGCTCACCTTCCAGGATCAGGCCCATGGCGATGCCCGCAACCGGAGCCTTCAGCGGCACGCCGGCATCCATCAGCGCCAGCGAGGTGCCGCAGACGGTGGCCATCGAGGAGGAGCCGTTCGACTCGGTGATCTCCGAGACGACGCGGATCGTGTAGGGGAACTCGCCCTTGGCCGGCAGCATCGGACGGATCGCGCGCCAGGCGAGCTTGCCATGGCCGATCTCGCGGCGGCCGGGCGAACCCATCCGGCCGGTCTCGCCGACGGAGTAGGGAGGGAAGTTGTAGTGCAGCAGGAAGGTTTCCTTGTAGGTGCCTTCCAGCGAGTCGATGAACTGCTCGTCGTCGCCGGTGCCGAGCGTGGTCACGACCAGCGCCTGGGTTTCGCCGCGGGTGAACAGCGACGAGCCGTGGGTGCGCGGCAGGATGCCAGCTTCCGCCACGATCTTGCGGACCGTCTTGACGTCGCGACCGTCGATGCGGATGCCGTCGTCGAGGATGTTCCAGCGCACGATCTTGGCCTGGGCTTCCTTGAACTGGCCGGCGACCTGTTCCTTGGTGAAGGTCTTCACGCCATCCGGCTCGGCCGAGACCAGCGCCTCGACGACCTTCGCCTTGACGGCGTCGACAGCCTTATAGCGCTCGGCCTTGGCGGTGATCTTGTAGGCGACGCGGAGCTCGGCTTCGCCAACCTTGAGCACGGCGTCGAGGATCGCCGACTGGTCGGCCGGCTGGTAGTCGCGCGGCTCCTTGGCGGCCTTTTCAGCCAGACGGATGATGGCGTCGATCACCGGCTGGAAATGCTTGTGGCCGAACATCACGGCGCCGAGCATGATCTCTTCGGAGAGTTCCTTGGCTTCCGACTCGACCATCAGGACGGCGTCCTGGGTACCGGCGACGACGAGGTCGAGGCCCGATTCCTTGATCTCGTCGACCAGCGGGTTGAGCTTGTAGGCACCGTCGAAATAACCGACGCGGGCGGCGCCGACCGGGCCCATGAAGGGCACGCCGGACAGGGTCAGTGCGGCCGAAGCTGCGACCATCGCAACGATGTCGGGGTCGTTCTCCAGGTCATGCTGGAGCACGGTGCAGACCACCTGGGTGTCGTTCTTGTAGCCGTCGGCGAAAAGCGGGCGGATCGGCCGGTCGATCAGGCGGGAGACCAGGGTCTCCTTCTCGCTCGGGCGGCCTTCGCGCTTGAAGTAGCCGCCCGGGATGCGGCCGGCCGCGAAGGTCTTTTCCTGGTAGTTCACGGTCAGCGGGAAGAAGTCGAAGCCCGGCTTCGGCTCCTTGGCCGAGACGACGGTGGCGAGCACGACGGTCTCACCATAGGTGGCGAGCACGGCGCCGTCGGCCTGGCGGGCGACCTTGCCGGTTTCGAGCACGAGCTTGCGCCCGCCCCAGATCAGCTCTTCGGTTTGGATGTCGAACATGGTTCTCTTTCGGATCGGATGTGGCACACGTCCGGACGTCTCAAGCCCATGGGCAAGACGGCGGAAAGCTCGGGAGACGGTGAGCATTGCGCCCGAGCGCTCGGCGATCCTGCCATGGACGTCGGGGCGTCCGGCGGAGGCCTGCGGCTAAGCCACCCATGCGGCCGCCGCGTTGGAGTCAGGGCGCCGCACCATTGCGGCCAGACCCTGGAGTAGGAGCATCATGTCGCCCGAAAGATGGTTCCCACCTTTCGGCATCATGCTCTGGAAAAACCGCCCGGAACCGATCGGTGCCGGGCGGGAAGCTCTTGCGATCGATCAGCGGCGGATGCCGAGCTTCTCGATCAGCGTCCTGTAGCGCGCTTCGCTCTTGCCCTTGAGATAGTCGAGCAACGAACGGCGCTGCGAAACCAGCTTCAGCAGGCCGCGACGCGAGTGGTTGTCCTTGACATGCGACTTGAAGTGACCGGTCAGGTTGTTGATGCGCTCCGTCAGGATCGCGACCTGGACCTCCGGCGAACCGGTGTCATTCGGCTTGGTGGCATGTTCCTTCACGAGCGCGGTCTTGCGCTCCGGCGTAATCGACATCGTGTGATCCTTCAGTTGGATGTTGATCTGGCGGGCCAGGCCGGGATGTCGTCCAGCAAGGTCCGGAACCCGCAATCCACCTCATCACGGAGGAGATGCGCAGCCAGCCGCAAGGCCGGTTGGCGCGGGATATACACGAATCTGGGTAAAACGCTAGCGCGGCGACGAGGCAGGCCGGGGCAGACCGTGGTCGTAGCGCCTCTGCGCTTCCTCGACCTCGCCGATATGGGTCTCGGCCCAGCGCGTCAATCCGTGCACGGTTGCTGCAAGCGTGCGGCCGAGTTCGGTCAGCGAATACTCGACAGTTACGGGCACGGTGGGGAACGCCTCGCGGCTGATCAACCCATCGCGCTCCAGGCTCCGCAATGTCTGCGACAGCATCTTCTGCGAGATGTTGTCGATGCGTCGGCGCAGCTCGTTGAAGCGCAACGTCCCCTCTCCGAGCAGAATCAGGATCAGCACCGCCCATTTATCGCCGATGCGGTCGAGGACCTGGCGGGTCGGGCATTGGGCGTTGAAGGCGTCCGGGCGTTGCAGCATCGTGGTTTCCCTCAGGTGACCATGTCGCGTGAAAGTGCCTTCTTTACGAGGCTCCACGCTGCCTCCATCTAGTATCGCACAGGATGTTGGTTCCTGAAAGATACTAGCCAAAGGCAGATCTCATGAAAATCGCTCTCATCGGCGCTACCGGCTTCATCGGCTCGCGCCTGCTGGCCGAGCTGTACGCCCGCGAACACGCGGTTTCGGCGATCACCCGCAACCCCGGAAAGGTCGCAGCGGCGACTGGTGTGACGCCGTTGAAAGGCGACGTCTTCGATCGCGACGGGCTGGCCAGCGTGCTCGCTGGCCATGACGCGGTGATCAGCGCCGTGCATTTCACCGCGAGCGACCCGGCGGTTCTGCTGGCCGCCGTCAAGCAATCCGGGGTGAAGCGCTATCTCGTCGTCGGTGGCGCGGGCAGTCTCGAGGTCGCGCCAGGCAAGCAGCTGTTCGACACGCCGGAGTTCCCGGCGATCTATCTGGCGGAGGCGAAGAAGGGCGGCGCCTTCCTCGAGCTACTCAAGGGTGAGAGCAAACTGGACTGGACGTTCCTGTCACCCTCGGCGCTGATCCAGCCCGGCCAGCGCACCGGCAAGTTCCGCCTCGGCAGGGATCAGCTTCTGGTCGATGCCCAGGGCAAGAGCGCGATTTCGGCCGAGGACTACGCGATCGCATTGGTCGACGAACTGGAGAAGCCTGCCCACTCGCGCCAGCGCTTCACGGTCGGTTACTAAACCATCGCGAGCAATTCAGGCTTTCTGGTAGCGGCGGCGGCCGAGATGCAGGCCGCCGCCTGGCTCCGGCATGATGCCGGACCCGGCTAGGCCGGAGTTGTTCGATGCCGCCTCGGCGGGCTTCAGGGCGGGCTATGAAAGCCCGTCGCAGTTCAGCTGGAAGTACAAGTCGCCTGTTCGGAGCACCGCCCCTGCGTGACGCTGCACGCTTGCGCGCCACGCAGTTCAGTCTCGTCCCGGCCTGAAGCATCGGCCCGAAAAGTGGATTGCGGCTTTCGGAAAGGCCGACGCAAACCCAGGGGGTTGAATCATGGGATTGGATACGGGATCCGACCCCATGGATTAGAGATTGAAGACCCGGTGCGGTACCAGCTCGCCATTGCTGATCGAGCCAGTGGCGATGAGCACGCCGCCGCTGGTCGCATAGACAGCCTCGGCTTCGATCGGCGCATCGCGACCGCGCAATAGTGCGCTCTGGCCACGCTTCAGCCGCAGGGCCGCATCGCGATGGACCACGATCTCCGGAATGAGCTCAAGCGCTGCTGCGACCGGCCGGAGTGCGCCCTCGGCCTCTTCCTGGCTGCTGCGCAACGTCTCGACGGTCGTCGCCTCGGTCACCGTGAAGGGGCCGACGCGGGTGCGCCTGAGATGGGCGACATGCCCGAGGCAGCCGAGCGCAACGCCGAGATCGCGGGCGATGGCGCGTACATAGGTTCCCTTGCCACATTCGGCCTCGAACGTCGTCGTCGCGCCGTCATGGCTGACGATCGACAGCGCATCGATCTCGACCGGGCGGGGCTGCAGCACCACCTCTTCGCCATCCCGGGCGAGGTCATAGGCGCGCTCGCCGGCGATCTTGATGGCTGAGTATTTGGGGGGCGTTTGCAGGATCGTGCCCGTGAAGCGCGGCAGCAGGGCCGCGATGGCGTCTTCCTGCGGGCGTAGCTCCGAGGTCGCAATCACGCGGCCTTCGGTATCGTCGGTCTCGGTCTGCGAACCCCAGGCGACGGTAAACTGATAGGCCTTCCGGCCATCCATGACGAAGGGGACGGTCTTGGTCGCCTCGCCCAGCGCGATCGGCAGCAGGCCTGAAGCGAGCGGGTCGAGTGTGCCCGCATGGCCGGCCTTCTTGGCGCTGAAGGCGCGCTTCACCACGCTGACCGCATGGGTCGAGGTCATGCCTACGGGCTTGTCGAGCACCACCCAACCATGCACGTCGCGCTTCTTCGGGCGCGGCTGCTGCGCGTGCGGAGGCGCCACTGTCTCGCTATTCGTCGTCATGATGGTCGTCTTGGTCGATCTTCAGGGGCTGGCGCAGCGTGTCGCGGCGCACCGAATCGGAATCGAGCAGCGCATCGATGCGTTCGGCCTCCGAGAAGCTCTCATCCTGGCGGAAGCGGATATCGGGCGCGTATTTCAGGTTCACCCGATGGGCGATCTCGCCCCGGATATAGCGCTTGTGGCCATCGAGCGCCTTCAGGACCGGCGCGATGTCATTGCCGCCGAGCGGCATGATGTAGGCCGTCGCGAGCTTGAGATCGGGCGAGAGGCGCACCTCCGGCACGGTGATGACATGCTTCGCCAGCACGTCGTCGTGAATGTCGCCGCGGGCGAGCATCTCGGCCAGTGCGTGACGGATGAGTTCGCCGACGCGCAGTTGTCGCTGCGAGGGGCCGCTGGGTTTTGCTGGTCTTGCCATGGTTCTCGATCTCCGGACTCGGACCGGATGAGCGTGGGTCGTAGAAACGTGATGGCCGGGCTTGGCCCGGCCATCACGTCAAGGTTCTGCGAAGGAGCGCGCGCTCGTCCCCGTCAGGTGGTCGGGACAAGCCCGGCCACGACGGATCACAGCGTCCGCTTGATCTCCTCGACGCGATAGCACTCGATCACGTCGCCAGCGCGCATGTCCTGATAATTCTCGAAGGACATGCCGCATTCCTGGCCGGCAACCACTTCCTTGGCGTCGTCCTTGAAGCGCTTGAGCTGCGAGAGCTTGCCCTCGTGGACCACGACATTGTCGCGGATCAGGCGGACATTGGCGCCGCGTTCGATCGTGCCGTCGGTGACGCGGCAGCCGGCGATCTTGCCGACCTTCGAGACGTTGAAGATCTCGAGGATCTGGGCATTGCCGAGCATCGTCTCGCGCAGGGTCGGAGCCAGCAGGCCCGACATCGCCGCCTTCACGTCATCCACGAGGTTGTAGATGATGTTGTAGTAGCGGATTTCGACGCCGGCCCGTTCGGCCGCCTCGCGCGCTTCCTTGTGGGCACGCACGTTGAAGCCGATCACAGCCGCGCCGGAAGCCTGGGCGAGCGTGATATCGGATTCGGTGATGCCGCCGACACCCGACTGCAGCACGCGTGCGCGCACCTCGTCGTTGCCGACCTTCTCGAGCGTGCCGACGATGGCCTCGACCGAACCCTGCACGTCGCCCTTGACGACGAGCGGGAATTCCTTGCGGCCAGCGCCTTCCTTGAGGTCGCGCATCATCTCCGCGAGCGAGCGGCCCGCTGCCGATCCACCGCCACGAGCTGCGATCCGGTCGCGCTTCTGGCGCTCACGGTAATCGGTGACCTCGCGGGCACGCGCTTCGGATTCGACCACCGCGACGCGGTCGCCGGCCTCAGGCGTGCCGTTGAATCCGAGAACCTCGACCGGCAGCGACGGGGGCGCCTCCTTGATCTGGGCACCGGTGTCTCCGATCAGGGCGCGCACCCGGCCCCATTCCGAGCCCGCCACGACGATGTCGCCGGTGCGCAGCGTGCCGCGCTGGACGAGCACGGTCGCGACCGGGCCGCGGCCACGATCGAGCTTCGCCTCGATCACGGTGCCTTCGGCAGCGCGATCGGGATTGGCCTTGAGATCGAGCAGTTCAGCCTGCAGCGAGATAGCCTCGAGAAGCTTGTCGAGGTTCTGGCCGGTCTTGGCCGAAACCTCGATTTCCAGCGTCTCGCCGCCCAGCGTCTCGACCTGGATCTCGTATTGCAGCAGCTCGGACCGCACGCGGTCCGGGTTTGCGTCGGGCTTGTCGATCTTGTTGATCGCCACGATCAGCGGAACCTTGGCCGCCTTGGCGTGGTTGATGGCCTCGACCGTCTGCGGCATCACGCCGTCGTCGGCCGCCACCACGAGAACGACGATATCCGTCACCTTGGCACCACGTGCACGCATCGCCGTGAAGGCGGCGTGGCCCGGGGTATCGATGAAGGTCACCTTCGAGCCGGTCGGCGTCGTCACCTGATAGGCGCCGATATGCTGGGTGATGCCACCGGCCTCGCCGGTCACGACATGGGTCTGGCGGATCGCATCGAGCAGCGAGGTCTTGCCGTGGTCGACATGGCCCATGATGGTCACGACCGGGGGACGCTGGATCAGCATCTCATCGGTGTCGGGCGTATCGAACAGGCCTTCTTCGACGTCGGATTCGGCAACGCGCTTGACGGTGTGGCCCATTTCCTCGGCCACTAGCTGAGCAGTGTCGGCGTCGATCACGTCGGTGATCTTGTGCATCGCGCCCTGCTTCATCAGCAGGCGGATGACGTCGACGCCACGCTCGGTCATGCGGTTGGCGAGTTCCTGGATGGTGATCGTCTCGGGGATGATCACCTCGCGCATCACGCGTTCCTTGGCGACGTCCGAGGCACGGTGCCCGGTCATGCGCTGGACGCGACGGCGGAAGGCTGCAACCGACCGTGTCCGCTCGTCATCACCGCCGGTAGCGGTCGAGAGCGTCAGGCGGCCACGCGGCTTCTCACCGGCCTTGGGCGTCTTCGGGGCGGGAGCCGGCGCGCCGCGATTGGCAGTGCCGGGAGCGCCGCCGGGGCGACGGAACGCGGGCCGGGCCTCACCATCATCGGGGCGGCTGCGCGGGGCGCCGGCCGAAGGGGCCTGACGGGCCGGGCGGACGACGGCCGGCTCTGCGGGAGCGCTCGGATCACCGGCACGGGGGGGACGCGGTGCGTCGACCCGGGCAGGACGCGAGTCGAGCCGCGGCGGACGTGCACCGACGTCGCGCATCTGCGGACGTGCACCACCGAACTCGCGCGGGCCGGATGCGGGCCGTGCGGCGGGAGCATAGGTTGAAGGCTGGGGCGGCTGCGCCTGCTGCTGCGGCGGAGCGGATGGAGCCGGGGCCGAGACCTGCTCACGCGGCTGCTGGGGGGCTGCCGGACGGGCGGCCTGGGCATCATCGCGCTGACGAGCGGCGACTTCGGCGCGACGCTTCTGCTCGTCTTCCTGACGACGGCGCTCTTCTTCCTCGCGCTGGCGAGCAAGAGCTGCCTCGCGCTCGGCCCGTTCGCGTTCTGCAACAAGCGCACGCTGGCGGGCTTCCTCTTCGGCCTGACGGCGCTCGTCGAGCTCACGGGCTCGAGAGTCGGACAGGGCGCGCTGACGCGCATCCTTCTCGTCGTCCGAGAGGGTGCGCAGCAGCATGCCGCCTGGCTTCGGAGCTGCGGGAGCCGGCTGGGGTACGACCGGACGCGGGGCAGCGGGCTGCACCGCGGGCTGCGGCGCACGAGCCACCGGCGCTTCCTTGACTTCGGGCCCACCGACGCGGCGCTTGACCTCGACGACGACCTGCTTCGAGCGCCCATGCGAGAAGCTTTGCCGAACCGTGCTCTGCTCGATCGGCCGCTTCAGCGTTAGGGTCTTCGGAGGGCTGACCGTCAAAGTCTTGTCGCCCGGGTTTTTGGTATCGCTCATTCCGCTTTCGGTCCTGCCGGTTCGGTCGTGTGTTCGTCTGTCTCGTCGAAATCCGTCGGGCTTTCCGGGCCCAACGCACCGGCATCGCCCATCCGGTAACGGACGAGCCGACGCCAGCGGGAGAGGAAACCCTCGGCCGCCGGTCCCGGAGCAAGGGCCGCATGTATCACATGTGACCGCCCCAACGCCAATTCCAAATCAGCCGCCGCGAATTCCGCGACGACAGGTGTGTTTCGGACCTTCAGCCCATCCTCGGCTCGCGCTGCCGCGACCCGCTTGAGAGCCTGTCCTATCTTGCGTCGGCCATCCTCGGCGCCATCGCTGGCTTCGATCACCGCGGCGAGACGCCCCGATCCGATAGAGGCCTCGACCTTGGCAAAGCCGGACGAAACCAGTCCCGCCTTGTTGGCCATGGCCAGCGCCTGGACGGCGTCGCGATGCATCAAGCCATCGATCATAGCGGCAAGATCAGGCGGTATCATGACCTTGGTCTTGAGCGAGCGCTCGAAGGCCTTGCGCTTGATCGCCTCGGCGACCGTGGCCGCGCTGAGACTCGTCCAGACGCCGCGGCCCGGAAGCTTGCGGCGCAAATCCGGCGTGAGAACCCCGTCGGGGCTGACTACGAACCGGATCAGATCCTCCGGCGCCTTGACCATGCGGGTCACGACGCAGCTGCGCTCAGGGCCGTCCTTGTGCGCGGGCCGCGCCGATTCCGGCCTTTTCATCACGCGCGCCTGACTCAGGCCTCGGCCGCTTCGCTGTCGGCCTCGGGCTCCTCAGCGGGAGCTTCGACCCAGCCCGCCTTGATGCGCGCGGCCATGATGATGGCCTCTGCATCCTGTCGCGACAGGTCGAACCCGTCGAGATAGCCGGAATGGCGTGTGCTCTCGCCATCCTTGCGTTCGGTCCAGCCGACGAGATCGTCAGTCGCGCAGCCCGCCAGATCCTCGACGGACTTCACATCGTTCTCGCCGAGCGCGACCATCATCGATGTGGTGATGCCCTCGACTTCGCGCAATGCGTCCTCGACACCCAGAGCACGACGCTTGTCGTCGAGCTCGGCTTCGACCGTCGCCAGGTATTCCTGAGCGCGTGACTGGATCTCGCCCGCCGTTTCCTCGTCGAAGCCTTCGATCGTGGCCAGTTCGGCGAGGTCGACGTAAGCGACCTCCTCGACCGAACGGAAGCCTTCCGAGGCCAGCAGCTGGCCGACGGTCTCGTCGACATTCAGCGCGTTCATGAAGGTCTCGGTGCGCTGCAGGAATTCCTTCTGGCGGCGCTCCGATTCCTCGGCCTCGGTCAGGATGTCGATATCCCAGCCGGTCAGCTGCGAGGCGAGGCGAACATTCTGACCGCGGCGGCCGATGGCGAGCGAGAGCTGCTCGTCGGGAACCACGACCTCGATCTTGTCGGCCTCTTCGTCGAGCACGACCTTCGCGACTTCAGCCGGCTGCAGTGCATTGACGACAAATGTCGCGACATCCGGCGACCACGGAATGATGTCGATCTTCTCGCCCTGCAGCTCGCCGACGACGGCCTGCACGCGCGAGCCCCTCATGCCGACGCAGGCGCCGACGGGATCGATCGAGGAATCGCGGCTGATCACGGCGATCTTGGCACGCGAGCCTGGGTCGCGGGCGACAGCCTTCACCTCGACGATGCCGTCATAGATCTCCGGCACTTCCTGGCCGAACAGCTTGGCCATGAACTGCGGATGCGTGCGCGACAGGAAGATCTGCGGGCCACGCGGCTCGCGGCGCACGTCGTAGACATAGGCGCGGGCGCGGTCGCCGACCTTGAAGGTCTCGCGCGGGATCATCTCGTCGCGACGGATGATGGCTTCACCGCGGCCGAGATCGACGAAGACATTGCCGTACTCGACGCGCTTCACTGCGCCGTTGACGATCTCGCCGATGCGATCCTTGTACTCGTCATACTGGCGATCGCGCTCGGCCTCGCGCACCTTCTGCACGATGACCTGCTTGGCCGATTGAGCGGCGATGCGGCCGAAATCGAAGGGCGGCAGCGGATCGGAGATGACGTCGCCGACCTGGGCTGCCGGATTGTGGCGCTTGGCTTCGGCGAGCGTGATCTCGGTCGAGGTGTTCTCGACCTGCTCAACGACCTGCAGGTGGCGCGCCAGGCGAAGTTCGCCCGACTTGGTGTTGATCTCGGCATGAACGTCGGTCTCGGCGCCGTAGCGCGAGCGAGCGGCCTTGGCGATGGCGTCCTGCATCGCGTCGACGACGATCTGCCGATCGATCGATTTCTCGCGGGCGACGGCATCCGCGATCTGCAGCAGTTCGAGCCTGTTGGCGCTAACAGCCATGACGCTCACTCCTCTTCGTTGTCGTTCTGCGGAGCCGGCTTGGGCTGTGTGCCCGGGCGCGGTCCCAGTGATTTGCCCCTGCCCTTCTTCGGGCTGGCGATCTCGTCCGCCGGCGGCATCTCGGGCGGCAGGCCAGACTTGCCCCGCCGCAGTGATTCGGTGACCAGGGCGTCGGTCAGAACAAGCCGCGCTTCGCCAATGGCGTTCATCGGAATCGCGACGTCGCGCTCTTCCTCGGTCTTCGCATCGTCGCGCGAGAGCAGGGCCGTATCGCCCTCGACGCCGCGCAGGATGCCGCGGAAGCGCTTGCGGCCGCCGACCAGCTCGTGCGTGTCGATCTTGGCAAGGTGACCGGACCAGCGCGCAAAATCGCTCGGGCGCACCAGCGGCCGGTCGATCCCCGGCGACGACACCTCGAGATGATACGCGGCCTGGATGGGATCGTCGACGTCGAGCGCCGGCGAAACCGCCTGGCTCACCGCCTCGCAACCCTCGACGGTCATCGTGCCGTCCGGGAGTTCGGCCATGATCTGCACGGTGCAACCGTTCTGGCCGGAGACGCGCACGCGCACCAGCCTGTAGCCGAGATCGATGATCGCCGGCTCGATGATGGCAGCGACACGCGCGGCCACACCGCTTTCGGTCACTACGCGCCTGTCCTGATCTGCTGCTGTCGGCTCGTTCATGTTCGGACTGCCTGCCTTCGCTCCGGCAGGGCTTGCGGCCAACAAAAAAGAGCGGGCCGGCCGGCCCGCTCTTGATCATCGGCTTACACCGAAACCAGAGCTGTTGCGTCGCTATTTAGTCCGCAACGGCCGGGCATGCAAGATCAAAGCTGCCCTGGCAGGGAGCAGGGTGTCGAAAGGAACGCCATGTAACGGCAATGGTGCTTCCATTCCGCGCCCGGCTTTATGCAATTGCGCTAACCGGCTGGTCATTCTTCTCGTCTAGCGTCGGCCAATGGTGCGTAAAGAGGTTGCGTAATGAGTTCGGTCAGCGCGCTGTTGCGTGATCTTGAAGCGACGATGTCGCGAGGCTCGGGCGATGAGCGCGTCCAGATCCTGATGCGTCTGACCGATCTCTTCGTCAGCACGGCCGCGACGATGGGCGATGACCAGATCAGCGTCTTCGACGTGGTGATCGGCAGGCTTGCCCGCGCCATTGAAACCCGCGCGCGGGTCGAATTGTCCGAGCGGCTGTCCATCGTGCCGAATGCGCCAGGCGGCGTGGTGCGCCAGCTTGCGCTCGACGAGATCGCGGTTGCGCGGCCGGTTCTGGTCGGCTCACCCGTGCTGTCCGATCAGGATCTGGTTGCGATCTCCGCCGCAAAGGGGCGCGACCATATGCTCGCGATCACCGAGCGTCCGTATCTCGCCGAGCCGGTGACGGATTTCCTGATCCTGCGGGGCGGTCGTGTCGTGACCCACGCGGTTGCGGCCAACCAATCCGCCCGGTTCTCGCGGCATGGCATGGGCGTGCTGGTGATGCGTGCGGTCCAGGATGACGGCTTGCAGGCGACGCTGGGAACCCGGAGCGACATCCCGGCAGAGCTGGTCGAGCAATTGACGCTGGCTGCGAAGAATTCGGCGCGCCGCAGGCTCGCTGCGACGTTCGAGCCGGCGATGGGCGGAGCCGTCGACCGCGCGGTCGAGCGCAGCGCCGATGCGGTCGCCGCACAAGACCAGCTTCAGGACGATCTCGGCAAATTCAGCGCTGCGCTGGCCGATATCAAGGCCTTCCATGATGAGGGCAGACTCGACGAGGCCAAGGTCGCCGAGCTCGCCGCTTCGGGCGCCATCGAACACGCCATCTGCGGCGTCGCCATCCTGGCGAGGCTCGGCCTGCAGGCGACTGAGCAGATCATCCTCGGCCCGGATCGCGACGCGGTGCTGCTCGTTGGCCGGGGGCTTGGCTGGTCCTGGGAGACTACTCGCGCCCTGATCACCCTGCGCAAGGGCGATGGCAAATCGGCACCTGCGGTCGAGCGGGCCCGCCAGAACTTCCGCAACCTGACGCCGGTGACGGCGCAGCGGGTCCTCGGCTTCCTCAGGATGCGCGACGGCGTGCAGTGAGATAGCTCGGTACGCGCCCGGCAGCGATGGCCTTGGCCTCGTAACGCGTGCGGATCCAGCCCGGATAGGGTTGGCGCCAGTCGTCGGCGCGCTCGTCGGCCCAGTCGAAATCCGGTGAGTGCAGCAGCCGCGACAAGGTCCAGCCGACATAGTCGTCGATATCGCTGGCGAAGCGGAAACGCCCACCCTTCCTCAGCGCCCGCGCGAACAGGGCGAGCGTCCGCTCCGAGACGAAACGGCGCTTGCGTTGCCTGCGCTTCGGCCAGGGATCGGGATAGAGCAGGTCGATCGCATCGAGGCCGCCTTCCGGCAGGCGCGGCAGCATCAGCGCGGCATCGCCATCCCAGAGCCGGACGTTGGTGAGGCCTTCCCGCTCGATCACCGCCAGGAACTTCGCCATGCCATTGACGAAGGGCTCGCAGCCGATGAAGCCGATCTCCGGGCTCTCTCGCATGCGGGAGAGCAGATGCTCGCCGCCGCCAAAGCCGATCTCCAGCCGCACCGCCTCGACCGGCTTGGGAAACAATGCCTTCAGATCCAGGATCTCGCCTTCGGGCAGGCGCAGCCGTGGCAGGGTGCCCTCGATCAGCACGCTCTGACCTTCGCGTAGAGGCTTGCCCTTGCGCCGGCCGAAGAAGGCTCGTTCGAGATCTCTCTCCAGGTCTCGTTCTTCGCTCATGATCCCAAAACCCCGTCGTCACCGGCGAAAGCAAAAGGCCGGAGCGAGATCGCTCCGGCCTCTCCGGGATCCGGTAGACCGAACCCCGACATAACATCCGCGCTGGATCAGGCTACGGCCTTCTTCAGCGTGTCGATCAGGTCGGTCTTCTCCCAGGAGAAGCTGCCGTCGCGACCGGCCTTCCGGCCGAAATGGCCATAGGAGGCAGACTTCGCGTAGATCGGCTTGTTGAGGTTGAGATGGGTCCGGATGCCGCGCGGGCTGAGATCCATCACCTCGCCCAGAGCCTTTTCGAGCTTGGCCTCGTCGACCTTGCCGGTGCCATGCAGGTCGACATAGATCGAGAGCGGCTTGGCAACGCCGATGGCGTAGGAGAGCTGGATCGTGCAGCGCTCGGCGAGCTTGGCGGCAACCACGTTCTTGGCGAGGTAGCGCGCGGCATAGGCAGCCGAACGATCGACCTTGGTCGGGTCCTTGCCGGAGAACGCGCCGCCGCCATGCGGGGCAGCGCCGCCATAGGTGTCGACGATGATCTTGCGGCCGGTCAGGCCGGCATCGCCATCAGGACCGCCGATCACGAACTTGCCGGTCGGATTGACGTGCCAGACGGTGTCCTTCGAGATCCAGCCCTCAGGCAGCGTCTCGCGGATATGCGGCTCGACGATCTTGCGGACATCCGCCGAGCTCAGCGAGTCGTCGAGATGCTGGGTCGAGAGCACGATCTGCGTGACGCCGACCGGTTTGCCGTTCTCGTACTTGACGGTGACCTGGCTCTTGGCATCGGGGCCGAGCTTGGCGGCCGGCCCTTCACCCGCATGGCGGGCCTTGGCGAGGACTTCGAGGATCTTGTGGGCGTAGTAGATCGGCGCCGGCATCAGCTCGGGCGTCTCGCGGCAGGCGTAGCCGAACATGATGCCCTGATCGCCCGCGCCTTCTTCCTTGTTGCCGGCGGCGTCGACGCCCTGGGCAATGTCGGCCGATTGCGAGTGCAGCAGCACGTCGATCTTGCACTTCTTCCAGTGGAAGCCGTCCTGCTCGTAGCCGATCGCGCGGATCGCCTTGCGGGCCGCCGACTTGACCTTGCTCTTCAGCGCCTTCTCGTCGAGCGAGGTGCGGACCTCACCGGCGATGACGACGCGGTTCGTCGTGGCCAGGGTCTCGCAAGCGACGCGCACCTGGGCCGGATCCATCCCGGCCTTGACGGCCTCCTTGAAGAACAGATCGACGACCTCGTCGGAAATCCGGTCGCAAACCTTGTCAGGATGACCTTCGGAAACGGACTCGCTGGTGAAGAGATAGTTCTGGCGTGACACGGACGAAGGATCCTTCATGCACGGACAAGCTGGTGGCCGCCAGCACGGACCCTGCCGGTGCGGGGCGCAGCGTTCTTGCAGCGAACGTGTTCGCCGTCAAGCGCTCAAATCCGTTTATCGGGAGAAACGTTCGTCAAGACGAACGCCGAGACGCTTCAATCAGGGCTTTTCAGCGTGTTCCTCGGCAATGGCCTCAACCAGATCGATAACCCGGCGTCGAACCTGCCCATTTTTAATGCGCACGAAGGCCTTGGTGAGTTGCACGCCTTCGCTGGTCGCCAGGAAATCCGAAATATAGGTCGTGGAGGCGGCGTCCGAGAAGCCTCCCGACGGCATGTCGCCGGACGGGGCGCCCTCGAAGAAAAAGGAGACCGGCACATCCAGCATCTTGGCGATTTGCTGCAAGCGGCTGGCGCTGATGCGGTTTGCGCCCTTCTCGTATTTCTGAACCTGCTGGAAGGTCAGCCCAAGTGCTTCACCAAGCTTTTCCTGGCTGACGCCGGCAAGCATGCGGCGCATCCGGACGCGGCTGCCAACATGGCGATCGATCGGATTGGGAATTTTCTTCAGCATGGATCGACGGGCCTCGGATCAGGGGCATTCTGCCGAAGCCGCAATCCGGCAGTGTCCTATGGTCAAACACAATACACTAGTTTCAACTGAATTGCTTCTTAAACGACATCTTCTGCGCTGGGAATAGTTCCAGTTGGAATTATTTTGAAAGTCGCAACCGCGAGATGAGCAAGAATATTACAACAAGGCCTGCAAAAATGACATCCCCGAGCTGTGCGTAAGGCGTAACAGAGGCGTGACTGGGCAGGGCCGAGTCGAGCACCCCCTCGCTCCCCAGCGGCAGGCTGCCGGTGATCCGGCCATAGGCGTCGATCACGGCGGATATGCCGGTATTGGCGACGCGCACCAGGGGCAATCCCTGCTCGACGGCCCGCAACCGGGCCTGGGCGAGATGCTGGTAAGGACCGCTCGTCTGACCGAACCAGCCGTCATTCGTGAGATTGAGCATGAAGCCGGGTCTGGGGCCCTGCGGCATCACCTCGCCGGGAAACACGGCCTCATAGCAGATCAGCGATGCGACCGGCGGCAAGCCGCGCACGGTGAGCGGTGTCCGGCGTGCGCCGGCCGTGAAACCGCCGGGAACGGCGACGAATTCGGACAGTCCGACACTGCGGATCAGCGTCTCGAGGAACGCGGGCAGGTACTCCCCGAACGGCACGAGATGGACCTTGTCATAGCTCGCGACGATCATGCCCTGATCGTCGACAACCTGGACCGAATTGAAGATCGGCGGCCGACTTTCGCCCGGCAGCGTTTCGCCGGCGCGGGCTGCGCCGGTGATCAAGGTTGTGTTCGGCGGCAGCAGGGCCGCGATCCGCGACAGCGCGCCCGGGGTTCGTCCGAGCAGGAAAGGGAAGGCCGATTCCGGCCAGATCAGATGGGTGACGTCCTGGACGCCCAGAGTCGTGGGACTTGTCGCCCGGTCGCTGAGCGCAAGATAGCGGTTGAGGATCGCTTCGCCGTTGCGCGGATTGAACTTGGCGTCCTGCGGCAGATTGGGCTGCATCAGGCGAAGTTTCACGCCGGGGACGGTGGGCGATGGCGCGGCGGGAATGCGCCAAGCACCAAAGCCGAGCAGCCCGCACAGGACCGCGAGCGCCAGAACTGGCGCCTGCCAGCGCTCCGGGCCCGCCTTGCCGGTGACGAGCATCGCCGGCGCTGCGCCGAGCGCGACCGCCACCAAGGTCAGGCCGTAAAGGCCGGCGACCGAGGCGAACTGCGCAATCCATGGCTGACCGGCCAGCATCATGCCGTAGACGTTCCAGGGGAAGCCCGTCAGCAGATGCCCGCGCAGCCACTCGCTCAAGGCGAGCGCGACGGCGAGGATGAGGATGCGGCCGCCGCCATGTGGCCAGACCAGGCGGGCGGCACCGAAGGCCAGGGCCGGAAAGACGGCGAGGAAGGCGGGCAGGGCAATGACGCCGAGCGGCATGGCCCAGGCGAATTTGTCGGCCTCGACGAGAAAGGCAGCACCAAGCCACCACAGTCCCGCGAGGAAGAAACCAAAACCCCACCACCAGCCGGCCGCCATGGCAGCGCGGAAGCGCGCCCCGCGGCTTGTGCCGACTGCGCCGTCGATCAGCCAGACCGCAACGGTCATCGGCACGACGATCAGTGGCCAGAGATCGAGGGGCGGCAGGGCGAGGGCGCCGCTGGCGCCGGCGACGAGCGCGATCAGGCGCTTGGGCCAGCCCCAGGCGAGGATGACCCTGTCGGCCAGGGCGGCAAGGCGCATCAGCCGGGATCCGTCGTCGCAGGAGCCTCGGAGACGGTGGGAACATTCCGATGGATGCGCAGCCGCTTGATGCGGCGCGGGTCGGCGTCGAGAATCTCGAAGGCGAGCCCCTCGGGCCCCTGGATCAGCTCGCCCCGTGCCGGGACGTGCCCGGCGAGCGTGACGATGAGCCCGCCGAGCGTGTCGACGTCCTCGGCGACGTCAGTCTCGGAAAGGTCGATCCCGGTTGCGTCCTTCAGGTCTTCGAGTGTCGCGCGGGCATCGGCGGTGAAACGGTTCTCGCCAGCCACCGCGATCGTCGGCGCGGTGTCGAGATCATGCTCGTCCTCGATATCGCCGACCACGATCTCGACCAGGTCCTCGATCGAGACCAGGCCATCGGTGCCGCCATATTCATCGATGACGAGGGCGATATGTGTGCGGGTGGCCTGCATCCTGACCAGCAGATCGACGGCAGGCATCGACGGCGGCACATAGAGCACGGGCCGCAGGATCTTGGCCGAAGCCAGAGTGACGGAAAGATCGATCGCGCCGAGATTGGGGCCGGCCGTTCCGGGCTGCGCGCCGCGGCGACCGGGTTTGGCCCGGGCTGCGATGAAATCGAGAAAATCGCGGATATGGACCATGCCGCGGGGGTCATCGAGCGTCTCGCCATAGACCGGGAGGCGCGAATGGCCGGCGGTGCGGAACAGGGCCAGCAATTCGCCGAGTGTTGCCTCGGACTGGACCGCGATGATGTCGGCGCGCGGGACCATGACATCGGCGATGCGGCGCTCGCGCAGGCTCAGAACATTGGAGAGCATGGCCCGCTCCTGCGGGCTCAGATCGGCGAGCTGCCCGCTCCCCTGGGCGAGCGCTTCGGTGATGTCCTCGCGAATCGTTGCCCCGTTCCGCAGGCCCAGCCGGTCGAGGAAATGGCTCAGCCATTGTGCCAGGCCGCGACTGGGAGGTTCACTTGGGGAGGGTCTACTGTCGTCGCTCATGGTACGGGGTGATCTGCCTTGGTCTGTGCCGCTGGAGCGGCTTCTGGTTCGGTGCCGGCATAGGGATTGGCGATGCCGAGGCTCGCGAGCGCGGCGATCTCGAGCCCTTCCATCCGCGTCGCTTCGGCTTCGGTCTCGTGATCCTCGCCCAGCACGTGCAGGAGGCCGTGGATGACGAGATGGCTGAGATGGTCGCCCATGCTCTTGCCTTCGCTCTCGGCTTCGCGCGCAACGGTTTCATAGGCCAGCACGATATCGCCGAGGACGGGGCTCGAGCCTATGCGCTCCGGCGTGGCGGCGGGAAAGGAGAGCACATTCGTCGCCTTGTCGAAGCCACGCCAGTCGCGATTGACGATGCGGATGCGCTTGTCGTCGGTGAAGAGAAGGCTGAGCTCTGCTTCGGCCAGCGGCTTGATGGCGGCGACGGTGAGCGCCGCCTCCGTTGCCCGGGCGACGCGCTCGCGCAGGTCCGCGAGCTCGCGCCAGCGGCGCGACTGCAGGCGGATGTCGATCGCGAGGCTTTGCGTTCGCGGCGCTGCGCGCCGCGAACGAGGTCGATCGTTCATCGCGGCCTCTCCCGCGACAATGTGCGCCGCAGACCCTCGCTGTGGTCTTCAGGCGCCGCCTCGGCGACGACGGACCGGGCACGCTCCTCGCGCTCATCCCGCTCTCGGCGGGAAGCATCCTCGTAAGCCATCACGATGCGGCGCACGAGATCGTGCCGGACCACGTCGCCTTCCTCGAAGCGGGCATGGCCGACGCCCTCCACACCGGCCAAGAGCCTCACGGCCTCGACCAATCCCGAGCGCTGTCCCGACGGCAGATCGATCTGGCTCGGATCGCCCGTGATGATCATACGCGAGCCCTCGCCGAGCCGGGTGAGGAACATCTTCATCTGCACGGAGGTCGCATTCTGAGCCTCGTCGAGCAGCACGACCGCATTGGTCAGGGTCCGTCCGCGCATGAAAGCGAGCGGAGCGATCTCGATCATGCCGGTCTGCAGGGCGCGCTCGACATGCCGCGCCTCCATGAAGTCGTTCAGCGCGTCATAGATCGGGCGCAGATAGGGATCGACCTTCTCGCGCATGTCGCCGGGCAGGAAGCCGAGGCGCTCGCCGGCCTCGACGGCCGGACGTGACAGCACCATGCGCTCGACCACGCCCTGCTCGATCAGCGAGACGGCATGCCCGACCGCGAGCCAGGTCTTGCCGGTGCCGGCCGGCCCCTCCGCCAGCACGAGCTCGTGGCGCTTGAGCTGGCGCAGATATGCATCCTGTGCCGCATTCCGGGCCCGCACCGGCCCGCGCTTGCGGGTGACGATCGCTTCGAACGAGGCCTTGCCGGTATTTTCCGCCGGGAACAGCGAACGCTGGACGTTGCTTTCCTCGATGGCTCCGTCGACCTCGCCGAGATTGAGCGGAGCGCCCGCCTTGGCGCGGGTATAGAGCGTCTTCAGCACGCGCCCGGCCTGCTCGGCCGTCTCGCGCGGGCCCTTGACGGTGACATGGTTGCCGTTCGGGCTGATCACGACACCGAGCCGGCGCTCAAGATGAGCCAGATTCTGGTCGTATTGACCGAAGACCAGACTGGCCAGCCGGTTATCCTCGAAGGACAACACGACTTCCGTGGCGGGGACCCCGTCGCGTGTCAGGCTCTCGACACGTGGCGATGCGCCCTCGCGGCGCGGCTCTCGATCGGATCTCGGGGTCACCTGGTCAGTCTGTGCCAATAGAGTCGTCTCCCTGGCGCGCGTGCCCGGCCGAACAGGGGCGTGAGGCCGGGTAGTCCTTCGGCATATCCGGACGCGTCGATCTCATCCTGATGACAGGCATTGAGAGCTGGCTCGAAAGCTGGGCCTGGTGATCTGGCGCTCACGCGGCGAGCTCCTCTGGCCCGGCCTCGCGGCCGAACAGCGAATTGGAGCCAGCCCGTTCGATCAGCACCTTCACCATGTCGCCAATCTGATTCGCCTTGGTGTCGATCTGCACAGCCTGAAGGTATGGCGATTTCCCTGCAAGCTGTCCCGGGTGACGTCCGGCACGTTCCAACAGGACATCGACGGTGCGGCCGACCATGGCGTGGTTGAAGGCCTGCCGGTGATGCTCGACGCGCTCCTGCAGGCGCTGTAGCCGTTCGCTCATCTCTTCCGGGGCGATCTGGTGCTCCAGCTCGGCCGCGGGCGTGCCCGGACGGGGCGAGTATTTGAAGGTGTAGCTCGAAGCGAAGCCGATATCCTCGACCAGCCGCAGCGTCTCGGCGAAATCCGCCTCGGTCTCGCCGGGGAAGCCGACGATGAAGTCGGAGGACAACGCGATATCGGGCCGCGCCTTGCGCACGCGCTCGATCAACAGGCGATACTCGTCCGCCGTGTGCTTGCGATTCATGGCTGCTAGGATGCGGTCCGAGCCCGCCTGCACCGGCAGGTGCAGGAACGGCATGACCTGCGGCAGGTCGCGATGGGCGGCGATCAGATCGTCGTCCATGTCGCGCGGGTGGCTCGTCGTATAGCGAATGCGGGCAATGCCTGCGATCTCGGCGACGCGGTGCATCAGCCGCGCCAGGCCCCAGATCTGCCCGTCTGGGCCTTCGCCATGATAGGCATTGACGTTCTGGCCGATCAGCGTGACGTCGCGTACGCCGGCATCCGCCAGCCGCTCGATCTCACTGACGAGTGCCGTGACCGGCCGCGAGAATTCGGCGCCCCGCGTATAGGGGACGACGCAGAAGGCGCAGAACTTGTCGCAGCCTTCCTGGATGGTGACGAAAGCCGAGATGCCGCGGCCGCGGATGGCCGCAGGTTTCGGCGCTGGCAGAAAGCCAAACTTGTCGTCGATCGGCAGGTCCGTGTCGACGACGCGCTTGCGCTTCGCCTCCGCCAGCAGCTCCGGCAGCCGGTGATAGGCTTGCGGGCCGACGACGAGGTCCACGGCAGGCTGCCGGCGCTGGATTTCCGCGCCTTCAGCCTGGGCAACGCAGCCGGCGACGACGATTCTCGTCTCCTGGCCGGCGGCGTTCTGGCCGTTCTTCAGGTCGCGCAGCTTGCCGAGCTCCGTATAGACCTTCTGCACCGCGCGGTCGCGGATATGACAGGTGTTGAGCAGGATGAGGTCCGCGCCTTCCGGCGCCGCCGTCTCCTCGTAGCCTTGCGCGGCAAGGATGTCGGCCATGCGCTGCCCGTCATAGACGTTCATCTGGCAGCCGAAGGACTTGATGTGGACTTTCTTCATCGTTTCGGATCGGGTCTCCAAACCGTCTCCTTACTCTGGATCGCGCGCCGTGAAAATGACCTCGCGCTATGCGTCCTTCACAAAGCAACATCCGCGCCAATACGCGCAATGACCTTCACGAGACCGGCCGTCCTGTCACCGCCTCGCGACGAGCGCGGCGGATCGCCTGCTCCGCCCGCCGGGTCGCGACCTTCCGCGAGGTCTCGTGGCCCATGCGGATCGGCTCGCCCCATGCGAGCTCAACGTCGATCGCACCGGAGTTGAGCATGGCTTTAAGATGGGGTGCGAGCTCCGTATCGCCATACCACGCCAGCGACGAACGCTCGACGCGTCCGCCCGCCATCCCGTGAAAGCCGGTATAGGTGATCGAGAGCGGATAGACGGTGATGTCGCCGTTATTGTCATTGCGGCCGAGCGCTTCGTGAACGGCGCCGAGCAGGGAAGACCGCAGCGGCAATGTTCTCGTGCCGTCGCCCGTGGTGCCTTCGGCAAAGAGCACCACGGCCTGCCCGTCGGAAATTCGCTTGCCCATCTCGGCGGTGATGCCGGCGGTTGCGGTCTTGCGCGTTCGGTCGATGAACAGCGTGCGCTGCACTGCGGCCAGGAAGCCGATCACCGGCCAGGTCGCAACCTCGGCCTTGGCAACAAAGGAAAGCGGCTGCGCGGCGCCGATCACCGGAATGTCGAGCCAGGAGACATGGTTGGCGACGATCAGTCCGCCTGCGCCCTTCGGCGGCGGGGTGCCGCGGACATGACGCCGGACGCCGAGGCAGGTGCACGCCAGCCGATGAAACCACAGCGGCACGGTCCAGCCATGCCGAGGCCCAAGGCGCAATGCGACGAGCTGCACCGGGACAAGCGCGACAGTGCCGAGACCGAGCAGGACGAGCCGCAGGATCGCGCCGGGCCGTAGACCATTCATGCGGGGCGTGGCTCCCGTCGCGTGGATCGCGAAAGTGTGAAGGACAGATATCCGGCGCGCTTCATGGACGACGTGGCTGCCGCTGTCACGCGAGATCGAGCCGCATGGTGATGGCGGTGGCGCGCGTGCCGTCGGCCTTGGGATAGTAGCCCTTGCGCCGCCCGACCTCGCGAAAGCCGAAATGCCGGTAGAGCCGGTCGGCAGCGGCGTTGCCGTCTTCCACCTCGAGATAGACATGGGCGACGCCCATGCCAGCGAGTTGGCTGAGATGGGCCGAGAGCAATGCGCGACCAAGTCCGCTGCCGCGTTGGCGGGGCGAGACGACGATGCTCAGGATCTCGGCCTCGTCCACGGCCCGTCGAGACATCACGAAGCCGGCGGGGTTAGGCTCGTTGCCGGCGAACACGCCGTCGGCGACGACGGCGCTGTCCACCAGAAGCCCCGCGCATTCTCCGGGCTCCCAGCCGCGGGCGAAGCCGCCGAGATGATGAAGTGCCGCAACATGGCGTGCATGCCGCACGTCGAGGCGCGCTGTTCGCGCCGGCGCAGCGTGAGGGTGCAGGAGTTTACGCAGCCAATCCATGCCGCTTGATCGCATGTTCCCGGGAGCCGGCAAAACGTCGAAATCGACGCCGTCAGCGCCGCGGCAAGCGGGCGCGATCCTGCGGTGTCGTCTCCGGCTCCTTGAGGTAGAGCGGGCGCGGCGGCGCGGCGGCAGGGTCGGCGAGAAGGCCCAGCCGTGCGACCCAGGTCACATCCGGAGCCTTGGCATCGTCGATGACCAGCGCGTCGAGCCCGATCGCCCAGGCCTCATTCGCAACGGCGAGCGCCGAGGAGCCGACGAGGCTGACCGGACCGGCACCGATCGCGCGCGCCGCATCCCGATAATTGACCTGCCGAATCGAAACGAGCTGCTTGCCCTGCGAGCTCAGCGCCTGGAACCAGACCTGGCCATGCTTGGCGTCCAGCGCGGCGGCGACGACGCGGCCCGACTCCCTGCCAATGAGGGGCGCGGCGGTTGCCGCCAGCGTGGTCACGCCGACGGCGGGGATTCCCGCAGCCAGCGCGATGGCGCGTGCGGCGCTGATTCCGACGCGCAGGCCGGTGTAGCTGCCCGGCCCGATGGTCACGGCGACGCGGTCAAGCGAGGCGAACCCACCGTCGACGGTGTTCATCACCCGCTCGATCAGCGGCATCAATGCCTCGGCATGTCCGCGATCCATCGCAATCTGTTCGCGTGCGAGGGGCGTGGTTTCGCCCATGTCGAGGACACAGGCGGAACAGGCGCCAAGCGCGGTGTCGATGGCGAGAATGCGCATCAGGTCACGATCCTGAGGAATGCAGAACGGCGTTCGGACAAGATCATGCCCAGGCGAATAATATCAGACGGCCTCGACTTCGCGCACATCCGGAAGGAAGTGGCGCAGCAGATTCTGGATGCCGTGCTTCAGCGTCGCAGTCGAGGACGGGCAGCCCGAGCAGGATCCCTTCATCGCGAGATAGACGACGCCATCCTTGAACCCGCGGAAGGTGATGTCTCCGCCATCGCCGGCGACCGCAGGGCGGATGCGTGTCTCCAGCAGATCCTTGATCGTCTCGACGGTGGCGGCGTCCTCCGGCGCGAAGAATTCGCCTTCGTCGGTGACATCGGCCTTCGAGCCGTCCGAGAGGACCGGCGCGCCCGACATGAAGTGCTCCATGATGGCACCGAGGATCGCGGGCTTGAGATGCGGCCATTCGCCGCCCGACTTGGTGACCGTGATGAAGTCGGAACCGAGGAAGACGCCGGAGACGCCGGTGACGGCGAAGAGACGCAAGGCCAGCGGCGAACGGTCGGCCTGCTCGGCGTCGCGCAGCTCGAGGGTGCCGTCCGGCATGACGGTGCGCCCGGGCAGGAATTTCAATGTCGCCGGGTTCGGCGTGGCTTCAGTCTGGATGAACATGGTGGCCTCCGGTGCCGGCGGGTCAAGGCCGCCGTTCCTGAGCCCGATATAGGCGCGTTGCTGGAATCATTCCAGCGCCAACCCGGCCTTGCGGGTCAGGCCAGCGCGTCGATCTCCTCGTCCTCGAGATGGCCGGGCACGATTGCGACCGGGATCGGGAAGGTGCCGGCCGATTTGCCGGCAAGAGCGCTGACCAGTGGGCCTGGACCGTCGCGCCCGGTGCCGGCGGCGAGCACCAGCAGCGAGATGTCCTCGTCGGCCTCGATCAGTTTGACGAGTTCGTCCGACTTCACGCCGGTGCGGACAACCTTCTCGGGCTCGAGCCCGGCGAGCGCGCGGACGGTTGCCGCCGCATCGTCCAGTAGCCGTTCGGCTTCCGCTTCCGCCTCGGCCTGCATCACCTCACCGACACCGAGCCAGGTCTCGTGCTCGGGCGGAGTGATGACGCCGAGCAGCACGATCGAGGCGCCGATACGCGCGCACCGCCGCGCGGCGAAGCGCACGGCCTTGGCGCATTCTTCGCTATCGTCGACCACCGCGAGGAATTTCGGGCGATGGCCCGTTTCATAGGACCGCCGTCGCGTCACCATCGATTCAAACCTGCCGCCGCTTCGGGAGAGCCCATGGTGGCCTGCGCCGCAACGTCAGCGCAAGCCCACCTGCGTCACCGGCCGCGGACGAAGCCGACCACGTCCTTGACGTCGCGCATGATCGGAGCGGCAATCTCTGCTGCGCGCTCGGCGCCTTGCCCGAGAATACCATCGATATGGGAGGGATCAGCGAGCAGGTGGCGCATCTCGCCAGCGATCGGCGCCAGCTTCGTCACGGCGAGATCGACGAGCGCGGCCTTGAAGGCCGAGAACTGTCCGCCGCCAAACTGTCCGAGCACCTTTGCCCTGCTTTCGCCGCTCAGGCCGGCATAGATGCCGACGAGATTTTCGGCCTCGGGCCGGCCTTCAAGGCCCTTCTCCTCGGATGGCAAGGCCTCGGGATCGGTCTTCGCCTTACGCACCTTCTGCGCGATGGTTTCGGCGTCATCGGTCAGATTGATTCGGGAATAGTCGGATGCGTCCGACTTGGACATCTTCTTGGTGCCGTCGCGCAGGCTCATCACACGCGGCGCCGGGCCCTGGATCATCGGCTCGGGCAGCGGGAAGAAGCCGAGCTCGCCGGTGCCGAGGCCGCGAGCGGCGATCTGCTCGGCGAAGTCATTGTTGAACTTCTGCGCGATATCGCGCGCCAGTTCGAGATGCTGCTTCTGGTCCTCGCCGACCGGCACATGTGTTGCCTTGTAGAGCAGGATGTCGGCCGCCATCAGATTCGGATAGGCGTAGAGTCCGACCGAGGCGTTCTCGCGGTCCTTTCCGGCCTTTTCCTTGAACTGGGTCATGCGATTGAGCCATCCGAGGCGGGCAACGCAGTTGAACACCCAGGCAAGTTCGGCGTGCTGCGCGACCTGGCTCTGGTTGAAGATGATGCTCTTCTTCGGGTCGACGCCGGCGGCGAGATAGGCCGCTGTGACCTCGCGGATGGCACGCGTCAGCTCGGCAGGGTCCTGCCAGACGGTGATAGCGTGCATGTCGACCACGCAATACACGCAGTCATAGCTCTCCTGCATCGCGACCCAGTTCGTGAGCGCGCCGAGATAATTGCCGAGGTGAAGCGTCGAGGTCGGCTGCATGCCGGAAAAGACGCGCTGGGGAAATTCGGCCATCAGGCGCTCCATTGTCGCGAGCGGGTATCAGGAACGCGGCGTTCTGGCGGAAGCGCGGGCAAGGCGCAAGTGCGGGAGGCCGAAAGCGCCGAAGAGGGCGCCAGTAAGGCCATAGACCGCGAGGCCGCCGAGACAAAGCGCGGCCAGGGACGCAATCCGCAACAGCAGGGGCTCGCCCGGGGCGAGCGAGGTCGTCAGCGCCGGCAGAAGGAGGAGGAGCGCGCCCAGCATGGTGGCGCTGGCACCCAGTATGGCGATGATCGGCCGCAGGCTTGCAAGGCTCGGCTGCCACAGGCCCTGGCGCCGCAGATGGAGCGACAGCAGAACGGCCTGGGCAACAAAGGCGAGGCTTGCCGCGAGGGCGGCGACGGTCGCCGCATCCTTGCCGGGCGCAGCGCCATAGCCGGAGAAAACGGCCACCAGGACGGCGGCAAGTCCAGCAAGCAGCGGGATACGTGGCATGCGCCGAACGAAATAGACCTGACCGAAGACCTTTGCCATCACCGCGAACGGAAGTCCGAGCGCGAAAGCTACCAGGGCTCCTGCTGTGCGCGCCCGATCTTCGGCGCCGAATCGGCCATGCTCGAACAGCACCGATACGATCGGCTCGGCCAGCGCGGCCAACGCGACGGCCGCCGGCACGGCAAGTGCCAACCCGAGCCCCAGCGCACGACCGAGCATGGCATCGTCCCGCGCACTCTCATGGCTCGCCATTTCGGAAAGCACGACGGTGCCCATCGCGACGCCGACGAAGCCGAGCGGCAGCTGGAAGATGCGATCGGCGTAATAGAGCGCCGCGACCGCTCCGCCTTCTGTCGAGGCGATCTGCATCGCAACCAGCAGGACGAGTTGTGCGCTCGATGCCGCGAGCAGGGTCGCGCCGCCTGTGCGCACGAGGCGGCTCATGTCAGGCGACCAGCGCAGACTGAGGCGCGGCAGCCCGATCTTGCGCAATCGGAGCAGGATCAGGCCGAGATGGGCGAACCCGGTCAGGCTGACGAAGATGGCGAGCAGGCTGGCACTCACCATGGCCTCTGCGCCCCGCGAGAGCTGGACCAGCAGCACGCCGAGCAGGATGGCGTTCATCAATGCCGGCGCGAGAGCCGCCGTCGTGAACCGGCGCTCGGCGTTGAGCAGTGCAGCCAGCAATGCGGCGAGCGTCGTCAGCAGCAGGAAGGGCAGCATCAGCCGCGTAAAATGGGTGGCCAGCGCCAGCGTTTCGGGCTCGTTCGCAAAGCCGCCGGCCAGCCCCAGCACCAGCCAGGGCGTGAACATTTCGCCGAATGCGATCAGCACCAGCAGCAGCAGGCCGAGATGCGCCGTGGCTTCTCCGGCGAAGCCACGAGCCGCCGCTTCGCCGCGCGAAGCCTTGATGTCGAGATAGAGCGGTACGAAGGGCGCATTCAGTCCGCCTTCGCCGAGCACGCGCCGGACCAGATTGGGCAGGCGCAGGGCTGCCAGGAAGGCATCCGCGACCGGACCGGCACCGAGCAGGCGCGCGATCAGCACATCTCTGGCGAAGCCGAGCAGGCGCGACAGCACCGTGGCAGCGCCGACCACCGCCGAATCGCGCGCAAGGCGCGACCCGGTAGGACTCGGCTCCGCCGGTGGCTGCATCACAGGATGAACCGGCTCAGATCCGCATTTTTGGCGAGGTCGCCGATCCGCGCTTCGACATAGGGCGCGTCGATCGTGACGGTCTCGCCCGAGCGGTCTGTGGCCGTGAATGAAATCTCGTCGAGAATCCGCTCGATCACAGTCTGGAGCCGCCGCGCGCCAATATTCTCGACGGTGGAGTTTACCGCGACGGCGATGCGGGCAATGGCGTCGATCGCGTCCGGGGTGAAGTCGACCGTGACCTCCTCGGTCGCCATCAGTGCGACCGTCTGCTTGATCAGGCTCGCCTCGGTCTCGGTCAGGATGCGCTTGAAATCCTCGACATCGAGCGGCTGCAATTCGACGCGGATCGGCAGGCGTCCCTGCAGCTCGGGCAGCAGGTCGGACGGGCGCGAGACATGGAAGGCACCCGACGCGATGAACAGGACGTGGTCGCTCTTCACCGGCCCGTGTTTAGTGGCAACGGTGGTGCCCTCGATCAGCGGCAGCAGGTCGCGCTGTACGCCTTCACGCGAAACATCTGCGCCGGCTCGGCCGTCGCGCGCGCAGATCTTGTCGATCTCGTCGAGGAAGACGATGCCGTTATTCTCGACCTCGCGGATGGCATCCTGGACGATGGCGTCCTGGTCGATCAGCTTGTCGCTCTCCTCGGCGATCAGCGGGCCATAGGCATCCTTGACGAGGATGCGCCGCGGCTTGCCCTTCTGGCCGAAAGCCTTGCCGAACATGTCGCCGAGCGAGATCGCGCCGATCGAGGCGCCGGGCATGCCGGGCAATTCGAACATCGGGGTCGAGCTCGCGCCAGAGGCGATCTCGACCTCGATCTCCTTTTCGTCGAGTTCGTTTGCGCGCAGCTTGCGACGGAAGGAATCGCGGGTCGCCGGGCTGGCCGTCGACCCCACCAGCGCGTCGAGCACGCGCTCCTCGGCCGCAAGATGCGCCTTGGCCTGGACGTCCTTGCGCCGGGCCTCGCGGACGAGGCTGATGCCGATCTCGACGAGATCGCGAATGATCGATTCGACGTCGCGGCCGACATAGCCGACCTCGGTGAACTTGGTCGCCTCGACCTTGAGGAAGGGCGCATTGGCGAGGCGCGCCAGCCGGCGCGCGATCTCGGTCTTGCCGCAGCCGGTCGGCCCGATCATCAGGATGTTCTTGGGCGCGACCTCTTCGCGCAGCGGCCCTTCGAGCTGCTGACGGCGCCAGCGGTTGCGCAGCGCGATGGCGACGGCACGCTTGGCATCCTTCTGGCCGACGATGAAGCGGTCGAGCTCGGAGACGATCTCACGGGGGGAAAAAGAGGTCATGGATACTTCCGATTGGGCGTCAGCGGACATCAGGCGATGTCGAGGCTCTCGATGACGAGGCTGTGGTTGGTGTAGACGCAGATGTCGCCGGCGATCTTCATCGCTTTGCGCACGATCGTCTCGGCGTCGGGCTCGACATCGACCAGCGCGCGCGCCGCTGCCAGGGCGAAGTTGCCGCCGGAGCCGATGGCCATCACCGAGCCATGTTCGCCCGCTTCCGGCTCCAGCACGTCGCCCGTGCCGGAGATCAGCAGGCTGACCTCCTTGTCGGCGACCAGCAGCATCGCTTCCAGCCGGCGCAGATAGCGGTCGGTGCGCCAATCCTTGGCGAGCTCGACGCAGGCGCGCAGCAATTGCGTCGGGTATTGCTCGAGCTTGGTCTCCAGCCGTTCGAACAGGGTGAAGGCATCGGCTGTTGCGCCCGCGAAGCCGGCGATCACCGCACCCTTGGCGAGGCGGCGCACCTTCTTGGCGTTACCCTTCATGATGGTCGGGCCGAGCGAGACCTGCCCGTCGCCGCCGATCACCACGCGCCCGCCCTTGCGCACCATCAGGATGGTGGTGGCGTGCATCACGGGGGCCTTGTTGTCGTTATCCATCAGAGCGTCTTCCAGTGTTTCCGGCCGTCCGCCAGATGTAGGGCTTTTCAGGCGCTGCACAATCGGCCGGGTGGCGTGAGCGTCAACGCGCTGCTAGAGCATGTCCCGCAAAAGTGGGATGCACTTTTGCGACGAGAACATGCTTCAGCAGCCACTTTGGCGCGAATTCTTGTCGCTCGGCTGATTTCAGTCGAGCGGAAAGCGCGCTAAAGCACCGGCCAGCAAGGTCACAAGGGCTTTTCAAATGCGTTCGGGCGAAGTGAAGCGCCGCACCAATGAAACCGATATCTCGGTCAAGCTCTCGCTCGACGGCACGGGCAAGGCCGAGATCGCGACAGGCGTCGGCTTCTTCGACCATATGCTCGATCTCTTTGCCCGCCATTCGCTGATCGATCTTGCGGTCACGGTGAAAGGCGACACCCATATCGATGATCACCACTCGGTCGAGGATGCGGGCATCGCGCTCGGCGAGGCGGTAAAGCAGGCGCTCGGCGACAAGAAGGGCATCCGCCGCTACGCCGACGTGCATCTGCCGATGGACGAGACGCTGACCCGCGTCGCCGTCGACGTCTCCGGCCGGCCCTTTCTGGTGTTCCGCACGAGCTTCAAGGCCGAGAAGATCGGCACGTTCGATACCGAGCTGGTGCGCGAGTTCTTCCAGGCCTTCGCGATCAATGCGGGCCTGACCCTGCATGTCGAGACACTCTACGGCGACAATGCCCATCATATCGCCGAGAGCTGCTTCAAGGGGTTGGCGCGGGCGTTGCGTCACGCGCTCGAGGTCGATCCGCGCGAAGGCGGCCGCGTGCCGTCCACCAAGGGCGCGCTATAAGGGGCCATGACATGGCGTTCTATACGGTCCTGATTCCGCCGCCCGGTTCCGGCAGCGAGCGCGACGATATCGAGCAGGCGCGGCTCCTGCCCGAGACATTCTCCTGGGCAGCCTTCCTCTTCACGGGCTTCTGGCTGCTGGCGAAGCGGCTCTGGCTGGCGACGCTCGTCTTCGCGCTGGTCTGGGCTGCCGTGTATTACGCGCAGAGCGATCTCGGGCTCGCCAGCGGTGCGGCGCTGCTGGCGCAATTCGTCATCGGGCTCTTCCTCGGGCTCGAAGGCCGGAACCTGATCGCGCGCAAGCTGCTGCGGAAAGGCTGGCGGCTTGCCGATGTGATCGAGGCCCCCGATCTCGCGAGCGCCGAACGACGCTATTTCGAGCGGGCTCTCGAAAGCCGGCCCGCGCCGGCTCCGCGCGAAGCCGCGCCGGTTCCTGCGCGTTTCCAGTCTTCAAGCGCAGTCCCGGTGATCGGACTCTTTCCTGAGGCGCAAGGCCGATGACCCAGTCCGTCGCCATCATCGATTACGGATCCGGCAATCTGCATTCGGCCGCCAAGGCCTTTGAGCGTGCGGCGGCCGAGTCCGGCATTGCCTCCACTATTCGCGTCACCAGTGATCCGGCGGTCGTGCGTGCGGCCGATCGCATCGTCCTGCCGGGCGTCGGCGCCTTCGCCGATTGTCGCCGCGGGCTCGATGCCGTCTCCGGTATGGTCGAGGTTCTGGAGGACGTCGTCCGCGGCAAGCAGCGCCCCTTTCTCGGCATCTGCGTCGGCATGCAGCTCCTCGCAAGCCGTGGGCTCGAATACACGGTGACCGACGGCCTCGGCTGGATTCCGGGCGATGTCGCCCTGATCAGGCCGACCGACGAGAGCCTCAAGATCCCGCATATGGGCTGGAACAATCTGCATGCGCAGGACGAGCATCCGTTGCTCGCCGGCATCGAGACCGGCCCGGGCGGCCTGCATGCCTATTTCGTGCATTCCTACGCGCTGACGCCGGAGCGGGCCGAGGACGTGCTGGCGCTGACCGAGTATGGCGGGCCCGTCACCGCCATGGTGGTGCGCGGCAACATCGCCGGTACGCAGTTCCACCCCGAGAAAAGCCAGAAGCTCGGACTGAAGCTGATTGCCAATTTCTTGGGATGGACACCGTGATTCTGTTCCCCGCCATCGATCTCAAGGACGGTCGCTGCGTTCGCCTGAAGCAAGGCGACATGGCCCAGGCGACCGTCTTCAATGACGATCCGGCTGCGCAAGCCGCGGAATTCGAGGCGCAGGGTTTCGAATGGCTCCATGTCGTCGATCTCGACGGCGCCTTTGCCGGTAAGCCGATGAATGCTGCAGCTGTCGAGGCCATCCTCGGCCGGGTCGCGTTTCCGGTGCAGCTCGGCGGCGGCATTCGCGACATCGCGACCGTCGAGGGCTGGCTCACCAAGGGCGTGCGCCGCGTCATTATCGGCACGGCCGCGGTGCGGGATCCGGCTTTCGTGCGCGAAGCGGCGAAGGCCTTTCCGGGCCAGGTCGCCGTCGGCATCGATGCGCGCGACGGCTTCGTCGCGGTCGAAGGCTGGGCCGAAACCTCTTCGCTTGCCGCGGTTGATCTTGGCCGCCGCTTCGAGGACGTGGGTGTCGCGGCGATCATCTACACCGACATCGCGCGCGACGGCATGCTCCAGGGCATCAACTGGGACGGCACGATCGCGCTCGCCGGGGCGCTGACCATTCCGGTGATCGCGTCGGGCGGGCTCGCCTCGATGGCCGATATTGAGCGCCTCTGTGCCCCCGACGCCGCCATCCTGGAAGGCGCGATCACGGGCCGCGCGCTCTATGATGGGCGCATCGATCCGGCCGCAGCGCTGGCGCGGATCGCTCAGGCGGACAAGGGGAAGGCGGCATGAGCCTGAAGACCCGCATCATTCCCTGCCTCGACGTCAAGGACGGCCGTGTCGTCAAGGGCGTGAAATTCGTCGATCTCGTCGATGCCGGTGATCCGGTCGAGGCCGCCAAGGCCTATGACGCAGCCGGCGCGGACGAACTCTGCTTCCTCGACATCACGGCGAGCCATGAGGATCGCGGCATCCTGTTCGATGTGGTGACGCGCACCGCAGAGGCCTGCTTCATGCCGCTCACCGTGGGCGGCGGCGTCCGAACGGTCGACGATATCCGCAAGCTGCTCTTGGCCGGGGCCGACAAGGTCGCGATCATGACGGCGGCCGTGCAGCGGCGTGCCTTCGTCAAGGAAGCGGCGGAAAAGTTCGGCGATCAGTGCATCGTCGTCGCGATCGACGCCAAGAAGGTGGCGCCGGAGCGCTGGGAGATCTTCACCCATGGCGGCCGCAATGCGACCGGGCTCGATGCCGTCGCCTATGCCCGCGAGGTGGTCTCGCTCGGCGCCGGCGAGCTGCTGCTGACCTCGATGGACCGCGACGGCACCGGGGCAGGCTTCGATCTTGACCTGACCAGCCGGATTGCCGATGCGGTTTCCGTGCCCGTCATCGCGTCCGGCGGTGTCGGCACGCTCGACCATCTCGTCGACGGCGTGCGGGAGGGCCATGCCAGTGCCGTGCTGGCGGCCTCGATCTTCCACTTCGGGACTTTCACCATCCCCCAGGCCAAAGCCCATATGGCGGCGGCAGGGCTGGCGATGCGGCTGGATTGAGCGATGAGCGGCTTTACACTGTCCGATCTCGAAAAGATCGTCGCCGAGCGGGGAAGGGCCTCCCCCGAAGAGTCCTGGACCGCCAAGCTCCTGGCTGGCGGGCCGGAGCGCGCCGCCAAGAAGCTCGGCGAAGAGGCTGTCGAAACCGTGATTGCAGCTGTGCAAGGCGACAAGCAGGCTTTGATCGCCGAAAGTGCCGATTTGCTCTATCATCTCTTGGTCGTGCTTTCGTCGCGCGATGTTGCATTGCAAGATGTGTTGAGCCAGCTTGAGGCCCGTACCGCCCGGTCCGGTCTGGCTGAGAAGGCGGCGAGGAAACCCTGAGCCATGTTGCCGAAGGCCGGATCCGGCTTTCGAAAAGGCGGCATGCTCAGAGTCCAGTCGAGGATATCCGAGCCTTGAATCTCGAAGTCTGGAATGCGGATCGCGGCAGCATGGACCAACGTCTGATCCCGGCCGCGGCCGATCCCGATCTGGTTTCACCCTATCGGACCTTCACGCGGGACGAGTGGGCGCATCTGCGCGCCGATACGCCGCTGACGCTTTCGGTCGACGACCTGACCAAGCTGCAATCGATCAATGATCCGATCTCGCTGGACGAGATCGTCGCGATCTACCTGCCGCTGTCGCGGCTGCTGTCGCTCTACGTTGCGGCCACGCAAGGCCTGTTCAAGGCGACGCAGCGTTTTCTGCTGGCAGAAGCCGAGGTCAAGGTTCCCTATATCATCGGCGTCGCCGGCTCGGTCGCAGTCGGCAAGTCGACCACGGCACGCGTATTGAAGGCGCTGCTCTCGCGCTGGCCGAACACGCCCAAGGTCGAACTCGTCACCACGGACGGCTTCCTGCTGCCCAATGCCGAACTCGAGCGGCGCGGGTTGATGCAGCGCAAGGGTTTTCCGGAAAGCTATGACAGTTCCGCGATCCTGCGTTTCCTCTCCGATGTCAAAGCCGGCAGGCCTGCGGTCTTGGCGCCGGTCTATTCGCATCTTGTCTACGATGTCGTTCCCGGTGAGCAGGTCACTGTCGAGCGGCCGGATATCCTGATCCTCGAAGGCCTCAACGTTCTGCAGCCGAGCCGGATGCCGAAGGACGGCAAGGTCATCCCCTTCGTCTCCGACTATTTCGATTTCTCGGTCTATCTCGACGCGCATGAGGACGACCTGCACCGCTGGTACGTCAACCGCTTCATGACGTTGCGCCAGACCGCCTTCCGCGATCCTCGCTCCTTCTTCCGCAAATATGCCGAGATCGGTGAGGAGGAGGCCCTGTCGATCGCCGAGAATCTATGGACCGGGATCAACATGCCGAACCTGCAGGAGAACATCCTGCCGACGCGCCAGCGCGCCAGCCTGATCCTGACCAAGGGCGCGAGCCATCGCATCCAGCAGGTCGCGCTGCGCCGCCTCTGAGAAACCGGCATGGAGGCTTTGTCCGCGCTCGCGGTGATGGCGGGCGCCGCCTTCGTTGCGGCCTCGATCCTTCCGGCGCAGTCGGAAGCCGTCTTTGTCGGCCTGCTCGCGGCAGGGAGTGCCGAACCGCTGACGCTGTTCCTGGTCGCGAGCCTCGCGAACACCGCGGGTTCGGTCCTCAACTGGTGGATCGGTCGATTGATCACGCGAGGCGGGCTGGGGAGATTGCCGGCCAGGCTGCGCCCGGACCCTGCGAAACTCGGCAGCGCCCAGGCCTGGTTCGGTCGTTTTGGCTGGCCGTCCTTGCTTCTTGCCTGGCTGCCGATTGTCGGCGACCCGCTGACGGTCGTCGCCGGCACTTTGAATTACCCACTCGGCCGCTTCACGCTGCTCGTCTTCATCGGCAAGGCTGCACGCTACGCTGCGCTCTGGGCCGGCTGGGTCGCAGCGTCATAGCCTTGGGCTCAGGCAAGACGCGTATCGGTTTTATGTGCGAGCGCTGCCTCACCTTTTTGGATTTTGAGATTTGCGTGTGCGGATGTCTCGGGCTACCAGCAAGCCCCTTACTTCAGGAGATCTGATCATGAGCATCCAGCGCATCGGTATCGGCCCCCGCATGTCCAAGGCCGTCGTGCATGGCAACACCGTCTATCTCGCCGGTCAGGTCGCCGATAAGGCTGCCGGCAAGAGCGTTGCCGAGCAGACCGCCGACATCCTCGGCATCATTGACGGCCTGCTGGCCGAAGCCGGCACCGACAAGACCAAGCTGCTGATGGTCAATATCTGGCTCTCCGACATGTCGACCTTCGCAGAGATGAACGGCGTCTGGGACAAGTGGGTCGTCGCCGGCCAGACTCCCGGTCGCGCCACCGTCGAAGCCAAGCTTGCCGCGCCGCAGTTCACGGTCGAGATCGCGGTCATCGCCGCGAAGTGAGACGCCAGTGCTGATCTGGAACGGGAGGATGCCATCAGCGGGTCGGAGGAGATCGCGCCGCTCCTAGTGCGCGTCACCGTGCGCTACGGCCTGCCGGCAGTGGCGCTGCCGGCCATGGTCGCCGATTGGCTGCGCCGACCCGGCGCAGCGCTTCCTGGGGAAGCGCTGCTTGACCGCAAGGCGCAGGATTTCCTCGCAGTAGCAGGTCGACTCGGCGATCCACTTGGCGACGAGGCCACCCGGCATCTGCGAAGCGAGGCGGCCGCAGCGCTTGCCGCCGGCCGCTTCGCCGATGCGGACAAGGCGCTGGCTCAGGCCGAGCTCCAAGTGATCGGCGGCTCGACCGATCTTTCGGCGCTGACGGTCGCCCAGCGGCTCACGGCCGGCGGGAACCGCACCGACCGGGCGGCGATCAGCTTTCTGCGCATGACGTTGGAGGCCTATCGCGAGGCCGCTGCCCGCTATGGCGAAGCGTCTGCGCTAATCGGTCTGGCCGATCTCGATCGCAGTCGGGATCTGGCTCTCGCCCAGGCGAAAGCGCTGGCGCGGATCAGCGAGGATTTCGGTGGGCGAGACGGCTATGACGCGGCCACTGGCTTGCTGCGCCGTTTGCTCGAGGGCTTCGACAGCCTCGAGGATACGGTCGCCTTTGCCGGGGCCCAGGACGCTTTCGCTGCCGTGCTCGAGAGCCTCGCGGAGATGTCCGGCGATGGCAAACTACGCGTCGAGGCGCTCGGCTGTTGCCGGGCGGCATTAGAAGACCTCCGCCGGGATGAAGCGCCGGCCCTCTGGCATGGATTGAAGGTCCGCTTTGGCCGACTTGCCTCGATGCTGGGTGAGGCCAGCGCGGACGATGATCTGCTGGAGGAAGCGGTTGCAGCGTTCGCCGATGTCCTTGCTCGCTGGGATCGAAGTCGCGATGAGGCGCGTTGGCTCGAGGCCGAGCACTTGATTTCTCGCGCGCGCGCCGATCTCGGTTCGCGCCGGAAGGACCTCGCCCTGCTCGAGCGGGCTTTCAACGGCTTCAACAGGGTTGCCAAGACCGTCGACAGGGCGCGGGAGCCTCTGCGCTGGGCCGAGTTGCAGCATCAGATGGGTGGGGTGCTAGCGGCCATGGGCGAGCGCTATAGCGAGCCCGTCGTGCTCGAAGAGGCCATCGCCTTGTTCGCTGCCGCGCTTGAGGAGCGCCGGCGCGAGACCGTCCCCTCCCTTTGGGCGGCAACCACGGCCAGTCTCGGACAGGCTTCCCTGCATCTCGCCGAACGCCGCCGTGATCGGGGCCTGGCCGAGCAGGCCCTCGCTCAGATCATGTCCGCGATCGAAGCCTTGCGGGCCAGTGGACACGCCGCGAATGCCAAGCGCCTCGAGGCGCCGTTGATCAAGGCCGGCAGGCTGGTCGAGACACTACGCAAGAGCTGAGAGCGGGGCTTCCGCGGCTCAGGCCGCTTTCCTCCAGTCCGCGAGCCGCTCAAGTGCCGCATCGAGCGTCGCGTCATGCTTGGCAAAGCAGAAGCGCACCACCGTCTTGACGGCGCCCTCCGCATAGAAGGCGCTGACCGGGATCGCGGCGACACCGTTCTCCGTGACAAGTCTCTGACAGAACGCGATGTCGTCGGTCTCGCCGAGCGGCGCGATGTCGACATTGAGGAAGTAGGTGCCGACGCTTGGCAGCACGCTGAAACCGAGACCCTGCAACCCGCTGGCGAAACGATCGCGCGAGCGCTGGAAATCGGCGCGCATCCCGTCGAAATAGGAATCATCCTTGCCGAGCCCATAGGCGACTGCAACCTGCAGGTTCGGCGGGGTGGTAAACGTGATGTATTGATGCGCCTTGGCGAGCACGCGCATCAGATTGGGCGCCGCCATCACCATCCCGACCTTCCACCCGGTCAGCGAGAAGATCTTCCCGGCCGACGAGATCTTCACCGTGCGCTCGCGCATGCCCGGCCGCGCCATCAGCGGTACATGCCTGCGGCCGTCGAAGACGACATGCTCCCAGACCTCGTCGCAGATCGCGACGGCGTCATGCCGGATGCAGAAATCGGCGAGCAGATCGAGATCGGCAGCACTGAAGATCGTCGCGGTCGGATTCAGCGGGTTGTTGAACAGCACGACCCGGGTCTTTGGTGAAAAGGCCTTGGCCAGCGCCTCTTCGCTCAGGCCGAAAGCCGGCGGGGTTAGGGTCACGAATTTCGGGATGCCGCCGGCCCGGCGCACCAGCGGCACATAGGCGTCGTACATCGGCTCGAACAGCACGACCTCGTCACCGGGCGTGATCAACGCCATCAGGGCGCCGGCGATCGCCTCGGTTGCCCCCGAGGTGATCATCACCTCGCTGTCCGGATCGAGATCAAGGCCCTGCCAGTGCTTGTAATGCGTGGCGCAGGCCTGACGCAGCTCCGGCAGGCCCATCATCGGCGGGTACTGGTTCCAGCCGTTCATCACCGCCTCGGCGGCCTTTCGCCGCACATCCTCGGGCCCCGGGTCGTCGGGAAAGCCCTGGCCGAGATTCACGGCGCCGGTCTCGCGCGCGAGCCGCGACATCACTTCGAAGACGCTGGTCTGAAGGGCGGAGAAGATCGGGTTCATCGCAATCTTGTCGAGTTTGGGTGCGAGAGAGCTTGGGCCTCTACCATGTCCCGCTGCCCTGTGCACCGGCTCAAGCAAGCCCTCATGCTCCTGACAGAATATGGAATGATGAATGTTGACATTCATCAGCGGTCAATGCTTATCTCCGTTTCGCCGGTTCACGACGGGCGCCCGCGGTTTCTTCGCCCCTTTGGAGCTGCGGGATATTGGCGTGAACCGGTGACCCTCCCTCTCCATCGCCGCCTGCTTGCCCGCGCCCTGAGCGCCGCCTAAGCAAGCGCCATGGCCGCGCCCAAATCCACCCCCGCCCTGATGATTCTCGGTACCGGCTCGAATGTCGGAAAGTCGCTGCTCGTCGCTGGATTATGTCGGCTCTTTGCCGATCGCGGCCTCAGGGTGCGGCCGTTCAAGCCACAGAACATGTCGAACAATGCCGCAGCGACCGCTTCAGGCGAGATCGGTCGCGCCCAGGCTCTTCAGGCCCGCGCTGCCCGCGTGCCGCCGCATGTCGACATGAACCCGGTGCTGCTCAAGCCGGAGAGCGACACAGGCAGCCAGATCGTGCTGCAGGGCCGCGTCGCAGGCCACCTCGCGTCCGGCGATTTTGCGCGGCGCGGCGATTTCCTCCCGAAAGTACTGGAGAGTTTTGAGCGCCTCAGCGCCGGGGCCGATCTCGTTCTCGTCGAGGGAGCCGGTTCGCCGGCCGAGACCAATCTGCGCGCGCGAGATATCGCCAATCTCGGCTTTGCCCGCGCGGCCGGCGTTCCGGCGCTGCTGATAGGCGACATTGATCGCGGTGGCGTGATCGCCAGTCTCGTCGGCACCCATGCCGTGCTCGAAACCGCCGATCGCGAGATGATTCGGGCCTTTGCCATCAACCGCTTTCGTGGCGACGCAGCACTCTTCAAGGACGGTATCACCACGATTTCGCAGGCGACTGGCTGGCCTTGCCTCGGCATTGTGCCCTGGTTCGCCGAAGCGTCCCGCCTGCCGGCCGAGGACGGGCTCGATCTGACCTCCGGCGCGCGCAAGGCCGGCGCCGTGCTCAAGGTCGCGGTACCGGTGCTGCCGGGAATCGCCAATTTTGACGATCTCGACCCGCTGAAACTGGAGGCCGCCGTCGAACTGGTCATGGTGACCCGCGGCGCGCCGCTGCCGGGCGACGCCGATCTCGTCATCCTGCCCGGCTCAAAGACGACGCTCCGCGATCTCGCGGCTTTGCGCGCCGAGGGCTGGGATATCGATCTCGCTGCCCACCGCCGACGCGGAGGTCATGTCATCGGCCTCTGCGGTGGCTACCAGATGCTCGGGCGTACCGTGCGGGATCCTCATGGTCTGGAGGGACCGGCAGGTGAGGCTCCAGGCCTCGGCCTGCTCGAGGTCGATACTGTGCTGGAGCCTGGCAAGACCGTGCGTGAGGTCGCTTTCACCCATGCGCCCAGCGCATCGTCAGGTCGGGCCTACGAGATTCATCTTGGCCGCACCGAGGGGGCCGACACGCAACGCGCGCCCTTCCGGGTTGGTGAGCGGCGGGAGGGAGCAGCCTCGACCGATGGGCGCGTGATCGGCACCTACCTGCATGGCGCCTTTGCCTCAGATGCCGTCCGTGCCGCCATTCTTGCGGGCATCGCGGGCCGAACGCTGTCTTCGACGCTGAATTACGAGGATGAGGTCGAATTGGCGCTCGACCGTCTGGCTGGACATCTGGCTCGGCATCTCGACATCGATGCGATCTGGACCCTCGCTCACGAGCGGGTGCAATCCGACTGATCGAGTTGCGCCGCCTCGGCGTGGCCTGGCCTGCGACACTTTCACCGCACCCCGGTCTACCCGCCCGGCGACGGATTGACAAACTGGTCAGTTTTGCCGTCTACCGGTCAGAGATGTCAGGAAGATTTGGCTAAAGTCTTTATTCGTCATGGAGTTGACGAATGACGAAATTCATCATAATGAACAATTCCCATCCGAAATCGCCGAGCAACTGAACGAGAAACCGAGTTGAGTCATCTTGAGCGGGATACGAGGCAGTGCATCGTCGATACGGCGGAGCGCTTCTTTCGTGACATCGGCTACCAGAAGACCACGGTGGCGGACATCGCCAAGGCACTGCGGATGAGTCCCGCCAATGTCTATCGGTTCTTCGACTCCAAGAAATCCATCAATGAGGCCGTCGCCGAGCGCTATATGGGCGAGATGGAGGCGGCAGTTACGGCGATCGCGCGGGAAAAGCGTTCCGCTGCCGAGCGGCTTCGGGATATCCTGATCACCAACAACCGCATCAACTCGCTGCGTTATCTCGACCACCACAAGGTGCACGAGATGGTCGCTGCTGCGATGGAGGAGAGCTGGGAGGTCGTCCAGGCCCATATCGGGCGCTATGACGGCATCCTGCGCGGTGTCGTGGCGGAAGGCATCGCTTCGGGCGAATTCCGACCGATGGACCCGCAAGTCGCCACCGCCTGCGTGCGCTTTGCGATGACGCCCTTCTGCCATCCGATGCTGATCTCGCAATGCCTCAGCCTGCCGGGGCCGAGCATCGAGGCGATGGTCGATTTCATTCTCGCCGGTCTCGGCTATTCGCGCGCCAAGGTCTCGCACGCGGAGGCCTGATTTCGCGCGCAGCGCGCTCTTTGCCTGCCGCTTCGCGTTGACAAGGCGGCACGGGAGCGGGATACCCCGCCGGCCATGGCCCTATTCACCAAGCAGAATACCAAGAAGCTCGCCGTCATCGTCCATGATCTCGTGGTCACGGCGCTGGCAATCGTTTCCGTTTTTGTGGTGCGGTTCGAGGGCGGGCAGCTCGATGAGCATCTGCGCTATCTGCCGAGCTTCCTGCCGTTTTTCGTCGCCTATGCTGGCGCGGTCTACTGGTTTTTCTCGCTTTATCGCTCGAAATGGCGCTTCGCCTCGCTTCCGGACCTGTCGAACATCGTCAAGGCGGTCACCGTCCTGTCGCTGTCGCTGCTGGTGATTGACTATCTCCTGTTGTCACCGAGCCTCTACGGCGCCTTCTATTTCGGCAAGATCACCATCGCACTCTATTGGCTTGTGCAGAACGCGCTGCTCGGCGGCCCGCGCCTCGCCTATCGCTACCTCAAATATTCCCGTTCCAAACAGCATGCCGAGCGCGACGCTGCGCTCCCCGCGCTGCTGCTCGGCCGCGGCGTCGAGGTCGAGATGGTCATTCGCGCCATGGAAGCCGGGACCATGCGCAAATTGAAGCCTGCTGGCATTCTGTCGCCGCGCGCCGATGATCTCGGCCAGTCGATCCGCGGCGTTCCCGTGCTTGGTCTGCTGTCTCAGATCGAGACGGTCGCTGGCGACGCGGCCGAACGCGGTGAGCCGTTCCGCCGTATCGTCGCCACTTCGAGCGCCTTGGCACCGGAAGCCGAGCCGGACAAATGGCTCGCCCGGACGCGCAGACTCGCCTTGCCGATCTCGCGGCTCGATTCCTACGGCGAAGGCGGGACCGAGACTGAGCTGGCACCGCTGGAGATCGAGGACCTGCTCGTCCGCCCTTCGGTCAAGATCGATCGCGATCGGCTGGGGTCCTTCCTGAAAGGCAAGCGCGTCATCGTCACCGGCGGAGGTGGCTCGATCGGCTCGGAGATCTGCCTGCGCTGCGCGGCCTTCGGTGCTTCGGAGCTCCTGGTGGTCGAGAGCTCGGAGCCGGCGCTGTTCCAGATCACCGAGGAACTCGCGGCTCATCGGCTGGAGACAAGGATCTCGGGAGCGCTTGCCGATGTACGCGACCGCGCCCGGATCACGCCGCTCTTCACGGCGTTTGCCCCCGACATCGTGATCCACGCCGCAGCGCTGAAACATGTGCCTTATCTTGAGGCCGACTGGGCGGAGGGCATCAAGACCAATGTCTTCGGCTCGATGCATGTCATCGATGCCGCGATCGCTGCTGATGCCAAGATCTTCGTGATGATCTCGACCGACAAGGCGATCGAGCCCGTCTCGATGCTGGGAGCGACCAAGCGTTTCGCCGAGATGTATGCCCAGTCGCGCGATGCCGAGTTTGTCGCAGCAGCCTCCGGCATGCGCCTCGTTGCCGTGCGCTTCGGCAACGTGCTGGGCTCGGTCGGCTCGGTGGTTCCTAAGTTCAAGGCGCAGATCAAGCGCGGCGGTCCGCTGACCGTGACCAGCCCGGAGATGATCCGCTACTTCATGACGATCCGCGAAGCCTGCGATCTCGTCCTGACCGCCGCGTCGCATGCCCGCGCCGCAGGGCCAGAGACCGAGCGCGCGGCCGTCTATGTGCTCAAGATGGGCCAGCCGGTCAGGATCATGGATCTGGCCGAGCGCATGATTCGGCTCGCTGGCTATGAGCCGGGCGTCGATATCGAAATCGCGATCACCGGCGTCCGCCCTGGCGAGCGTCTGAACGAGATTCTCTTCGCGCATGACGAGCCGATGGCCGAGACCGGGCTCGACGGCGTCATGGCGGCGAAGCCGAGCTTCGCGGCGCGCGCCCGCATGCAGGGCTGGTTCTCGCGCCTGGAAGCCGCCATCAAGGCTGAGGATCGCCTTGCGGCTGAAGCGGTGCTGGAGGAGGCGATTCCGGATTTCAAGCTGCGTCAGCAGCCGCGGCCAGCTGCGCCAGTGCCGGAAGCGTCGCTGCCGGTGGCCGCCAACCGGCCCTGATCAGCCCCTCGGGGCGCGCGACGAGCCCGCCACTGAGCTTGGCGAAGGCCTGTTCCTTCCCGGCCAGCCGCGCCGCCTGCCTCAGGAGGGCCGCTGGAATGGGCAGGAGGCCGGGCTTGCGCCCGAGGCCGGAGCGCATCGCCGCGATCATCTCGGCCACGCTGACGGGCTCGGGGTCGGCAACCGTGTAGCTACGCCGTGCCGGACAGGCGGATGTCAGCGCGAAGAGGATCGCGTCGACGAGATTCTCGATGGCGAGCAGCGAGCGCGGGGCATCGAGACCGCCGAGGGGCAAGGGTATCGGCAAACGGGCCAGCTTCAGGAGCGACGCCATATTCGCTTTGACGCCGGGCCCATAGACCAGAACCGGCCTTAGCGAGATCCAGTCGAGACCGAGCGTGGCGAGTCCCAGCTCCGCCGCCAGCTTGGAGCGGCCATAGGCATCGTCCGGTGCTGGCGCGTCGCTCTCGCGAAAATGGCCGTCAAAGGCTCCCGTGAGTGCCTTGATTGAGGAGACATAGACAAATCGCGCGGCGCCTGCTTGCAGAGCAGCTTCCGCCAGCGCGAGCGTCGCCTCAGTGTTGATGCGCCGGTAGAGCGATTCATCGAGACCCGGCCCGGCATGGGCGAGGCCTGCGAGATGGACGACATGGCGGATGCCAGCGACAGCCGGGCGCCAATCCACCGGCTCGGAGAGATCGCCGATCACCACGCGCTCGATGCCCTCATCCGCGGGGCTCTCGCGCCGCTGGGCTACCCGGACGCCATATCCCCTCGCACGAAGGCCGGCGACGACATGCGGGCCGATGAAGCCGCTCGCTCCCGTAACGAGAACACGTTCGCTCACGGCCGGATCCGCTTGCTGGCGAAGCGCCGCAGCAGCAGCCCGGTCAGCATCGCTGCAAGGGCAAGACAGATGAGCTGTTGCCAAAGCGCGGGAACGGCGACGCTGAGTCCGGCAAGCGCGATCAGGGCAAGGTTGAGCAGCGCGACCTGCATCACGACCTCTGGAACGCTGAAGCCGTTGACGGTGGCCTGCTGGTAGAAATGGCTGCGATGCGCCTCCCAGACTTTCTCCCCGCGCGCCAGCCGCCTGAACAAAGTGATCGTCGAATCCGCGACATGGTAGAGCGGCAGGATCAGCGCCGCGGTCAGTGCGCCGGTTCCCGCCAGGCGGTAAAGCAGATAGGCGCTGAGCAGACCGAGCGGCAGCGAGCCGACATCGCCGAGAAAGAGCCGCGCCACGGGCTTGTTGAACGGCGCGAAGCCGATGATCCCGCCGAACAAGGCGGCGGCGAGTAGGCCGCTGGCGGGATCGAGCACCCCGCTGGCGCCCGCCAGGGCAAGCGCACCGGCCAGCGGTGCGATGCCGGCCACGGTGATCCAGTCGATGCCGTCCATGAAATTGGCGAGATTGACGAACCAGAGCCCGGCGACGAGCGCGAGAGCGCGCTCGAGCCCGAGCGGCATGAGGTCCGGGAACAGCCTGAGTTCGGGAGCGGCGCAGAACAGCACGATCCCGACGCAAAGCGCCTGCAGGACGAGCCGTGTCGCGGCCGGAAGCGGGCGGATGTCATCCCAGGCTCCGACGACCGCCAGTGCCGTTGCCGCCGCCATGACCCAGACCAGATCAGCGCGCGCCGCCGTTGGAAGGGGAAGGAGCAGCAGAGCCAGGATCAGCGCGAGAAAGGCCCCGGCAAGAACTGCGATGCCACCGCCCTGTGGCGTCGGCTGCGTATGGCTGGAGCGGGCATTCGGCCGCGCCAACGCATAGCGGACCAGCAGGGGCCGCAACAGCACGCAGAGCGCCGCCGATGCCGCGGCAGCCGGAATGATGATCAGCAGGAGAGCAAGATGGGAGTTCAAAGCGCCGGGACCATAGCGGGACGGCGCGGGCCTGCAAGCGTCTTCAGCTTGCGTTGGGGCGCACAAAGAGTGAACATGTGGGTATGTTGCTTCCCGATTCCGTGCTCAACCCGCCGCCTGCCCGCCCCGACATCACCCGTGCCGTCTGCCGCGGCGCGGCCAGGCATCTGCGTGAGCGTGGCTATGCTATCGTCAAGGAAATGACCTTTGCCAATGGCCGTCGGGGCGATATCGTCGCCTTGTCGCCGACCGGCGAACTCCTGGTCATCGAGGTCAAGTCGGGCATCGAGGACTATCGCGTCGATGGCAAATGGCCGGATTATCGCGACTATTGCGATGGTTTTCTCTTCGCGGTCGCGCCGGAATTCCCGCGCGAAATCCTGCCCGACGATGTCGGGCTGATCATCGCCGATAGCTATGGCGGCGAACTCCTGCGCGATGCGCCGCGCCATCCGCTCGTGGCTGCGCGACGCAAGGCGCTCACGATCGCCTTCGCCAGGCTGTCTGCCCAGCGCCTTGCCTTGATCGAGGACCCGCCGCTCTAGATCAGTGGGCCGGATATCCGGTCCAATGATCCAACCTTCAGTGCCTGCATCGGCTTTCCCGAAAACTGTTATCCACTTTTCGGGCCGATGCTTCAGCGCGGGGCGCGCTTTGCCAGGATGCGCTGCAGGGTGCGCCGGTGCATGCCGAGCCGCCGCGCCGTCTCAGAGACATTGCGGCTGCACAGCTCGTAGACACGTTGGATATGTTCCCAACGGACCCGATCGGCCGACATCGGGTTTTCCGGCGGCATCGGCCGCGAATCGCGCGCGGCTGCCAGGGCCGAATGGATTTCGTCGGCGTCAGCGGGTTTTGCCAGGAAATCGAAAGCACCGAGCTTCACGGCACTGACGGCGGTCGCGATGTTGCCGTAGCCGGTCAGCACGATGCCGCGCGCGTCGGGGCGGCGCTCTTTCAGGCGGGCGATGACATCGAGCCCGTTGCCATCGGCAAGGCGCAGATCGATGACAGCAAAGGCCGGGGCCTCTTCCTCGACAGCAGCAAGACCAGCCGAGACACTTTCGGCGATGCGTACGGAGTAACCCCGCCCTTCCATGGCCCGCGCGAGTCGGGTCAGGAACGGCTTGTCGTCGTCGACGAGCAGCAGGGTCATGTCCGATTGGGCGGCGTCGTTCAGCGCCTGTTGCATCTCAACTCTCCTGCCACCGGTTCGGGCCGGCGAAATTGTAACGCGATCATGGGTTTCGCGCATCAGGACGGCGAGAAGGGGCCGTCACCCTCAGGTAGTGGCATTTCCCCCCGTTTTGAAGACCCGGAAGGTTTTGCGTCGGCCTCGAACACCGCCCTCGGCCAGACCATGCGGACGGACGCGCCGCTCGCCGGGGATGGCAGATTCGAAAATTCGAGCGCGGCACCGCCGCGTTCCAGCAGCGTTTTTGCAATGAAAAGTCCCAGGCCCAAACCGCCGCCGGCGCGACTTTCTGCCGCTGCGCGCGAGAGATAGGGCTCGCCGGCGCGCATCAGGACGTCGGGAGGAAACCCGGGGCCATCATCGGCGATGGTCAGCATGACATGCATATCGGTCCATTGTGCGATGATCGCCACTTCGGACCGGGCGAAGTCGACGGCATTGTCGACGATATTGCCGAGGCCGTAGATCATGCCTGGGTTGCGTCGGCAGACGGGTTCCGGCTTGTCTCCGATCATCTCGATGCGGAACGGCACGCCGAATGGCCGCTGCGGGCCGGCCGTCTCTTCGATCAGCAGGCGCAGCGAGAGTTGGTCGAGCGGGCCAGCATCGTCGTCCTGAAGCGAGGTCAGCTTGCCGAGGATGCCGCGGCAGCGCTCGACCTGCTCGCGCAGCAGCGTGATATCCTCCGCCATCTCGCCTTCCGGCGGGGCCAGCCGCGACAATTCTCGTGCCACCAGGGCGATCGTGGCGAGCGGCGTGCCGAGTTCATGGGCTGCTGCTGCGGCGAGGCCGTCGAGCTGCGAAAGGTGCTGTTCGCGTGCCAGGACCAACTCCGTCGCAGCGAGAGCCTCCGAGAGGTCGCGCGCTTCCTTGGCGACGCGCCAGGCATAAATGCCGGTGAAGCCGAGCCCGAGCACGAGCGCGATCCAGTTCCCGGCCTGGTAGAATGGCGGCAGGACCGGCCGGTTGGGCCCGGCCCAGGGCAGGGGCAGATGCGTGAAGTTCAGCACGCTCGCCAGCACGACGGCCAGTAGCCCGAGCAGCATGGTGCGCTGCGGCGGCAAGGCTGTCGCCGAAATCATCACCGGCGCCAGGAACAGAATGGCGAAGGGATTTTGCAGGCCGCCGGTCAGGTAGAGCAGGGCTGCGAGCTGGATGATGTCGAAGGCCAACAGTGCGGTCGCCGCATCCTCGCGCAGCCTGTGGCTGAGCGGAAAGCGAATGCGCAGCGCAATGTTCAGCCAGGCGGAGATGGCGATGGCGAGGAAACACCAGCCGAACGGCAGGGTGAAGCCGAGGCCAAAATGCACGCCGGCGACCGCGAGGCTCTGGCCAGCGATAGCAAGCCAGCGCAACCGCACGAGGGTGTCGAGGCGCAAATGACGGCTGGATCGTGCCAGCGGCGGGAGATCGGCATCAGGGACCGTCATGACGCCCATGCATCCGATGACGGGCCGGGGTTTTGCAGTGCAAAACTGTGGCATTTTGGCATTGAAGGAAAATCTTAGCCTTTTGCCGGATTGAATGAGAGCAGAAACAATCTAGGCTGCGCTGTTTGTTGCGGCGCATCATCAGGTGCATCCGGCACCCGGGAGACGTCGCTGCATGTATGGAGCTGCCATGTCGTTCGCTTATCACGCCTACGAAGCGGTTCATACGATGGTCGCGCCCGTTCGTGGCATGTCGGATGCGCTGCAGCTGGCGTTCAAGAACCCAGCCAATCCGCTGACCTACACGCCGCTCGGCCGCACGGTCGCTGCGTCCTGTGAACTGTTCGAACGGATGACGCGCCGCTATGGCAAGCCCGCCTTCGACCTGAACGAGACCACGATTGGCGGCGTCAAGGTCGCCGTCGAGGAACGCGTCGTCTGGGAGCGGCCCTTCTGCAAGCTGGTCTATTTCGACCGCAAGATCGCCGGGCGTCGCAAGCCGCAGCCCAAGGTGCTGCTGGTTGCCCCGATGTCGGGCCACTATGCCACGCTGCTGCGCGGCACGGTCGAGGCGTTCCTGCCTGGCCATGAGGTCTACATCACCGACTGGACGGATGCCCGCCTGGTGCCGCTCGCCGCCGGTCGCTTCGATCTCGACGATTATATCGACTACGTCGTCGGCATGCTCCAGACGCTCGGCCCCGACACCCATGTCATGGCCGTCTGCCAGCCTGCGGTTCCGGTGATTGCCGCGATCGCGCGGATGGAAGCGGAGAATGATCCCAATGCGCCGCGGTCGATGACCCTGATGGGTGGTCCGATCGATACCCGCCGCTCGCCGACCGCAGTCAACCAGCTAGCTATGGAGCGCGGGACCGAATGGTTCCGCCGCAATTGCATCACCATGGTGCCGTTCCCGCATATGGGCGCCTTCCGGGAGGTTTATCCCGGCTTCATGCAGCTATCGGGCTTCATGGCCATGAACATCGACCGACATGTCTCGGCTCACTACGAGATGTACAAGCACCTCATCGCCGGGGATGGCGATTCGGCCGAGAAGCACCGCGATTTCTATGACGAGTATCTCGCGGTCATGGACCTGACGGCGGAGTTCTATCTCCAGACGGTCGATACCGTATTCGTTCAGCATGCCCTGCCCAAGGGCACGATGATGCATCGCGAGAAGCCGGTTGATCTGAAGGCCATTCGTCGCGTTGCGCTGATGACGGTCGAGGGCGAGAACGACGATATCTCGGGCGTCGGCCAGACTCAGGCCGCCCATGATCTATGCGCCAATATCCCGGCCGACAAGCGCGTGCATTACCTCCAGAAGGGCGTCGGCCATTACGGCGTCTTCAACGGTTCGCGCTTCCGCGCCGAAATCGCGCCCCGCATTTCCGACTTCATGGTCAGCCTCGACATGGAGGCAGCCAAGGTGCGCCGGGACGACAGCGCGGCCGTCGCGCGCAAGGCCTTGAAGATCGCGAACTGAAGCCCTTCCGCATCGCCCGCGAATCCAGCACAATTGCGGGCGATGCGGCTCTCCCTGTTCAAGCGCCAGCCTGATCCGGATCGGATCGAGGTCGCTCATGGCGGCACGCTGTTCTCCGTTGCGGTGAAGCGGCGCGCTGCCGCTCGGCGGATGACGCTGCGTGTCTCGCAGGCGACCGGCGAGATCACGCTGACGCTGCCGGAACGCGCAGACTTCCTCACCGGTAAGATCTTCGCCGAGAATCATGGCGGCTGGATCGCGGCAAAGCTCGCCAAGCGTCCGCTTTCGGTGCCCTTTGAGCCGGGACAGGTCGTGCCCTTTCGCGGCGCGCCCCACCGGATCGTGCATTGGTCGAAGGTGCGCGGCATCACCCACGCCACAATCGACAAGGATGGCACCGCCATCATCGCGGTCGCCGGCGAAGCCGCCCATGTCGCGCGTCGGGTCAAGGATTTCCTGCGCCGCGCCGCACTCGAGGATCTGGAGCGTGCGGTCAGGCACCATACGGGAACACTCGGCATCCCCGCCCGCAAGATCACCATCCGCGACACCACGAGCCGCTGGGGCTCCTGTTCGTCGAGGGGGCACCTGAATTTCTCCTGGCGCCTGATCCTCGCCCCGCCACTGGTGCTGGACTATCTCGCGGCCCACGAAGTCGCGCATCTCAAGGAGATGAACCATTCCCATCGCTTCTGGGCGCTGACCCACAAGCTCTGCCCGCGGACGGAAGAAGCGGAAGCCTGGCTGAAGCGCCATGGCGCAGGGCTGCACGGCTACGGCTGAGGCTGTCGTGGCCGGAGGCGTCCGGCTCGACTTGAGGCGCAACCTCCCCTAACCCGGCATCAGCCGAAACAGGGATGGTCTCGTGAAGCTGCGCCCCGACACGCTCGCAATGACCGCGGTCCTTGCCATGCTGACGGCCCTCGGGCCGCTCTCGACCGATTTCTATTTGCCGTCCCTGCCCGAGATCGTTCGTGTCATGGGCACCGACGTTGCAGGGGCGCAGGCGACGCTCTCCGCCTTTCTGTTCGGTTTCGCCGGAGGCCAGATCGTCTGGGGGCCGCTCTCGGATCGGTTGGGGCGCAAACCCGTGCTTCTCACCGGCCTGGCGCTTTTCCTGATCGCGACCCTGCTCTGCGCGCTTGCGCCTTCGATCGAGTGGCTGGTGGCCGGCCGGGTCTTGCAGGCATTGGGCGCGTCCGGGCCGATCGTGCTCGGCCGGGCCATGGTCAGGGATCTCTATGAGGGGCCCCGCGCCGGCCGGGAATTCGCCCGCATGGGCATGATCATGGGGTTGGTCCCGGCCATTGCGCCGGCGGTCGGCGGCATCCTGCAGGCGGCCTTTGGCTGGCGCTCGACCTTTGTCGCGACGCTAGCCCTCGCGCTGCTGCTGGCGGTCGTGATCATCCTGTTCCTGCCGGAAACCATCCGCGCGCGTTCATCGGAGCGGCTGTCGCTGCTGGCGATTTTCCGCAGCTTCGGCGTCTTGCTCAGGAACCGTCCCTATCGTGTCTATGTCGCGATCACGGCCTTGGCCTATGGCGGACTCTTCGCCTTCATCTCCGGCTCGTCCTTCGTGCTGATCAGCATCTATGGCCTGTCGCCGCGCGATTACGGCCTGTCCTTCGGGTTCGGGGTGCTCGGCTTCATCCTGGGCACCATCATCGCCCAGCGTCTCGTCGGCCGGCGTGGGCTCGACGGCGTCATTGCGATCGGCGTGGCCTTCCTGGCTGCGGGCGGGCTGAGCATGCTGCTCTGCCTCACCGCCGGCTTTGGCGGCCCCCTCGGCGTCACGATACCCTGGGCGATCTATTCGATCGGGATCGGGCTCAGCATGCCCCAGGCGCAGGCCTCGGCGCTCATGCCGTTTCCGGATCGCGCTGGTGCTGCATCATCCTTCGTCGGGCTCTGCCAGATGCTGTTCTCGGCCTGTGTCGGTCTTGTCGTCGGCAAGCTGCTGACCGACTCCGCGCTGCCGCTGCCGGCGATGATGTCGCTGCTCGGCGTGTCGGCACTGGTCCTGTTTCACGCCTCGCGCAAGCTGCGAGCGGCCAAGGCCTGAAAAGGCTCAGCCGCCGAACAGCCGCTCAAGGAAGTTCTTCTCCTGCGGCGCAGGCGGCACCCAGGCGCGGTCCGAGCCAGCGCCCGCTGTCTGGGTCTGTGCCGGCGGCTGCATGCCGGCCACTGGCGCGCCGCCATCGAAGATCGATTTCGGCCCCGCGCGCCACAACCCACCCGGCAGCGGCGATGGCTGCAGGCCGACATGGGCGGCCTTCATGTACTTGCCCCAGACTTCGAGTGGCAATCCGCTGCCATAGACCCGCTTCATGGCGCTGTTGTCGTCATTGCCGATCCAGACGGCGGTCACCAGCTTGGAGGTGAAACCGACGAACCAGGCATCGCGGAAATCCTGCGTGGTTCCCGACTTGCCGCCGACTTCCCAACCGGCGAGATTGCCCTTGCTGCCCGAGCCGCTGGCCATGGTCTCGTGGAACATGGCGTTGACCATCGGCAGCACCTGCGGCTGCACGACTGTCCCGAAACTCGTCGCCTTGCGGGCGTAGATCACCTTGCCCGAGACGGATTTCACCTCTCGGATGACATAGGGCAGCACGGACTGCCCGCCATTGGCGAAGCTGGCATAGGCCGTGGTGAGCTCGATCGGCGTCACTTCCGAGGTACCGAGTGCGAGCGAGCCATTGGCCTGGAGGCCCGAGGAAATGCCGAGCCGCTGCGCGGTGCGCACGACTTCCTTCGGCGTCACCTCCTGGTTCAGCTTCACCGCGACGGTGTTGATCGAATGGGCGAAGGCGGTCTGCAGGGTCACCGGGCCGCGATAGGTGCGGCTGTTGTTCTCCGGCTGCCAGCCCTTGATCGAGACCGGGGAGTCGTCGCGGATCGTGTCCGGCGTCAGGCCATGCTCGATTGCAGTCAGATAGACGAAGGGCTTGAAGGATGAGCCTGGCTGGCGCTTGGCGGCGGTCGCGCGGTTGAACTGGCTCTTGGTGTAGTCGCGTCCGCCGATCAGCGCGCGCAGAGCCCCGTCCGGCGCCATGGAAACGACGGCGCCCTGGCTGGCATTCAGCTTCCCGCCCTGCGCGGCCAGAGACTCGACAAGGGTCGTTTCGGCCGCGGCCTGCAGCTTTGGATCGATCGTCGTCAGCACCGAGACGTCGCCCTCGACCGCACCGATGAAGTCGTCGAGCACGTCCATGACGTAGTCGGCCGCATAGTTCACCGAGCCGGCGCCGACACGTTCGGCCGCTTCCGCCGGGGCGACCAGTGCCGATTTCGCCGCAGCCTGCGAGACAAAGCCCTGCTCGGCCATCGCGGCGATCACGAGCTGCGCCCGTTTCTCGGCCGCATCCGGATTGCGGTTGGGCGCCAGCCGCGACGGTGCCTGTACCAGGCCCGCCAGCATGGCGGCTTCGGGGACGGTGACCGAGCGGGCGGACTTGTTGAAATAGCGCTGCGCCGCCGCCTCGACGCCATAGGCGCCGGAGCCGAAATAGACGCGGTTGAGATAGAGCTCGAGGATCTGGTCCTTGCTGTAGGTCTGCTCCAGCCACAGCGCCAGGATCGCTTCCTGGATCTTGCGCGCGGCGGTGCGGTCCTGGGTCAGGAACAGGTTCTTGGCAAGCTGCTGCGTCAGGGTGGAGCCGCCCTGGACGCCACCACCCCGGTTGGTGACGTTGCGCACCATGGCGCGGGCGATGCCGATCGGGTCGATGCCGAAATGCTCGTAGAAGCGTCGATCCTCGATCGCGACGAAGGCCTTGGGCAGATAGGGCGGAATCTCGCCAAGCGTCACGGTACGCCCGCCGGTCTCGCCGCGATTGGCGAGCAGCGAGCCGTCGGCGGCGAGGATCGCGACATTCGGCGGACGCTTTGGCACGGTGAGCTGATTGATCGGCGGCAATTGCGCCGCGTGATAGGCCACCAGCCCGCCGACACCGATGACGCACCAGAGTCCGAGGACCAGCGTCCAGTACATCATCCGGCCGAGGAAGGAGCGGCGCTTGCGGCCACGCCGCCGGCCCCCGCCATTTCCGCCCCCGCCCTTGCGGATCTTCGGCATCTCTTCTCTCGGCTCCTGACGTGCGGCGCCGCGATGGCTGCGGCTCGAGCGATCATCGGCGGAGAGGCGCATGTCGAAGGCGTCGGAACTCTCGCTCCGCCCACCCTCGAAGGACGGCTCGCGCCGTTCGCCGCCTCGTCTCGCCCGATCGTTCATTCTGCCCCGTTCAGCCCCGTGAAACCGCGCCCTTTGCACCGAAAACGCGCGAGCTTCACACAGGAGTCAAACATGGCGCTTTTAAGGGCCGGTTAAGGGAAACCAGATTCCAGCACGGGCCCGGAGCAGCGATCACTCGGATTTGTGGCAAATGCGCCAGCCATGGCACTTCGCCGGGGAATGTTGCAGTGCAAACGTTCTTGTGAATTGAAAATCGCGTGAAACCCGACAACTTCGCCGCGCAGCCCAGATGCAATGCCGCAATTCGGCACGAATCCAGCCTGTTCCGACGTACTCGAGCCTCCGCGACCTAGAAGGTTATGTCCGAATGCAAGCCTCCAACCCCCTGAGCCGCTTTGCCCCGCAGGCTCTCGCCGTTTTGCGCATCGTGACCGCGCTGATCTTCATCATCCATGGCACTCAGAAGCTCTTTGGTTTCCCGGCCGCGCCAGCCAGCGGCCTGCCCGCCGCCTTCACTCTGTTCTGGTTCGGCGCCATTCTGGAGGCTGTTGGCGGTTTCCTGATCCTGATCGGCCTGTGGACCCGTCCTGTCGCCTTCGTGCTGGCTGGCGAAATGGCCTATGCTTACTGGATGTTCCACGCACCGCGCAGCATTTACCCGCTGCTTAATGGCGGCGATGCGGCGATCCTCTACTGCTTCATCTTCCTTTACCTGGTCTTCGCCGGTGCTGGCGCCTGGAGCGTCGATTCCCGCTCGAAGGGCTGATTCTTCGACGGAACGGCGCGCCATTCGCCCAAAAGAAAAGCCCGCCTCCCCCAGGGAAGGCGGGCTGATTTTTTGGCCCGACAGGCCGATAGAACTCAGACAGAGGCCGAAATCCAGCGCGAAAGGTCGCTCTTAGGGGCCGCGCCGACCTTCTGCGAGGCCAGCTTGCCGTCCTTGAACAGCATCAGGGTCGGGATCGAGCGAATGCCGAACTGGGCGGGAATGGCCTGGTTTTCATCGACATTCATCTTCACGATCTTGACCTTGCCGGCCATCTCACCGGCGATCTCCTCGAGCGCTGGGCCGATCATCCGGCAGGGGCCGCACCACTCGGCCCAGAAATCGACCACGACCGGCTCGCTCGACTTGAGGACATCCGCCTCGAAGCTCGCATCGGTTACCTTGTTCGTCGCCATGGCTTCTTCGCCTTTCAAAAGCAGTTCGCAGCACTGCTGCATTCGACACCGAAGCTATGAACGCCGGCAGCCCGGGTCAAGTTTCGTCGGCCTTGCATTGAAGCAGGGCTACCCTGCCAAATTCGCCAGAACGGCATCGAGCGCAGCGGCTTGCGGCTCCAGTGTCGCGAGCGTCGCGGTGTAGATCACCAGGGTCCGCACCTGCCGCCCCGGATAGATTTGCCCGATCAGGGCGCGATAGACGGCGAGCTGGGCTTGCGTCGCGGGCGGGATCGCCGATTCATCGGCCGGCGGGCGCGACGCCGTCTTGAAGTCGGCGATCAGTACCTCGTTCTCCGTGACGGCGAGCCGGTCGATCTGGCCCGAGACGGCGCGCACTGCACCATTCGCAAGCGTGATCTCGCCGGCAATCGGAACCTCAGCCAGCGATCCGGATGAAAACAGGGCGGAAAGCGCAGGGTCGCGAAGCAAAGCCAGGGTCTGGCCGATGACCTCCTGGCGTCGTGCGTAAGGCAAACCAGCTCCGCGCAGGGCGGCGAGTGCCTGTGCCGTCGCGTTGCGGCCCGGCGCGTCGACATCCGGCAGGATCTGCAGGAGCAGATGCGCCAGCCGGCCGGCTTGCGCTGCCTCGGCAAGGAATGGGCCGTCGCCCGGCCGCTCGGCCGCGTCGGCGGCGCTGATCGCATTCGACGGCTTGAGCGGTGGCAACGGTTCCTGTTCGGCGGGCGCGGAGGCGCGGAGCCAGCCGGGTTCGGCGAGCGCCGGCTTGGACTGCGCCTCCTCCACAGGACCGGTGGGCTTTGGTGCCGAGACCATGAAGCGCCGGATCGTGCCGACCCCGTCCGGTGCGGCGACCTCCTGCAGGCCCGATGTCGCGAGCGAAAGTCCGCTTTCGATCATCGCATACCAGCTTCCGGGCGGCGCCTCGCCTTTGGCTTGCGCTCCGCAGACGATCAGTCGGTCCTCGGCCCGGGTCATCGCGACATAGAGGAGGCGATGATGTTCCTCCGCAAGCTGGTCGACGACCTGCGCCTTCGCCCTGCGGGTCGCCTCCGCATCGTCTGCCCTGGCCGGGGGCCAGATCGGCACGAGTTTGCCCCTGGGAGGTTCCACCGCGAGAATCTTCGGCAAGCGCTTGGCGCCCGGCTCGGGGGCGAGATCGGCGAGGATCACGACTTTCGCCTCCAATCCCTTCGAGCCGTGCACGGTCATGACGCGCACTTCGCCTGCGCTGCTGGAAAGATCGCGCTTAACCTCGGTTCCGGCCTGGGTGATGTGGTGCAGGAAGCCGGCAAGCGATGGGCCGTGTCGTCGCTCATAGTCCAGCGCCGCGTTGAGAAAGGCGTCGAGCGCGTCGCCGGCCTCGGCGCCTAGCCGAGCCAGAGCGAGATTGCGCCCGCCTTCCGGCCCGAGCAGCTGCGCAAAGAAGCGAAATGGCCCGATGCGCCGTGCGTCGTCACCGAGTTGGGAGAGTCGTGCTTCGATGGCGGCAAAGCGCGGCTCGCACTCGCCGATGCCGTGCAGGGCACCGCGCAGCGAGCCCTTTCGCTCCGGCGCGAAGCGCATCAGATCGTCGTCGTCGAGGCCAAGCAGCGGCGTCTTCAGCGCGATGGCCAGCGACAGGTCGTCATCGGGCAGGAGCAGCGCCCGGCCGAGTGCGACGAGGTCTTCGACCGCGGGATGTGTCGCGAGGCTCAAGCGATCGCGACCGGTCACCGGCACGCCCGCATCCTTCAGGGCTTTGACGATCGCCTCGAACAGCGGCCCGCGCTGGCGCAGCAGGATCATGACGTCGCCGGGCTTGAAGCCGTGTCCGAGATCATCCTGCCCGCTGCGCGTCCAGCGTGCCAGCACGCCGGCGATGCGCGTTGCGAGCTTCACGGTCCCGCTACGCTGCTCGGGCGCGTCGACCGGAGTCGTCCAGGCATCCGGCGGCTCGCTCTGGTCGTCGGCCGATAGCGGCCAGAGATCGACTGCGCCGGGGTCGCCCTGGCGCACGGTGTCATGCACCTCCGGCCGGGCGCTGCCGTCGAAGACCAGCCCGCGGGCGTGCTCCGCCACCGCGAAGACGATGTCCACCGCCCGCATGATGTCGGGCGCCGAGCGGAAGGAGGTGTTGAGGCTCACCGCCTCGAATGCGAGCTGCGCCTGCCGGATGTTCAGCCCGAGCCGGGTCCGCTGCTCGCCGAAGGCGCTCGGCGCGGCACCCTGGAAGCCGTAGATCGACTGCTTCTCATCGCCGACGACGAAGATAGTCCGGGGCTTTGGGCTCTCTGCGCGCGTGTCCCGTCCGCCCGTGAACTCGTCGGCGAGCGCGCCCAGGATCGCCCATTGCGCCTCGCTGGTGTCCTGGGCCTCGTCGAGCAGGATGTGATCGATGCCGGCATCGAGCTTGTAGAGCACCCAGGCGGCCTCGACCCGCGAGAGCAGGGAGCGCGTCTTGGCGATCAGGTCGTCATAGTCCAGCAGCGAGCGCTCGCTCTTCAGCCGCTGATAAGAGGCGAGCATCCGTGTCACCAGCAGCGCGAGCGCGTGGCTGCGGTCGCGGATGGCAATGGCGTTGAGCTGGTCGACTGCGCCGAGCAGGAGGTCGGCAAGAGTGTCGAGCACGGCCATCAGCGCCGGCTCGAGCTCGGATTTGCCCTTGCCCCTGATATGCGCGTTGACCGTGCCTTCGGCCGTGATGAAGCCGGAGCGGCAGGTTGCGATCGGGTCGCCCTCGAATTGCTGCGCCGTCAGGCTGCGCAGCGCAGCCGCAAATTTCTGCCGGGTCGCGCTACCGGCTTCCAGCGCCGAGACGAGAGCGGCAAGTCCTGGAACGGAGGCAAGATCGCGTCGGAAATCGGCCAGCACCTCGTCATTCGTCAGGTCCGGTGCAATTCCCAGGAAACCCGAAATGCCCGTGCGCATCTCCTGCGCCGAGCGTGCGCGGCCGTCTGCGTCGCTGAACAGGGTGCGCTGGCGCAAAGCCTCCTGCATCATCGCGTCAAAGGTGTCCTGCGCCGCCTGCCTGGCCAGCAGGTCGAGCGCCTGTGCCTCCGCGCCGGCAGGATCGGCGGCAATGGCCGCGAGCAATTCGCGCCTTGCGTCGTGCAGCAGCTCGGCCTGCGCGAGATCGTCGGCAACCTCGAAGCGCGGCGGTACGTTCGCCTCGAAGGGCGCAGATTGCAGAACGCGCGTGCAGAAGGCGTGGATGGTCTCGATCCTGAGCCCACCCGGCGTCTCCAGCGCCTCCGCGAACAGCCGGCGAGCGCTTGCCTGCTGCCGCGCCGTCGCGCGCTCGCCGGTCAGGCTTTGGAGCGCCGCGGAAAGGGCCTCATCCGGCATGGTCGCCCAGGCGCCGAGCGCCTTGAACACGCGGTTCGCCATATTGGCGGCCGCCGCCTTGGTGTAGGTGATGCAGAGCATCCGGGCCGGCGCGACGCCGTCGAGCAGCAGTCGCAACACGCGGTTGACCAGCACATGCGTCTTGCCTGAACCGGCATTGGCCGAAACCCAGGCGCTGAGATCGGGCCGGGCGGCAAGTGCCTGGCGTTGGTTGGTCTGCGGGGGAACGATCCAGCCGGGCTTCATGTTTCGCCTCCGGGCTCGTCGCCACCCGGTGCCGCCGACCACTCCTTGACCCGCGCGAGCTGGTCGTAGGGGCTGGCATATTTGATGTAGTCGGGCGCGCGCCGCGAGACATAGGCTTCGCGCCCGCTGCGAAGCGCATGGAGATGCTCGATCAGCCGTTCGAGATGGCGCGCGGCGACATCGGCCAGAGGCTCGCCATCGAACTCGAGCGGCTTGTCCTTGGCCCAACCCTTCGGATCGTGATGGAGCTTGAGATAGAGCAGCGCGTCGACCGGTGCAGGAGCGATATCCTCGCGAAATCCGGATCGCGCCGCGAGCTCGGCTTCCAGTGTCAATTGCGGCGCAAAACCCTTCTCGACCTGCGCCTTGCTTGGTGGAGCTCCGGTCTTGAAGTCGATGATGCGCAGCGAGGGCTGCCGCGTGATCTCGATTCGGTCGGCCCGCCCGCTCAGTCTGAATTCCGCGCCGTCCGGCAGCTTGAACGTCGCCGCGGTACCGCGTTCGACTGCAACCCGTGCCAGCTCGCCGCGCCGGCGCTCCTCCCAGCCGATGAAATGACTGGCGGTCAGGAGGAAGCGCGGCCACCAAAAGGCGCGGACCTCGGGTGTATCGTCAAACGCCTGGAACAGGCGCTTGCCGATCGCGATCAGGTGATTGAGTGAGTCGGCCGGCAATTGCTCCGGATAGGTCTCCGCGAAAGTCCCGACAATATCATGCATCAGGTTGCCGCGATCGCTGGCGCCGGGGTCGCCAACGAGCTCGGGAAGGGCGTCGAGCTTCAGGATCTTGCGGGCAAAGATCTGGTAGGGGTCGCGGTAGAGCGTCTCGACCTCGGTGACGCTGAGCGCGACGGGCTGGAGCTGGCGCGCGGGCCGCGGAGCAGGGCGGCCGATTGGTTTGGCGTCGGCGGGTTTGCTCAGGAGTGAAGCAAGCCCGGTCAGGCGGGCTCCCCTGGCCGCGGCCCCGTTCCAGACATCCTGAGGGGTCACGGCCTTGAGCCTTTGCCAGAAGCGCGAGGCGATGGTCTCGGCCTCGCCGGCCTTGCGCGCGCGGGTCAGGGTCACCCGCTGCGCCATCGCGCCCTGGATGAAATCATGCGCGGTCTGGCCGATGCGCCGCTCGGGAGCGCTCAAGCCCAGTTCGGCCCGCATCGGCCGGTTCAGGAAGGAATCGGTCTTGGCCTCCGGAGGCCAGACGGACTCGACGAGGCCGCCCAGCACGACATGGTCGGCTTCCAGCAGGCGCGCTTCCAGCAAGCCCCAGATCTTGACGCGAGGATGGCCCGTCCCGCTGCGTCGGACCGATGTCTCGGCCAGCAGGCTGTCGAGGATCGCAATGACATCGCGGGGATGGCCGGCCTCGGGAGCATCGGGGAGGGCGCCGTCGATCTGGTCGAACAGCCCTGCAAGGGCCTCGCCGTCCGGCCCGACGAAGGCGAGCGTGGCGCCACTCTCCGCCCGACTGAGTGCGACCAGGGCATCGCGACTTGCCGTCACCACAGTAGCGAAGGCAGGCAGCGGGGCGGCCAGTGCTGCGAGCAGCGGCGCCATGGCGGCCTCGAGGGCGTCGAGAACCAGGCCCGCGGCGGCGAGATCCGCGCTGTTCAGGCGCCTGCGCGGCGCAGGCGCATGCCGGTCCTGCATCAGTCCCGGAACCGCCGCAAAACTGTTGCGCAGGCCCGCAAATCCCTTTGTGACAGCCTCGCCCCGCCAGGCGCCGATCTCGAGCGCCGCCGCGCCCTGCGCCACGGTCTGTCGCGACAGTCCGAGCCGGCAAAGCGGGTGGGCGAGCAAGGGAACGAGGCTCGCCGGCATCATCTGGGCTCGCGCAGCCTCCAGGAGGAGGCGCAGCAGGGCGCCGGCCGGCCAGCGCGCGAGCGGCAGGCCAGCGGAATCATCGGCTTCGATGCCCCAGCGCCGGAGTTCCACGACGACTCGTTCGGCGAGGCCGCGATCGGGAGTGATCAGTGCGGCGTGCTTGCCGTCCTGCTCCAGTGTTTCACGGAGCGCGATGGCGACTGCCAGCGCCTCCTCGCGCTCGTCGGCGGTCTCCACGATGCTGATCCCATCGAAGGCTGCTTCAGCCTCGCCCGGGGAAACGCGGGTCGCGAGATCGGCCCAGAATTCCGTGACCGATGCCGGAAGCATCGCCTCGCGCAGCAACGCCGCCCGGGCCGCGAGGCCCGGTTCCGGCCTCGCCAGCGGCTGGGCGTCGTCACGGCCGGCCTTCAATGTCTGGAGCAGCCGATACAATGCCGCCTGCGGGTGGGACGGTGCAGGCTCCTTCTCGATCGCCTCCCAGGCAAGCTGAGCCAGGTCGAGGTCGAGATCGGGCAGTACGACCGCGCCATTGGGCATCCCCGCGATCGCTGCGAGAAGCCGGGCGGTGGCCGGGATCGTGCCCGTGGAGCCCGCAGCAATGATAGGCCCGGTCACGCTGCCGGAAAGCAGGCGTTGGCGTTCGGCTTCGAGCATGCGGTTGCGAAAATCGGCAGGATCGCAGGCATCGCGGCTTTCGAGGATCTTCGGCCAAGCCTCGCCCAGGATGGCTAGGAAGCTCGCATTGAGCTGCCAAACCTTGTCGAAACGAGCGGCGTCAAGGGTCGCCAGCCGCTCGACCGGCACGCCTTCGGTCTGCATCTGGTCGAGCAGGGCGGCGAGGTCGCCAGCCAGCCCCCAGGCCTCGGCCAGCGTTGAAGGCACGAGCGAGGGCTCTGACGGGTCGAGCTTCAGGTGGCTGCGGTTCGCCGTGCGTCCCCAGCTATCGACCAACCGCGCCAGCAGCATCCGCCGCGCCAGCGGGTCGATCGGCCCGACGCGCGCGCCATCCCAGCCGCCCGCGCCGATCAGCGCCGTCTCGGCCTCGTCGACATCGCCGAGCGGCACGATTCGCGGCAGCAGCAGCGGCTTGCCGCCAAGCCTCGCGGACAGGCCGGCGACCAGGGCCCGCGCTGCACGGCGCGTCGGGAGATAGAGCGTCGCACGAGCCATCGCTGCCGGCTCATCCGGCGCGTAGACCTGACCGAATCGTCCGTCCAGCACCGCCTGCGCCAGCACGTCGAGAAACGCTGTGCCGGCGGGGATGGTGAACAGGTTGAGCTCAGCCATGGAAGCTCTGGGCGGCCGCGAATGCGGCTTCTGCCGGCGCGATCGCTTCCGGCGTGCCGACATGCAGCCACTGGCCCTGCAGAACATGTCCGAACAGGCGCTTTCGTGCGATGAGCCGGTCGAAGAGCAGGTTGAGCGAGAACGAGCCCTCGGGGGTGTCGGCAAAGATCTCGGGTTTCATGATGATCACCCCGGCATAGACGACGGGGGCCGTTGGCGCCTGTCCGCGCCGTGTCAGCCGGCCGTCCGCATCCTGGAAGAAGTCGCCGGCGCCGTCGAAGCCGACACTGTCCTCGCGCCGGGCCAGCAGCATCAGCATGTCCATCTCCGCCGGCGTCCAGGCCTCGGCCATGGCCGCAATGTTGGAGATGCCGGTCTCGCTCCAGAGCGAGTCGGAGTTGACGTGGAAGAAGGGTTCGCCGCCGAGCAGCGGGAGGGCCTTCTTCACGCCGCCGCCGGTTTCGAGCAGCTCGTCGCGCTCGTCCGAGATGACGATCCGGGGATGCGTGCGCCCGGCGAGGTGAGCCTCGATCTGTTCGGCGAGATGGTGGACATTGACGACCGCCTCGGTGGCGCCGGCTTCGGCGAGCCGGTCGAGCGCGTGATCGAGCATTGCCTTGCCGCCGATCCGGACCAAGGGCTTCGGCAGGCTGTCGGTGATTGGGCGCATGCGCTGGCCAATGCCTGCCGCCAGCACCATGGCCCGGCGGATCGGCCGCGAACCCGTCTCAGTCACGCGAATCTCCCGATTGTGATGAACCTGTGCGATCCATAGCGCGTCGCGGTCGCGCTTGTCGCGGACGACCTCTCAGGGGCTCTCGGCTGTCTCGAACAGCTTCGGCAGATGGGCCTGATACCAGGCCTTCAGCTCTTCGAGCGCTGGGTGCTCGAGGTTGCGGCGCAAGTACGTTTCGATTCGCGGCAGGTGCTTGAGATAGGCAGGCTTGCCGTCGCGCTTGTCGAGGCGTGCGAAGATCCCGGCAATCTTGGTGTTGCGCTGTGCGCCCAGGATCGCATAGGCGCGAGCGAAGCCGGCGAGATCGAAGCTCTCGTCCGCCGCCCGCCGCGCCGAGCCATAGGCGGCAAGCAGCTTGAGTTCCAGCGCCGCCGGCACGTCAACGCGCGCGTCCTGTCCCAGCGAGACCAGATCATAGGCGGGGTGGCCGAGCACGGCGTCCTGGAAGTCGATCAGACCGAGCTTGGCGTGTCCTTCACGCTTCGGCAGCCAGATCAGGTTGGGGGAGTGGAAGTCGCGGAGCGTCCAGGTCGATGGTGCGGCGAGGATTTCGTCGAACAGCTTGCTCCAGATGCGGCTGAATTCGGCATGAGTCACCGCCGGCAAGGTCACGCCGGCAATATGCGGGGCGTACCATTCGAGCACGAGTTCGGTCTCGATCGAGAGCGCACCCCGATCATAGTCCGGCACGATGTAGTCGCGTCCGTCGGCGACCGGCAGGATCGCCGGCAAGGTGTGGCGATGCATGTCGGCCAGCAGGCGTGCGGCGGCCTCATAGCGTTCGGGAATCGGTCCGTTCTCGTCGAGCACGCCTTCGTCACCGAGGTCCTCGATCAGCAGGAGGCCGGTCTCGAGGTCCTGGGCAAAGATGTCGGGGGCCGAATAGGTCAGCGAGCGCAGGCCGCGATCCATGCCGACGAAGGCATCGACCGATTCCGCCAGGTGCGCGATGGCGCTGTAAGGCTTGCCGAGGCGGATCGCGGGGCCGTCCGCGCGCGGCGGCGAAATCATCAGGATGGCGGTTTGTCCATCCGGACGCGTCAGCCGCTCATAGGCGCGGGTCGAGGCGTCGCCGAGCATGAAGTCGCGCTTGGCCTCACCCCATCCGGCAGAGTCGATCAATCGCCGCGCTGCGATCGCGATGGCAAGGCGCGAGCGCCAGAGCACACCGCCCGCGAGACTGGCGATCCGCCCGGTCTCGGGCGCCTTTGGGTCGACGTCGAGCACGATGTCGAGCCGCCGACCGGCAGGCAGCCGCGTACCGGCCCGGTCCGGCCACTCGACCAGCGTGATGATGCGGTCGAGATCCTCGATCAGCCCGATATCATCGAGCTCGTCGGGGGATCGCACCCGGTAGAGATCGGCATGGATCACGCTGCCGCGCAGCGTGTCGTAGCTCTGCACCAGGGTGAAGGTCGGGCTCGGAGCCTCCAGGTCCGGGTTGTCGGCAAGCTCGCGCAGGATAGCGCGCGCCAGCAACGACTTGCCGGCGCCGAGATGGCCGGAGATCGCCACGATATCGCCGGGCTTGAGGATCGCGGCGAGATCGCGGCCGAGCCGCACCGTGGCGGCTTCACCGGCCAGCGTCAGCCGATGCCCGCCTGTCTTCACGGTATCCTCTGTCATTCAGCGGCATCCGAGAGCGGCATGCCTTCCGAGGGAAACACCGCGGTGACCCGCGTGCCCTGCCCTGGCGCAGAATCGAGCTCGACATGGCCACCATGCAGCTCGACGATCGAACGCACGATGGAGAGGCCAAGTCCGACGCCGCGATGCTTGGAGCCGAGAGAATGGCTCTCGAAGCGGTCGAACACCTTGTCCTTGACCTCGGCCGGGATGCCGCGGCCTTCGTCGGCGACGGTGATGCGGACATCGCCGCCGAGGCGTCCGGCCGTGACCCCGATGGTCTGGCCGGGAGCGGAGAAGCCGATCGCGTTCGAGATCAGGTTGAACAGCACCTGCCGCAACCTGCGGCCATCTGCCCTCAAGGGGCCGGTCTGGGGCGCGATATCGACCTTGAGGGTCAGCTTGCTGTCGATCAGGCGGTCGTGCAGGCCGGCCGTCGCCTGGGCAATGGTCTCGGCGACATCGACTTCCTGGAATTCGAGCGCCAAAGCGCCGTTGTCGATCGAGGCGAGGTCGAGAATGTCATTGATGATCGCGAGCAGTGCGCCGGACGAGCGCACGATATGGCCGGTATAGTCGCGTTGTTTCTCGTTGAGCGCACCGATCGTCTCGGCGCCGAGCAATTGCGCGAAGCCGATGATGTTGGTCAGCGGCGAGCGCAGCTCGTAGGAGACGTGGTGGACGAAATCCTCGCGCAGCCGCGACACCTTCTCCAGGGCTTCGTTCTTTTCGGTCAGGGCACGTTCGACATTCACGCTTGCGGTGACGTCGGCGAAGGTGATCAGCGTCGCTCCGTCCGGCAACGGCGCGGCGGCGCAATCGAGCACGGTGCCGTCACGACGCTCCATCCGGCAGCCATAGTCCTCACGCGCATCGCGCACGCCGGTGATGACGCTCTGCAGCTCCGTCCAGACATCGTCATGCGGATAGAGCGGCCGGCAGAGCCGGACCACCTCGTCGATATGCGGCGTGGCTCCGGCCAGGTCGCCGTGGATCTTCCAGGCCTGGGCGAAGGCGGGGTTGGAGAGCTTGAGCCGGCCGTCCGAACCGAACACCGCGACGCCCTCGCGCAGCGAGTCCAGCGTTTCCCGTTGCGTGCGTGACAGCGCATTGAATCGGGATTCGAGCGTGAAGCGTTCGGTCACGTCATCGAAGAGATAGGTGACGCCGCCTTGCGGGTTGGGGCTCGAGACGACATGGATCGTCCGCCCGTCCGGCAGATACCACCAGTCCTCGCTGGCACGCGGGCTTGTATAGGTGGCCTGCACCGCAGCCTTCCAGCTGCGGTAGTCGCCGAGTTCAGGCAGGCGGCGCTCGGCTCTCAGCCGGTCGAGGATTTCGCTATCGCTGGGCTTGCCTTCGAGGAAGGCGGAGTCGAGCGACCAGAGCGTCTCGAACCCGGAATTGCTGTAGACCAGCCGTTGTGAGGCATCGAACACGGCAACGGCCGTCTTCAGCCGGTCGAGCGTGCGCACATGCGCATCCATCTGGCGCTGCAGGTCGGCGCGAACGGCCTCAAGCTCGCTCATGTCGGTCGCGATGCCGGCAAAGCCGGCCGGCGTCGGCATTTCCAGGATGTCGAGCGTATGCCGCTGGCCGGCTACCACGGCCGGAGCGCGTGTTGCGAACGGGCGCCCTTCGCTGCGCGCCTTGGCTGCGTTCTCCCGTTCATTGCGGTCGAGCAGCTCGAGGCCGCCCTTCACCGCCTCGCTGCCGCCGGCAGCTTCGACCGCGCGGGCATAGGCGGCATTGGCCCAGCTCAGGCGACCGTCGGCATTGCGGGTCCAGACCGGTTGCGGCAGGCCAGCCAGCAAGGTGGAGAGCGCTGCATGATCGGCGGTGACATGCTCAAGTTCGCTTTGCAGCGCCATGACCCGGGCCCGCTCGCCGCTGACCTGGCGGAAACGGATCACCGCACGCCCTGCGACGGGGCGGCCTTCGACATCGATGAACGGGCCGGAGCGACTCCTGAGCGTGAAGCCGAAGGCTTCGCCGCGCTCCTTCAATGCGTCGGTGGCGAGTTCCAGGCGCTTGGCGTCGGCGGGAGGGGCCCAGCTGCCATAGGCAAGGGCCAGCGCAGCGCCGGGCGCGCCGAGAAAGCCGCTGTCGCCCTCGAAGATCGGCTCGGCGTTCTTTCCGTTCCAGCTCACCACGACCTGGGCATCGGAGGCGAGCAGCGCACCCAGGCGTTCCTGGTGGCTGCGGGCCGCTTCCAGTTCGCTCGCGAGCTCTCCTTCACGGCGCTGCCAGCGTCCCCGCTCGCGCACATAGATGATCGAGGTTGTTGCCGCGAAGACCACAAGCCCGGCCAGGACGATCGAAAGGCTGCCGGCACCAAGCGCACCTGCCGGGAGCGGAGCCATGATCTCGGTTTGTGCGAGCGCCGGAAGCGGAATGCTGCCGACGGCGAGGCCTGGGAGCAGTGCGCTGTGGCGCCCCGCATCTCCGTTCCGTCTCTTTCGCCCCGCTCGTCTCATTCTGCTTCCGTCACTTAGTCTGAACCCGACCCTGGCGTTGAACGGCCAAGGTGGAAAGCCGATCGAGGCGCCGCAGCCCGAACCGGACGCACGCACACCACCACACCAACCCGTTTGAGCTTGCTCGACCTCGCGCGAACGCAGCGGGCCCGAATCAGCTCCACTCTAATCACCGGTGGAGTCCGGCAGGAAGTGCTTAATGGCAGGTAAATGCGTGGAAAATCGCGACCGAGTGCCGCCCCTGGCCAAGAAATCAACAAATTGAGCCTGGCTGTAGGGCACTGTCTATTAGTGGTGTCTTCTTGCAATAATGAGAGGTCAGTCAGATGCAAAAAAGCCCGGCGCGAACGCCGGGCTTCTTCAACTTTACGCCTGTTGGCGTGTCAGTAGCGGTAGAGCTCGGGCTTGAACGGGCCGGTCGGGGCCAGGCCCAGATACTTCGCCTGCGCATCGTTGAGCACAGTCAGCTTGGCCCCGACCTTGGCGAGGTGGAGCGCCGCGACCTTCTCGTCGAGATGCTTCGGCAGCGTGTAGACCTTGTTCTCGTACTTGGCGTGGTGGTTCCAGAGCTCGATCTGGGCCAGCGTCTGGTTCGAGAACGAGCAGGACATCACGAAGGACGGGTGGCCGGTGGCGTTGCCGAGATTCACCAGGCGACCTTCCGAGAGCAGGATGATGCGCTTGCCGTCGGGGAACTCGACCTCGTCGACCTGCGGCTTGACGTTGTCCCACTTGAAGTTCTTCAGGCCGGCGACCTGAATCTCCGAGTCGAAATGGCCGATATTGCAGACAATGGCGCGGTGCTTCATGGCGCGCATGTGCTCGACGGTGATGACGTCGAGATTGCCGGTGGCGGTCACGAAGATGTCGGCGCGGGGCGCAGCATCTTCCATGGTCACGACCTCGTAGCCTTCCATCGCCGCCTGCAGCGCGCAGATGGGGTCGATCTCGGTGACGAGCACGCGGCAGCCGGCCTGGCGCAGCGAAGCGGCCGAGCCCTTGCCGACGTCGCCATAGCCGGCGACGACCGCGACCTTGCCCGACATCATCACGTCGGTGCCGCGGCGGATGGCGTCGACCAGCGATTCACGGCAGCCATAGAGGTTGTCGAACTTCGACTTGGTGACGGAGTCGTTGACGTTGATCGCCGGGAAGGGCATGCGGCCGGCCTTGGCCAGCTCGTAGAGGCGGTGCACGCCGGTGGTGGTCTCTTCCGAGACGCCCTTGATCGCGGCGCGGGTCTTGGTGAACCAGCCTGGATTGGCCTTGAGCTCCCGCTTGATCAGCTTGAAGAAGATCGTCTCTTCCTCGTTGCCCGGCTTGTCCAGGAATTCGGCCTTGCCGGCCTCGGCCTCGGCACCGAGGATGATCAGCATGGTCAGGTCGCCGCCATCGTCGAGGATCATGTTCGGCGTGCCGCCGTCACCCCATGTCGCGGTGCGCAGGACGTATTCCCAATACTCCTCCAGCGTCTCGCCCTTGATGGCGAAGACCGGGGTGCCGGTCGCGGCGATCGCGGCGGCGGCATGGTCCTGGGTCGAGAAGATGTTGCAGGACGACCAGCGCACGTCGGCGCCGAGTTCCTTCAGCGTCTCGATCAGCACGGCGGTCTGAATGGTCATGTGCAGGCAGCCGGCGATGCGGGCGCCCTTGAGCGGGGCCTTGCCCTTATGCTCGGCGCGGATCGCCATCAGGCCCGGCATCTCGTCCTGGGCCATGTTGATTTCCTTGCGGCCGTAATCCGCGAGGCTGATGTCCTTGACGACGTAATCGTGCTTCGACACGGGGCTGCTCCAATGGCTTGATCTTGAATGACGCGCGGCTCTCTAGCAGCGACGGCGTCAGAAGGCAATCAAAGATATAAAGATGTCTTTATATGCGCCGGGAATGAGCGCGGCGCGACATGCGCGAACCTCGCCCGTCAGATGCCCGCATCGGGCATTGTCGCGTGCTTGCCATCAGAAGTCAGCAGTCCGGGAAGGGAGGGGACGGTTTGCCACCAGCGCATCTCAGGCCGAGCGCAGCAAAATCCGACCTCAGGCGACCTGGAAGGGAGCGCGGTCGGCGCCTCAGTCTATTCGCCTTCGCCGAACTTGTCGGCGACCAGCGCTTCGAGCGCCTTCAGCGCCTCCTGGGCGTCACGGCCCTTGGCGACGACGGTGATGGTCGAGCCGATGCCGGCGCCGAGCGTCAGGATACCCATGATCGAGGTCGCGCCGACGGTCTCGCCGCAGCGGGTCACGGTAATGTCGGCGTCGAAATTCGAGGCGCACTGCACGAATTTCGCCGTGGCGCGGGCGTGCAGCCCCTTCTTGTTGACGATCGGCAGTTCGCAATAAAGCGCGCCGTTCGGGATCGCCGTCTCCGGGCAATCACAATCGTCTTCGCTGCTGCTCACCTGGCCGCTCATCCTATTTTCCCGCCAGAACCCGGCTGGCTACGGTGATGTATTTTCGGCCGGCATCCTGCGCGCTGGTTACGGCCTCGTCGAGGGTCTTCTCCTCGCGCACGCTGGCGAGCTTGATCAACATCGGCAGGTTGATCCCGGCCACGACGTCGATCCGCCCGGGTTCCATCACCGAGATGGCCAGATTCGAGGGCGTGCCACCGAACATGTCGGTGAGAACGATCACGCCCTTGCCGTTCTCGACGGCTTCGACCGCCGCGATGATGTCGCGTCGACGGGCCTCCATGTCGTCATCGGGGGCGATGGCGATGGTGGCGAGGTTTTGCTGGGGGCCGACGACATGTTCGAGCGCTGAGCGGAACTCGGTCGCCAGATGCCCATGCGTCACAAGGACGAGTCCGATCATTCACTATCGCACCGGAGAGCGCTTGCAGGCGCCCGGACAAGGTCGCGGTTTATGCGGCAGGCGCGCGGGTTAGGCAAGACAGCTGGATTGAATCTTGTCGAAAACAAGGCTCACGCATCTCCCATGAACAGGCGCAGGGCGGTGAGGACAAGCCGCTCGTCACCGGCCCGACCCTTCACGGTCAGCCGCGGCAGGTCGATACCTGCCAGGCGTTCCACCAGCGCTTCCGGCTCAGGCATGCGTTCCGGCTCCTCGCCACTGCAATCGACAATCAGCCGGATCACGACGCCGGGCAAGTAGGGCTCGGGCGTGAGGCCGAGACCGCGTCGCTCGATCAGTCCCTCCAGCGGGGAGACGGGGTAGCCGACCAACCTGCCGCCAGTCGCATTCAGTTCGGTCCGGTCGTCGGCGACCAGGCGCGCAAACAGGCCGTCCTGCCTGGCGAGCGCGATGAGGGCCAGCGCCAGAACCGATTTTCCGGCGCCGGATGGGCCGCGGATGATGATTCCGGCCTCTCCAATCGCAATCGTGCTGGCATGCACGCGTTCGCCGGTTGCGGCCGTGTTGGCATTGTCCATGGCGGCAACTCAGGCGATGTGCTGAACGGCAGGCAGCCGTACGACGAAGCGGGCACCGAGCCGTGGCGGGTCTTCAGCTCCGGTCGAGCGGTCGAGCCGGTTCTCGGCCCGAATGCTGCCGCGATGGGCTTCGACGATCTGGCGTGAGATCGAAAGGCCGAGCCCGGAATTCTGCCCGAAGCCCTCGTCCGGTCGGTCGGTATAGAAGCGCTCGAAGATGCGCTCGATGGCGTGGGGCGGGATGCCCGGCCCGTCATCCTCGACGCTGATCAGCACATCGGGCCCGACGCGCGACAGTATGACGCGCACGGGCTTGTCGGGCTGCGAGAAGGAACGGGCGTTGTCGATGAGATTGACCATGACCTGGCCGAGCCGGGAATCATGGCCCATCACCAGGAAGTCCTGACGTCCGCCAGGGCGCTGCCCGCGCCGCTCGACCGAAAGCTCGATGCCGGGCTGGCCATCCCGACGCGTCTGGTTCTGCAAGCTGACCACGGCTTCCAAGACCTGGGCCATGTCGACGGGGGCGGCATCGTTGCGTGCCAGCTCCGCGTCGAGCCGCGACGCATCCGAAATATCCGAGATCAGGCGGTCGAGGCGCCGGACATCATGCTGGATCACGGCGAGCAGCCGGCCGCGGGAATCGTCGTTCTTCACGCGCGGCAGCGTTTCCACGGCACTGCGCAGTGAGGTGAGCGGGTTTTTGAGCTCATGGGCGACATCGGCGGCGAAGCTCTCGATCGCCTCGATGCGGTTGTAGAGCGCCTTTGTCATGTCGCGCAGCGAGCCTGACAGGTGTCCGATCTCGTCGTGGCGATTGGTGAAATCGGGAATTTCCTCGCGCGACTTCACGCCCTTGCGCACGCGCTGCGCAGCGTCGGCGAGCTTGCGGATCGGCTCGGCGATCGTGCCGGCCAGCAGCACCGACAGCACGATCATCACGCCCGCAGCAACGGCAAAGACCTGGATGATGGCGTAGCGTTCGCCGGCGATGATGCCGTCGATGTCGCCGCCTTGGGTCGAGAGCAGAAGCGCTCCGCGTACGGTCCGGAAGCGCTGGACCGGCACGGCGACGGAGACGATGGTCTGCCCGCGCGTATTGACGCGCACGACACTGGCTGGAACGCCGCTCAAGGCGCGTGCCACCTCCGGATAGGACTTGCCATTGGCATTGGCGAAATCGTCATAGGCCGGCACGTCGGCACGCCCGAGCCGGCTGCGCAGCATGTTCCATGTGCGCTCGAGCAAGGGCGCCTCGTCCTGCTCGCCGAGGCGCGGCAAGTCGAGCCGGAGCACGTCGCCGCGCGAATAGAGATTGCGCGAATCGAGCGTCAGCATCCCGTCCTTGTCATAGACGCGGGCACGGGTCTTGGTCGGCGTCACCAGGCGCCTGAGCAGCGGCGCCACTTTCTCGGGATTGATCGAGAAATCGAGCGGATCATCGGCAATGCCGGCGCTCTCACCTGCTTGCAGCTGCAGCAACTTATCGGCGTCGATGGTGATCGTGTCGGTCTCGACCGTCGCGGAGGCCGCGATCGAGGCGGCAATGATCTCGCCCTGCGTCAGCAGGCTTTGCACCCGGGACTCGATCAATCCTTCGCGGAACTGATTGAGGTAGAGAAAGCCGAGCAGCAGTGCCACGAGCCCGGCGAGATTGAGGACGACGATGCGACGCGTCAGGCTGGAGGCCGCGCGCGACGAGATGGCGCGCCAGGCATGCCGTCCCGCAAGCGCTACGCGCCGCCGCAGCGCCGGACGGCTGCGGCGGCCTTCGGCGCGGGGTCTGTCCTGTTCAATCGTCGCCATGCGTGATGCGTTCCAATTCCACGAAGGCCGTTAAGTGTCCCTCGGAGCAGGTCAAGGCATCGATCGCGATTCTCACATCTCCTTGAAGCGGTAACCGACACCGTACAGCGTCTCGATCATGTCGAACTCGGCATCGACCTGATTGAACTTCTTGCGCAGCCGCTTGATATGGCTGTCGATGGTGCGGTCGTCGACATAGACCTCGTCGTCATAGGCGGCGTCCATCAGGGCGTTGCGGCTTTTCACCACGCCGGGACGCTGTGCCAGCGACTGCAGGATCAGGAATTCGGTGACGGTCAGCGTGACCGGCTCGCCCTTCCAGGTGCAGGTATGACGCTCCGGGTCCATGCGCAACTGGCCGCGCTCCAGGGCCTTGGCGTCTTCCGGCCGCGCTGGCGCGCTGACATCCTTGGCGCCTGCGCGGCGCAGGATCGCCTTGACGCGCTCGACCAGCAGTCGCTGTGAGAACGGCTTCCGGATGAAGTCATCCGCGCCCATCTTCAGGCCAAAGAGCTCGTCGATCTCCTCGTCCTTCGACGTCAGGAAGATCACCGGCAGGTCGGATTTCTGCCTGAGCCGCCGAAGCAGCTCCATCCCGTCCATGCGTGGCATCTTGATATCGAAGATCGCCAGATCCGGCGGGTTCTGCTTCAGCCCATCAAGCGCCGATGCCCCGTCCGTATAGGTCATGATCCGGTATCCTTCGGCCTCGAGGGCGATGGAGACCGAGGTCAGGATGTTGCGGTCGTCATCGACCAGCGCAATGGTTGGCATGGGCTTTACGTCTCTGGGCCGCGTTGCAATGACGGGTCCACTCTCGCGAGAGAGCGGCCAAACCGTGGCTGCAATCTAGCGGTGCCGTGACGGTTTCGCTACAGCCTAACGCGTTGTTATGCCGAAAGGGTCCGGAGCGGCTGTCGGCGGCTTCGGCTGGTGCGGCTCGCCAAGGCCGATTTTTGAGGGTGAGGAGCGTGCGATGTCTGAGGTTCAGGGACAGGCGATCACGCCGCGCGGCGTCGAACTCGGGGGCACGGCGCCGGATTCCTTCGATGCGGTCGCGATGGCGCGCGAGCTGCTGCGCATTGCTCGCACGGCGCCGCTGGCGACCCTTGACCCGGCAAGCGGATTTCCGTTGTCGACTCTCGTGAATGTCGCGACCGATGTCGATGGAACGCCGCTTCTTCTGCTCTCGAAGCTCGCATTGCATACGCGCAATCTCGATGCCGATCCGCGCTGCTCGATCCTGTGCTTTGCGTTGGGGAAGGGCGACCCCATGGCCAACTCGAAGCGCGTCAGCGTGGCCGGGCGTGCCCTGCGCACCGACGATCCGCGGGCGCGGCGCCGGTTCCTGGCGCGTCACCCCAAGTCGAAGCTCTACATTGATTTCCCCGATTTTTCGCTCTTCCGGCTCGAGGTCTCCGGGCTCCATCCCAATGGCGGGTTTGCCCGCGCAGCCGAGATCGCGACAGGTGACGTCCTGCTCGACCTGACGGGGTGCGATGCGCTGATCGAGGCCGAGGACGGCGCCGTCGCACATATGAACGAGGACCATGCGGACGCGCTCGCGCTGTATGCGACGCGGCTGCTGGGTGAGGCGGAGGGGCGCTGGCGGGCGACGGGACTCGACCCCGAAGGGCTTGATCTTGTCTGCGGCGATGCTGCGGCGCGCCTTGTCTTTCCCGAGCGTGTGACCAGCCCGGGGGCGTTGCGTGCCGCGCTGGTGGCGCTGGCCCAGAAGGCCCGAGCTGCGGCCTGATGACGCTGTGCCGGAGGGCTCGGATTATTCAATCGATTTAGGGAAGCTTGTGCCTGCTCAAGTTTCGTCGGTGACTTGAGCCGGCGCCGCCATGCGCTTAAAGAGCGCCGCACTTGATCTCGCCCACGGTGGCGGAAGCACAGTCCGCCATGTCGAAACAAGGCGTCGAAGGGCGCCGTTTGGGAGAATGCCTGTGGAGACCATCGGTCACTTCAACACCGCCTGCGGCGCCGACACATTCGGCTTCCGCAAGCTCAAGGCGGTGCGCTGGAACTTCGAAGCGGCGCGCCTTTACGAGGAGTCGCTGCGGCGCGGCGAGTCCGAGATCGCCCATGGCGGTGCGCTCTGCGCCGATACCGGCAGCCATACCGGCCGGTCTCCGAAGGACAAGTTCGTCGTCAAGGATGCGCTGACGGAAGGAACCGTCTGGTGGGAGAACAACGGCGCGATCACGCCGGCGCAGTTCGAGACCTTGCTCGCTGATTTCATCAGCCACGCCGAAGGCAAGGAACTCTTTGCCCAGGATCTCTATGGCGGCGCCGACCCGGTGCATCGTGTCAAGGCTCGCGTCTTCACGGAGTTCGCCTGGCACTCGCTCTTCATCCGCAACCTTCTCATCCGCCCGGCTCCGGAAGAGATTCCGACCTATGTGCCGGAGATGACAATTGTCGATCTCCCCAGCTTCAAGGCCGATCCCAAGCGCCATGGCTGCCGCAGCGAGACCGTCGTCGCCATCGATTTCACCCGCAAGATCGTGCTGATCGGCGGCTCCGCCTATGCCGGCGAGATGAAGAAATCGGTCTTCACCTATCTGAACTACATCCTGCCCACCAAGGGTGTCGTGCCGATGCATTGCTCGGCGAATGTCGGCCGCAATGAAGACCCGGCGATCTTCTTCGGGCTCTCCGGCACCGGCAAGACCACGCTGTCGGCAGACCCTGACCGCACGCTCATCGGCGATGACGAGCATGGCTGGTCGAAGGACGGCATCTTCAATTTCGAGGGTGGCTGCTACGCCAAGACGATCAAGCTCTCGGCCGAGGCCGAGCCGCAGATCTATGCTGCTTCGCAGCGTTTCGGCACCGTGCTCGAAAATGTCGTGCTCGACCCGATCAGCCGAGTTGTGGATTTCGATGACCAGAGCAAGACCGAGAACACCCGCTCGGCCTATCCGCTCGATTTCATCCCGAATGCGTCGCGCACCGGCCGGGCCGGCACGCCCAAGAACATCGTGATGCTGACGGCCGACGCGTTCGGCGTGATGCCGCCGATCGCCAAGCTGACCCCGGCCGAGGCGATGTACCATTTCCTCTCCGGCTACACCGCCAAGGTCGCCGGCACGGAGCGCGGCCTTGTCGGCGTCGAGCCGGAGTTCTCGACCTGCTTCGGCTCGCCCTTCCTGCCGCGTCACCCGTCGGAATACGCCAATCTGCTGCGCGACTTCATCGCCAAGCACCATGTCGATTGCTGGCTGGTGAACACCGGCTGGACCGGCGGCAAGTACGGTACCGGCCGGCGCATGCCGATCCGCGTCACCCGCCGCCTGCTGTCGGCGGCGCTGGACGGCTCGCTCAACCGCGCCGATTTCCGCCGCGATCCTTATTTCGGCTTCGCGGTGCCGACCTCGGTGCCCGGCGTCGAGCCGCACATCCTCTATCCCGTCAAGACCTGGCAGGATAAGGCCGAGTTCGCCGAAACCGCCAAGACGCTCGTCGGCATGTTCCGTGAGAACTTCAAGCGTTTCGAGAGCCATGTCGATGATGCCGTGAAGGCGGCAGCGCCGACCAGTTCGCTCGCGGCGTGACGCCCGAATCGGATTGATGTGTTACGAGAGGCGGCGATGAGCCGCCTCTTTTTGATTCTACTGAAGCTTCTCACCACCCTCGTCATCGTCGGGGCGGGTCTTTGGGGCGTCGGCCTCCTGCTGTTCCGCCTCAACGGCGCGCTGGCCATCATGGGCGCCATCGGCTTCGCGTTCGCCGCGCTGGCCGGGCTGATCGGGATCTGGACCGGCGCCCTGCGATTGCCGCTGGGCTTCGCGATCGTGTTCCTCGGCCTGCTCGGCTGGTGGAACAGCATGCTGCCATCCCATGATCGCGACTGGATCCCCGAGCTTGCGCGCCTGCCGGAGATCGCGCGCGAGGGCGACCGCATCACCGTCAGCAATTTGCGTCATTTCCGCTGGCGCACCGAAACCGACTACGATCAGCACTGGGAAACGCGCAGCTTCGACCTGTCGAAGATCGAGGGCGCCGATCTCTTCCTGTCCTACTGGTCCGGCGAGGCGATTGCGCATCTGCTCGTCAGCTTTACCTTCTCAGATTCCCTGCCGCTGACCTTCTCGATCGAGGTTCGGCGCGAGAAGGGCGAGGAATGGTCGTCGCTGGCCGGCTTCTTCCGGACCTATGAGATGGCCTATGTCGTCGCCGACGAGCGCGACATCGTTGGCCTGCGCACCCATGCGCGTGGCGAGGATGTGAGGCTGTTCCGGCTCGCCGCGACCCCGACCCAGGCCCGCGACGTGCTGCTGGCCTATGCCGCCGACATCAACCGGCTGGCGAAGAAGCCGCGCTGGTACAACACGCTGACGACCAATTGCACGACGGTGGTCTACCATCTCGTCGGTTCGGTTGCCCCCGGCTGGACCTTCTCGCTGCCCCTCGATCCGCGCGTGCTGCTCTCCGGCTACCTGCCGGGTTACCTCGCCCGCATCGGTGCGATCCGCTCCGACATGCCGCTCGACGAGTTGATTCGACGCGGGCGCATCAGTGAGCGGGCACGCACGCTGTCCCTCGACGATCCCGCGTTTTCGCAGAGGATTCGCGAAGGCGTGCCGACGGGACGGCCCTAGCGCCGCGCAGCCATGGGGTGGACGCGCCCGGAGCGCCCCCGGCCACGTCCGTCCGTGAACGGGGGACGGCTGGCGCCCGGCACGGGGCCGAGCTGCCGGACAGGCCTGCGGCTACCTGAAGAAGATCACCGTCTGCAGCAGGAAGAGCGGGATCAGGATCGCGCCTGACCACATCATGTAGCCGAAGAAGCTCGGCATATTGACCTTCCGATCCTTGGCGATGGCGTAGACCATGAAGTTCGGCGCGTTGCCGATATAACTGTTGGCGCCCATGAAGACCGCGCCGGCCGAGATCGCGGTCAGCGTCAGTGCACCGGTTGTCATCAGGGCTTTCGCGTCGCCGCCGGCGAGTTCGAAGAAGACCAGATAGGTCGGGGCATTGTCGAGGAAGGACGAGAGGATGCCGGTCAGCCAGAAATAGGCGACGTTGTTCGGCGTTCCGTCCGCATGCGTCACCAGCGCGACGAGCGGTGCGAACGCCCCGTCCTTGCCGGCCTGCAGCATCGCCAGCACCGGGATGATGCAGACGAAGATGCCGGCAAAGAGCTTGGCGACCTCCTTGATCGGCCCCCAGCTGAATTCATTGCCGGCCCGCACGGGCTTCGGCGTCAGTACCAGCGAGAGACCCGCGAGGCTGAGCAGGATCGCGTCGCGCACCACATTCTGCAGCTCGACATGAACGCCATGGATGTCGAAGACAGTGCCGGGCTTCCAGTTCGCCGACATCAGGATGGCGAGGATGACGCCGCCGAGCAGAGCGATATTGACCTTGCCGAAGAGCTTGATGGCACGGTCCGGCGTCGGATCCTTGAGGGCTGGAGCCCCCTTTTCCTTGCTGAAGAAATAGCTGTCGAGCGCGAAGAACAGCGCGAGCAGCACAGCGACCGCAAAGCTGGTTTCCGGCAGGAGGTGCTGGGTCGTCCAGAAGAAGCTGACGCCGCGCAGGAAGCCGAGAAAGAGTGGCGGATCTCCGAGCGGGGTCAGCGAGCCGCCGATATTCGAGACCAGGAAGATGAAGAACACGACGACATGGACGTTGTGGCGGCGGTCGTCGTTGGCGCGCAGCAGCGGCCGGATCATGATGATCGAGGCGCCCGTCGTGCCGACCACGCTCGCCATCGTGGTCCCGATCGCCAGCAGGGCCGTATTGGTCGCTGGCGTACCGCGCAGATTCCCGGTGATCAGGATGCCGCCGGCAATGGTGAAGAGCGCGAAGAGCAGGATGATGAAGGGGGTATATTCGAGCAGCGCGGTGTGAAGCAGTGATCCGAGCGCCGGATCGAAGCCACGGAAGAGGACCAGAGGCACCAGCACGAGCGCTGCCCAGAAGGCTGCGAACTTGCCGTAATTGAGCTCCCAGACATGCGGAAACAGGATCGGTCCGAGGGCGATCGAGAGCAGCATGCCGGCAAAGGGAAGAGCCCAGGCCGCACCGAGCGTCGCCCCGCCGATATCGCCCGCCGCGAATGCGAGGCTGGGAACCAGGCACAGCGCCAAGGCTGCACCCGCAAGCGAAATCACTGACTTCAAGGACCCGCTCCCCAATCCCGATATCGAGCGGTTTCCGTCATCGCCCGGTTGTGTTGTCGCGTAAAGCCTGATCGGAGGGCTAGCAACCTCACGGCGAAATGGCATAGCTGCGCAATCCTGCCGATAGGGCGTGATTCAGATGGGGCCTCGACGATGCAACCGGCTTTCTCCGCACTGTTCGGCCTGGGCCTTCTGGCGGCGTCTTCAGCTTCGGCCTTCGCCCAGGTCGCGGTCGAGGAGATCAAGGCCCAGCTCTTCCTCGAGCGCACCGGCAGGCTCTCGGAGAATCTGGTCGGTACGAAGAAGGCGCTCCACAATGCAGTGATCGGCGAGGGCGAAGCCGGCGAGCCGGCCGATGCGCTGCTGGTGACGCTTTCCTTCACCGGCGCGAAGAACACCAAATCCTCGGACAAGATCGCGCGCGACCTCGCCTCGCTCACCGTCAGGCAGAAGGCGAAGACGGGCGAGAGGATCCTGCTCAGGCGCGTCTATGGCGGGTTCCTCTTCGGCGAAGAGGGGCGCATCCACAAGGCCTTCCTGCTCGACAGCGCCACCTGCGCTCCGCTCGAGATCGAGGTGAAGGTCGGTCGGAGCCGCAAGGAAGCGAAGCTGGATTTCTCCTGCAGCGAGTAGGGTGCGGGGAAGATTTGTTATGTCACGGTTCATTCTCGTGGAATAATCTCCTCAATGCGGCGTCCCGCCCGCAGCCTGATTCGGGACCGACCATGTGCCGTTTCCTCGCCTATTCCGGCGTTCCGGTCTTTCTTGAGGATTTCGTCGCCTCGCCCTGCCATTCGCTGATTCACCAGTCGCTCCATGCCGAGGAGAGCAAGACCGGCACGAATGGCGACGGGTTTGGCGTCGGTTGGTATGGCGAGAAGCCGGAGCCCGGGCAGTATCGCGAGGTCCGTCCGGCCTGGTCCGACGAGAACCTGCTCTCGATCGCCCGTCAGGTGCGCTCGCATCTCTTCTTCGCCCATGTGCGCGCTGCGACCGGTACGGCGACGACACGGGCCAATTGCCATCCCTTCGTCCATGGCCGGCATCTCTTCATGCATAACGGCCAGATCGGCGGCTACGCCCTGATCCGCCGCAAGCTCGAGAGCCTGATTCCCGATTCACTCTATGCCGCCCGTGTCGGCACGACGGATTCGGAGGCGATCTTCCTGCTGGCGCTCGCCCGCATGGCGGACGGCTATTCGCCCGGCGAGGCGTTGGCCTGGACCTTGGGCGAGGCGCTGGCCCTGATGCAGGCGGCCGGCATTCGCGAGCCCTTGCGCTGCGCCGCCGCGCTCGCCGATGGCGAGACGATCCACGCCGTGCGCTGGTCTTCCGATACGCGGCCGCCGACGCTCTATATCTGCAACCGCAGCGACAGCATCGTCGTCGCGTCCGAGCCGGTCGATGCCGCGCGCGACTGCTGGCAGGCGCTCGGATGCAATTCGATGGTGTCGGTGAAATCAGGCGCGATCACGGTCAGCCCCTTCGAGGTCGGGCTTCGGCAGGCAGCCTGAGTCCGCCATCGCTTGCGTCCGCGCGCCGGCTGCGTCACATCGCGCCATGCGCGATTTCGATACCCCGCTTCCGATCGATGCCGTCCTGGGCGATCTCGCCGCGGCGCTCCGTGCCGGCCCGAATGTGGTGCTGGTCGCTCCTCCCGGCGCCGGCAAGACCACGCGTGTCCCGCTCGCCCTGCTCGACGAGCCCTGGGCGGCCGGCGGCAAGCTGATCATCCTCGAACCGCGCCGGCTCGCGGCTCGCGGTGCTGCCGGCCGCATGGCGCAGACGCTGGGGGAGCGCGTTGGCGACACGGTTGGCCTGCGTGTCCGGCTCGGATCGAAGATCGGGCCGAAGACGCGGATCGAGGTCGTCACCGAGGGGGTCTTCGCCCGGATGATCCTCGACGATCCGGCGCTCGACGGCATCGCCGCCGTGCTCTTTGACGAATTCCACGAACGCTCCCTCGATGCCGATTTCGGTCTCGCCCTGGCGCTCGACGCGCAAGGCGGATTGCGCGAGGACCTGCGCATCCTGGTGATGTCGGCCACCCTGGATGGCGCGCGGGTCGCAAAGCTGCTCGGCGCGCCGGTCATCGAATCGCAGGGCCGGGCTTATCGCGTCGAGACGCGCTATCGCGGCCGGGATCCGCTGAAGCGGATCGAGGACCAGGTCACCGAGGCCGTGCAGCAGGCCCTGAACGAGCAATCGGGTTCGCTCCTCGTCTTCCTGCCAGGACAGGGCGAGATCAGGCGGGTCGAGGAGCGGCTGCGCGAACGGGTGCGCGATCCCGCGGTCGAGATCGCGCCGCTCTATGGCGCGCTCGATCAGGCCGAGCAGGATCGCGCCGTGCTGCCGGCGCCGGCCGGACGTCGCAAGATCGTGCTGGCGACCTCGATCGCCGAGACCTCGCTCACCATCGAGGGGGTGCGCGTGGTGGTCGATTCGGGCCTCGCGCGCGTCCCCGTCTACGAGCCCGATATCGGCGTGACCCGGCTCGAGACCCGCCGGGTCAGCCGCGCTGCGGCCGACCAGCGCCGCGGCCGCGCCGGCCGCACCGAACCGGGCGTGTGCTACCGCCTCTGGGAGGAGGCTGGTACTGGCGCCCTGGAAGCCTTCGCCCGGCCTGAAATCCTCTCTGCGGATCTCGCGCCGCTGCTGCTTGATTGCGCCGCCTGGGGCGTCGCCGATCCGACATCGCTCGCCTTTCTCGACCAGCCGCCGGCGCCTGCCCTGAAGGAGGCGCGGGCGCTGCTGCTCAATCTTGGCGCACTCGCCGATGACGGCCGCATCACCGCCGATGGCCGGGCCTTGCAGGCATTGCCGCTGCCGCCGCGCCTCGCGCGCATGGTCGTCGTTGCCGCGCGCTTCGGTCAGGCCAGGGCGGCGGCGGAACTGGCGGCGCTGCTGGTCGAGCGGGGGCTCGGCGGGGATGCGACGGATCTCGCCGAGCGGGCCGAGCGCTTCGGGCGGGAGCGCGGTGGTCGTGCCGCCGATATGCGCCGCCTCGCGGAGGGCTGGGCCCGGTTGGCGGAGAAGGCGAGCCCGCCCGGGTGCGACGCGACGGGCTCCATCGGCTTCCTGCTCGCGCTCGCCTATCCCGATCGAATCGCCAGGCTACGCGCAGCGGGCTCGGGCCAGTATCTCCTGGCCAATGGCCGCGGTGCGGCGCTGGAGCCGACGCAGCGCCTCGCCCGCGAGCCCTGGATCGTCGTGGCCGACATGACGGGCATGGCGCAGCAGGCCCGAATCCTCGGGGGTGCCGCAATCGGTGAAGACGAAGTCCTGCGTCAGGCCGCCGAAGGCCTCGCGTCCTTCGGCCTGGAGGAGCGGACGGAAACGGTCTTCGACCGCAATGCCCGCGCTCTGCGTGCGCGTGCGGTCAGGCGCTATGGCGCCATCAGCCTGTCGGAGCGCCCGCTTGCAGTCGAGGCAACGTCGGAGAACGCTGCGATCCTGGCGATTGGTGTGGCGACGTTGGGCATTGGGTTGCTGCCATGGACGAAGGCACAGCAGCAATTGCGGGAGCGGACCGCCTTCCTGCGTCAGGCCGCAATCGGCACAGAAGGCGAAAATCCCTGGCCCGACCTGTCCGATGCCGGGCTCGCAGCCGAGCCGGAACTCTGGCTTGCGCCCCATATCGAGGGGCGAACCTCGCTCGCCGCGATTGCGCCGGCCGACCTCGATGCGGCGCTGGCCAGCCTGCTGCCCTGGGATCTGAAACGCCGGCTCGATGCCGAGGCGCCGACGCATTTCGCTGCACCGACCGGTTCCCATCTCGCCGTGGATTATGCGGCCGAGGCAGGGCCGACGATCTCGGTGCGCGTGCAGGAGCTTTACGGGCTTGCCCAGCACCCCTCGCTCGCGGCCGGCCGCGTGCCGCTCGTCCTGGAGTTGCTGTCGCCGGCGCATCGGCCGATCCAGGTCACCCGCGACCTGCCGGGTTTCTGGCGCGGCTCCTGGGCCGCGGTGAAGGCCGACATGAAGGGCCGCTATCCCCGCCATCTCTGGCCGGACGATCCAGCCGCAGCGCTGCCGACGACGCGAGCGAAGCCCCGCGGCACCTGAGGCCGCCTCAATTCCCCATCCGGTCGCGCCACTGTCTCTCACCCGAGAGGCAGGACACGCGCGGCTCCTTGGCCTGCGCCTTCTGGATGGTGGCCTCGGCAGCCGGGGCCTCGGCAATCTCGCGCACAAGCTTGGTCCGGGTCGCATCGACGAACTGGTGACGTTCGCGGATCGGGATCACGAAGGCGCCGACGCCGGTGACGACACAGTCTTCGTAATAGACGTCGAGATTGTCGATATCGAAATAGCTCGCCTGCTTCAGCATCACCGGCAGGCCGTTGATGCTGATGCCCTTGTCGCGTGCATCGTCGCGCGCCGCGGTAACGGGGCGCCCGTCATTGTTGGCGCCGTCGCCCGAGATGTCGATCACGCGGCGCATCGCTGTGACATTGGCCTGATCGAGCAACTGCATGCCGAGATCGATCGCGCCCGAAATCGACGTCCGCCGGCCGCGCCGTGTCTGAGCCTCGCCCAGCTCCTCGGCAAAGGCGATGGCCGATTGTGGCGTGTCGATGACCGTCCAGGGCTTGACGATATGCTGGAAATTGCCGCCGGCCCATTCGAAATAGGTCACGGCGATCTTGCCGAGCGCGCCTTTGGCGATGGCGTCGTGCAGCTGTTTCGAGCGAAAGGCCTCGATATAGCCGCCGCGCTGCAGCGCGAGCTCGTCGAGATCCATCGAGTAGGAAATGTCGACCGCCAGCACGAGGGCGAGATCGACCTCGTCGGGCGGGGCGGCCGCCGGCTGCGCATTCGGCGCCGTGCCCGTCCAGAAGCCGGCCGCCGCAAGACTCAAGAGACCGAACAGCACATGCCGCATCGCCACCTCCGCCATCAGGGCGCGGCGGAAGTGTGCACCTCGTTTCGGCTCTCGCCAAGAATGATTTATCGGCAGGCTCAGCCCGCGCGGCGGGCATCCACGATGGCGATCGCGGCCGCGACCGCCTCCTCGACCGTGAGCGCCGAGGTGTCGAGGATATCCGCGTCCTCAGCTGCCTTCAGCGGGGCATCGCTGCGGCCGGAATCGCGGGCATCGCGACGCCTGATATCGGCCAGAATGCCCTCGAAGGAGGCAAGCTCGCCGCGTCCGGCCAATTCCTTGTGGCGCCGGGCCGCCCGCACCTCCGGCGTCGCGGTGACGAAGAGCTTGGCCGGAGCCTCGGGGCAGATCACCGTGCCGATATCGCGCCCGTCGAGAACGGCCCCGCCCGGCTGCCCGGCGAAGCGGCGCTGACGGTCGATCAGCCCCTTGCGGACCGCCGGCATCGCCGCAACGACCGATGCGGCCTCGCCGATCTCGCGCCCACGCAGGCTGTCCTCGGCGAAGGCCTTTTCATCGAATGTCGAGACGATCGCTGCGGCGGCCTCGGCATCGTGGATATCCTTGCCCACGTCCCGCATCGCGCGGGCCACCATGCGATAGAGCAGGCCGGTATCGAGATAGGGCAGGCCGTAATGGGCCGCGAGCCGCCGCGCCAGCGTACCCTTGCCCGAGGCGGCAGGACCATCCACGGCGATGACCAGGCGCTTACGCATCGCGGCAGGGCTCATGCGATCTCAGCGCCCAGCCCGTTCATCAGGCTGATGAAGGTCGGGAAACTGGTCGCGATCATCGCACCGTCATCGACCTGCATCGGTTTCTGCGTCGCCAGCCCCATGACGAGGAAGCTCATGGCGATGCGGTGATCGAGATGGGTTGCGGCCGTGCCGCCCCCCGTGACCTTGCCGTTTCCGCCCTCGACGACGAGGTCGTCGCCTTCGATCCGGCAGGTCACGCCCGCGGCCTTCAGCCCGGCCTCGACAGCGGCGAGCCGGTCTGATTCCTTGACGCGCAGCTCCTGAAGCCCCCGCATCCGGGTCGTGCCGCTGGCAAAGGACGCGGCGACCGCGAGGACCGGATACTCGTCGATCATCGATGGCGCGCGCTCCGGCGGCACCTCGACGCCCGTGAGGGCGCCGGAGCGGACGCGCAGCGTCGCGACCGTCTCGCCGCCTTCATTGGCCTCGCTCTCGACCGTGATGTCGGCCCCCATCTCGCGCAGCGTGGTCAGCAGCCCGCTGCGGAGCGGATTGGTCATCACGCTCTCGATCAGGATGTCGGAGCCCGGCACGATCAGCGCGGCGACCAGCGGGAAGGCGGCGGAGGAGGGGTCGGCAGGCACCACGATCGGCGCTGCCTGCAATTCGGGCTGGCCCGTCAGCACGATCCGCCGGCCATGGGCCCCCTCGGGGGTCACCCGCACCTCGGCGCCGAAATGCGCCAGCATCTTCTCGGTATGGTCGCGCGTCGCTTCGGTCTCGATCACCGTGGTCTCGCCCGGGGCGGCGAGGCCGGCGAGCAGAACGGCCGACTTGATCTGCGCCGAGGCGACCGGTGTGCGATAGGTGATCGGCAGCGCCTCCTTCGGCCCGCGGATCGTCAACGGCACGCGCCCGCCCTCTTCCTGCGACAGGATGGTGGCGCCCATCAGTTCGAGCGGATCGAGGATACGCCGCATCGGCCGTTTCCTGAGCGAGGCGTCGCCATCGAAGGTGGTGGTGATCGGGTGCGCGCCGCAAACGCCCATCATCAGGCGCGAGCCGGTGCCGGCATTGCCGAAATCGAGCAGGCCGGCCGGCTCCCTCAACCCGCCGACGCCGACGCCCTGGACGCGCCAGGCGCCGGGTCCGTCATGATGCACGATGGCGCCCAGCGCGCGGGCCGCGTCGGCTGTGCGCAGCACGTCCTCGCCTTCGAGCAGGCCGGTGACCTTGGTCTCGCCGATGGCGAGCAAGCCGAAGATCATCGCGCGATGCGAGATCGACTTGTCGCCGGGAACCCGGACACGGCCGGAGAGCGGGCCGGAGGCCCGGGCGGTGACGGGAGTTGGGTGCTGCGCGTGGGCCACGTCGATCGTCTCTGGCTGCTTGATCTTGGACGCTGGCTGCCTAGCATGGCCACCCGTCGCGCGCCACGCGCGAGACGCGAATCAAATCAGCATTTGACAGGGCCGGCCGGCACGACTAACGGACGCGCCTGCTTTTCAAAACATGAATGAATGAAGGTCCGACGCAGTGGCGAAACCGGAACTTGGTACCAAGCGCGTTTGCCCGACCACGGGACGCAAATTCTACGACCTGAACAAGGACCCGATCGTCTCGCCCTATACGGGGCAGGCTTTCCCGCGTTCGATGTTCGAGCCGCAGGCCAAAGCGGCGGCGGTTGTCGCCAAGGAAGCGGATGACGAGGACGAGACCGAGGCCGCTGACGGCGCGGTCGAGCTTGTCTCTCTCGATGAGGCCGATGCCGAAACGAGCGAGAAGGACGCGGTTGTCACCAGCGAGGACGACATCGAGGTCGAGGACGACATCGCTGCCGAGGAAGACGACACGTTCCTGGAAGAGGACGAGGAAGGCGACGATGACGTCTCCGATCTGATCGATGGCGACATCGAGGGTGACGAGGACGTCTGAGGACAAAAAATATTTCTGCGATATAGGTGCTTGTGTCTTCTGCCGAGCCCGCCTATAGAGCCCTCCGTCGCGACAGTGACGACGCGGACATCGCCGGGCTTCGAAGTTGAAGCCACTCCTGCGGTGTCCGGGAATTTGCCGGTTGACCCCCAAATCAATCGGCCAGCGTGGGGCCATAGCTCAGTTGGGAGAGCGCTTGAATGGCATTCAAGAGGTCGGCGGTTCGATTCCGCCTGGCTCCACCAAATTTTCCGATCCGGATCACGAACTCACCGAGAGTGGACGGGTCGCATCTGCGGCCTTGATCGCCGGCCGCCGCGCTCGGCCCTCAGGCTTTCTCAGAGGCCGCCGAACAGATCGTTCCTGAGAATCAGCTTCGCGGTCGCCCGACCATGCCGGCAATCTCAGCCCGAAGGCCCGACTCTCCGAAGAACCATCGATTCGCTGGTATGCGTCGGTGAGATCATTGATTCCCCCAATTTGTCATTGCCCCCTCAGTAGGGCAAAGGGCTTGCCTGCAATGGGGAGAGGCAGGCCATGCGATCGCAGATCAATGCGCGCCTGAAGCTGCGGCAGATCGAGATCGCCATTGCCGTGGCCGAGCAGGGCAGTTTCCTGGCCGCGGCCCACGCGCTCAGCATCACGCAGCCCGCAGTGTCGAAGGCGGTGCAGGATGTCGAGCTGATCGTCGGCCATCCCATCTTCGACCGGATGGCCCGCGGCGTGATGATCAATCCCTTCGGCCGTGCCGTTGTCGAGCGTGGCCGGGCCATGCTGTCGCTGGTCGAGCGACTCACGGACGATATCGGGCTGATCGAGCAGGGGCAGGCCGGCACGCTCGTCATCGGCGCCCTGCCGACTGCGGCGACGAGCGTGCTGCCGCCGACGCTCGGCCGGCTGCGCGCCTCCAATCCCGAGTTGAACATCAGGCTGGTGCAGGGGCGCACGGCGGAGCTGATGCCGCAGCTGGAGAGCGGCAAGCTCGATCTGATCGTCGGGCGGCTCTACGAGCTCGAAACCGCCCATGATGTTCACCGCGAGACGATCTATCACGAGCCGATCTCGGTCCTGGCACGGGCCGGTCATCCCTTGCTCGACCGCCCCGGCAGCGCGGGAGCGGAGCTCGGGAAGTTCGGCCTCGTACTGCCTTCGCTGGAACAGCGCCTCGGTCAGGAGATCGATGCGGTGATCGCCTATTCCGGATTGGAGATGCTGGCCGCGCCGCTGCGTTCGACCTCGATTTCCTTCATCCGCGAGCTCGTTCTGTCGAACGACTATGTCACCATCCTTCCGCGGTTGATGCTCGCCGGCGATCTCGGCCGCGGTGCCGTCAGGATATTGCCCGTTCCCATGGTCTCAGGCAGCCGGCCGGCCGGAATCATCACATTGCGCCATCGTCGACGGTCGCCGAGCGTCGGGGCCCTGCTGGCGGCGCTGCGAGACCATCTGCGCGAATTGCGGGCGACCGGCCTCCTCGACGAGGACGGCGCCTCGCCGGATACGCTCACCGGCATCTGATATTCCCGGCACTTATAGCTCTTGTGAACCAGCACATGAAGACGCGACGGGCATCCTGCGGATAGCGTTCCGGCGTCACATCCGCAGGTTCGCAGCTCATGCTTCAACAGACGACAAGACAATGCGTATCCGAGCATTGCCTGGACATTCTCTTCCGCGAGGCGCGAACCTATTACGGTTGGCTGCCGAAGGCGGTGAGCGACGCGCAGCTGCGCGAGCTCTACGAACTCGCGCGGATGCCGCCGACGAGCAGCAATATCAGCCCCCAGCGCATCGTCTTCGTCGTCTCGCAAGAGGCCAAGGAGCGGCTGCGGCCCGGGCTGAAACCCGGCAATGTAGACAAGACCATGGCGGCGCCGGTGACTGCGATCCTCGGCATCGACAGCCGCTTCTTCGATCATCTGGAGCGCCTGGCGCCGCATGCGGTCGACAAGCGCGCGGGCTATCTCGCGGATCCCGACCTTGCTGCCCGGGCGGCCTTTCGCAACGCGACCCTGCAGGGCGCCTACCTGCTGATGGCGGCGCGTGCGCTGGGGCTCGATTGCGGCCCAATGTCCGGGGTCCTGCATGATGTCGTGGACGCCGAATTCTTCCCAGGCGGTGAGGTCAGGTCCAATTTCCTGATCAATATCGGTCATGGCGACCCGGCGAGCGTCAGGCCGCGCGCCGCGCGGTTCGACTTCGACGATATCTGCCAGATTCTCTGATCGCGGAGGGCATCATGCTGCAAACCGTTTCTCCGCGCACCAACCCGCCGCGACTCTGCTTCATCGGCTTCGGCGAGGCCGGACAGGCCTTCGCCGGCGGCCTGCTCGAAGCCGGCATCGTCGAGATCGCCGCCTTCGACACCGCGGGTACGCAGGAGCGCGTCCGCAAGCCGGCAGAGCACCTGGGCGTCCGCCTCGCCGACAGCCTCGAGGCCGCGCTGGCCGGTGCCGATTTCGTATTCTCGGCCGTCACCGCAGCCGACAGTCTCGACGCCGCCCGCCAGGTTGCGCCGCATCTTGTATCCGGCCAGGTCTTCGTCGACGTCAATTCGGTCTCGCCCGGCCGCAAGCGCGAGGCGGCCGCAGCCTTTGCTTCGCCTGGTGCCTATCTCGATCTCGCGATCATGGCGCCGGTTCACCCCAAGCGCCACGCCACACCTTGCCTGGTCGCCGGCGAGGCGGCCGAGCGCTTCATCGCGATCTTCGGTGGCTTCGGCATGGAACTCGGGCCGGCGGGTCCGCAGATCGGATCGGCAACGATCATCAAGATGATCCGCAGCGTCATGGTCAAGGGGCTGGAGGCGTTGACCTATGAGTGTTTCATGGCGGCGCGTGTCGCCGGAATCGACCCGGTGATCCTCGACTCCCTCGGGCGCAGCTATCCTGGCCTCGATTGGCCAAAAGTCGTTCCCTACAATGTCAGCCGTATGCTGCAGCATGGCGTCCGGCGTGCCGCCGAAATGCGCGAGGTCGCGCTGACGCTTCGCGAGCTTGGCATCGACCCGGCCGTCACAGAGGGCGTCGTCCTCCAGCAGGAACGACTCGGGCGCCTGCCGTTGCAGGCCGAGCCCGAAGACGGTTTCGCGATGCTCGATGCCGTACGCGCCGCACTCTCCGGGCAGAAGCCGGAGCCCTCATAGTCGCGAAAGTTATAGCTGAAGCCCGAAACACCGCGAAGACCGCTCCGGGCGAAGCCGATACCCAATAAGCAAGCAAGAAAATGCGCCGGCGCAGCAAGCCGGCGCGACCGGCCTCGCCGGAAGGGGAGACAGACGATGGACCAGGACATGCGCGACCCGATCGCGCCAGCAACTGCAAGCGCATCGCCCGATGTCTTGCCGCGGAACCGGAACCTCTACATCAACGGCAGCTGGCGCGAGGCGGCCGAGACCGGCGGTCTCGAACTGACCAGCCCGGCGACGGGCGCGTCGCTCGGCTTCGTCGCGCAGGCCGGAAGCAGTGATGTCGATGCCGCGGTCCGGGCCGCTGGCGCCGCCTATCGCGGCTGGCGGAACGTCGCCCCGGCCGAGCGCGCCAAGATCCTCAGGCGAATCGCCCAGATCGTCCGCGACAACGCGCGGGAACTCGCGCTCATCGACGCAATCGACGGCGGCAATCCGGTCCACGAGATGCTCGGGGACGTTGCCAACGCCGCCTCTCAGCTTGATTTCTTCGCCGGCCTCGTCACCGAGATGAAGGGCCAATCGGTGCCGCTCGGCCGCGACTCGGTCAATTTCTCGGTGCGCGAGCCGCGCGGCGTCATCGGCCGCATCATCCCGTTCAACCACCCGTTCATGTTCTGCGCCGCCAAGTCGGCTGCGCCGCTCGCGGCTGGCAACACCGTCATCGTCAAGCCGCCGGACCAGGCGCCGCTGAGCGCGCTGCGCTTTGCCGAGCTGATCGACGGGGTGCTGCCTCCCGGCGTCTTCAACGTACTCCCAGGCGGTCGCGAGGCCGGAGCGGCGCTTGCCGCCCATCGAGGCGTCGCGATGATCTCGCTCATCGGCAGCGTCCAGGCCGGGCGCGCCGTCATGAAGGCCGGTGCCGATACCATCAAGCCGGTCCTGCTCGAACTCGGCGGCAAGAATGCGCTGATCGCGCTTGCCGATGCCGATCCCGACGAGGTCGCGGCCGCCGTGGTCGCCGGCATGAACTTCATCTGGTGCGGCCAGTCCTGCGGCTCGACCAGCCGGGCCTTCATCCACGAGGCAATCCACGACGCGGTCGTGGCGCGTATCGCCGAGCGTGTGAAGCAATTCCGCCCCGGCGATCCGACCGATCCGGCGACCACGATGGGCGCCATCATCAGCCGTGCCCAGCTGGACAAGGTGATGGGCTTCATCGCGGACACCAAGGCGGAGGGCGCGAGCCTGCTTTGTGGTGGCGGCCGCCCGCTCGATCCGGCGCTCGCCAACGGCAATTTCGTCGAGCCCACCGTGTTTACCGAGGTGACGCCTGCGATGCGGCTGGCGCGCGAGGAGGTCTTCGGACCGGTTCTTGCGGTCTTCCGCTGGTCGAACGAGGCAAGCATGCTCGAGACCGTCAACAGCGTCGAATACGGGCTGACCTGCTCGATCTGGACCAATGACGTCCGCAACGCGCACCGTCTCGCCGGCGAGGTCGAGGCCGGCTTTGTCTGGATCAACGAGGTTTCGCGGCATTTCCTCGGCACACCCTTCGGGGGCTACAAGCAATCCGGGTTGGGCCGCGAGGAATGCCTCGAAGAATTGCTCAGCTACACCCAAGAAAAGCACATCCACGTCAACCTGAAGCGGCCGGCAAGAAGCTGACAGGAGCGATCGGAAAGACCGCGTGACTGCTCGCGGGTCATAAAAATACATAAACGGAGGGAGAAACATGCGTAGTCTCACTGGCGCCACCGCCCGCCTCGTCGGAGTCGGTATCGCACTTTCGGCTTCTGCCGGCCTCGCCTCGGCGCAGGCGCCGGCCTACCCGTCCGATCGCATCAACATGACGGTCGCCTTTGCCGCCGGTGGCTTCGTCGATACCTTCGCACGCATTGTCGGCCAGAAGCTCAACGAGAAATGGGGCAAGGCGGTCACGGTCGAGAACAAGGCCGGCGCCGGTGGCAACACGGCGGCCGCCATCGTTGCGCATGCAAAGCCCGACGGGCTGACGCTGCTCGTCACCTCGACGGCGATCGCCATCAACGAGACGCTCTACAAGAAGCGCGACTACGCGCTCGATCAGCTCATCCCGGTCGCCATTGCGGTTTCGTCGCCGGAGACGATCGCGACGCATCCGTCGAAGCCCGGCAATCTGAAGGACTATCTCGCCTGGGCCAAGAAGGAGGAGATCACCTTCGCCAGCGCCGGTGTCGGCTCGGGCTCGCATCTGGCGACCGAGTATTTCCTGAAACGCCTCGCCATGCAGCCGGCCTCGCATATCCCCTTCCGCGGCGGCGCGCTCTCGGTGCAGGCGGCACTCGGCAACCAGGTCGACATGGTCGCTTCGTCCTTCGGCATCATCCCGCAGGTCGCGGAGGGTAAGCTCAAGGGACTGGCCGTTGCGAGCGAGACGCGTGTCGCGGCGATGCCCGATGTTCCGACCTACACCGAGTCCGGATTCCCCTTCGTCGCCGAATCCTGGGTCGCCGTGCTCGCCCCGGCCAAGACGCCGCCGGCCATTGTCGAGCAGCTCAACGCCGCGATCAACGAGATCGTCAGCGAGCCGCAGACGCGGGAGAAGCTCCTCGGCATGGGCTACCAACTCCATGTCCGCTCGGCTCCCCAGGTCGCGACCTATCTGAAGGCTGAGGTCGCCAAATGGGGCGAGATGGTGCGCACCGTCCGCGTGACCGTCGAATGACGCCGAGCCGGCCGCAACGCGCCGCCTCCCAAGCCAGGGCGAAACTGCCATGAGCCAGTCCGAGCCTCTCCCCCGGTGGAAACGCGCCGTGCGTTCTCCGCAGAATCTGGTCTCCGGCCTGATCCTCATCGCAGCGGCGACCGTCGTCGTGTTGATGCTGGGCAATCTCGCGCAAGGCACGCTGCGCGTCATCGGCCCGGCCATGGTGCCGCGCTGGACGGCGATCGCGATCGGCATCGGCGGTGCTGTCCTCGTCGTGCTGAGTTTCATCGAGGATGGCGACGCGCTCGAACGCTGGCATCTGCGCGGGCCGGCCTTCGTACTGGCCGGAATCGTGCTCTTCGCCGCGACGATCCGTGAGCCCGGCTTCATCGTCGCGGCGCCGCTTGCCATGCTCGTCGCCGGCTTCGGCTCGCGTGAGGTCAGGCCGCGCGAGCTCGTTGTCTTTGCGCTGGCGATGACGGTCGCCTGTGCCCTTCTGTTCCGCTTCGCGCTTAACCAGCCGATCCCGATGCTGGTGCTCCCGTCGTTCTCGATCAACTTCTGAGGCGCGCATGGAACTCCTGCAGAATCTCGGCCACGGCCTCGGCATCGCGCTGTCGCCGACCAATATCCTGCTCTGCTTTGCCGGCTGCATGCTGGGGACGCTGATCGGCGTCCTGCCTGGGATCGGGCCGATCGCGACCATCGCGATCCTGCTCCCGCTGACCTTCGGGCTCGATCCTACCGCCGCGCTGATCATGCTGGCCGGCATCTATTACGGCGCCCAGTATGGCGGCTCCACCGCCTCGATCCTGCTCAATATCCCCGGCGAGTCGAGCGCTGTCGTCACCGCAATCGACGGCCATGAGATGGCGCGCCAAGGCCGAGCGGGCATTGCGCTTGGGATCTCGGCGATAGGCTCCTTCGTCGCCGGCACGATTGCGACACTGGTGATTGCCGCCCTCGCCGCGCCGTTGGCCAGCATCGCGCTGATCTTCGGGCCAGCGGAGTATTTTGCGCTCATGCTGATGGGGCTCGCGTTCGCAGTCCTGCTGGCGCGCGGATCCGTGCTCAAGGCCGTGGTGATGATCCTGGTGGGCGTGCTGCTCTCGACTGTCGGGCCAGACCTGACAACCGGCCAGCTGCGCCTCACCTTCGGAGCGACCTGGCTCGCCGACGGTATCGAGATCGCCCTGCTCGGCATGGGGCTGTTCGGCATCGCCGAGGTTTTTCGCAGCCTCGAGCATGGCGAGTCACGGCAGGTACGCCAGACCCATATCGGCCGGCTGCTGCCTGGCCCCGAGGAATTGCGCGCTTCGGCCAAGCCGATCCTGCGCGGAACCCTGCTCGGCTCGATCCTCGGCATCCTGCCGGGCAACGGTGCCGTGCTCGCGCCCTACGCCTCCTACACGCTCGAGAAGAAGCTGGCCCGCGATCCGCGCCGGTTCGGCCGCGGCGCGATCGAGGGCGTCGCCGGGCCGGAATCGGCCAATAATGCCGGAGCTCAGACCTCCTTCATTCCGCTGCTGACGCTCGGTATCCCGCCCAATGCGGTGATGGCCCTGATGGTCGGCGCAATGACGATCCACGGCATCGTGCCTGGCCCGCAGATCATGACCAAGATGCCCGACCTGTTCTGGGGGCTGATCGCCTCGATGTGGGTCGGCAACCTGATGCTGCTGGTCATCAATCTGCCGGCGGTCGGGCTCTGGGTGAAACTGCTGAAAGTGCCGTATCGCCTGATGTTCGTCGGCATCGTCATTTTCTGCTGCATCGGCGTCTACTCGATCAACAACGAGCCGGCCGACATCCTAATCATGGGAGCGCTGGCCGTGTTCGGCTACGGCCTCACCAAGTTCGGCTTCGAGCCGGCGCCGCTGACCCTCGGCTTCGTGCTCGGACGCATGATGGAGGAAAACCTCCGTCAGGCACTGATGATCTCGCGCGGCAACCCCATGACCTTCGTCGAGCGGCCGATCGCCGCCATCCTCATCCTGATCGCGTTCGCCATGCTCACCGTCGCCATCCTACCGGCGATCCGTAAGGGCCGCGACGAGGTCTTCAGCGAATAAGCGCGACAGCCAGATGGACATGACCATGCAGACCGAGGGGGGCGCCGTGGCGCCGGCGACCGAAAGATGGGGCAGCGACGTCGTTGCCGAGACGATCAGGGCGCTGGGCTACAGATATGTCGCACTGGTTCCAGGCGCGAGCTTCCGGGGCCTGCATGACAGCCTGGTGAACCACCTCGGCAACCATGACCCGGCGATGATCGTCTGCCTGCACGAGGAACACGCGGTGGCGATCGCCGACGGATTCTCGCGGGTGGCGCAGGAGCCGATGGCCGTCATCCTGCATTCCAATGTCGGGCTGATGCATGCGACGATGACGATCTTCAACGCCTGGTGCGATCGCCGGCCGATGCTGATTCTCGGCGCGACGGGCCCGGTCGACGCGCATCGCCGCCGGCCCTGGATCGACTGGATCCACACTGCGCGCGACCAGGGCGCGCTGGTCCGGCATTACACCAAATGGGACGACCAGCCGGCCTCGGCCGAGGCCGCGGTCGAATCCGTGCTGCGCGCCGACCAGATCGCGCGGACCGCTCCGACCGGCCCGGTCTATGTCTGCCTCGACGCCGAGATGCAGGAAAGCCGGCTCGACCGCGCGGTAAGGGTCCCCGATATCCGCCGCTTTGCGCCGCCGCGGCCGGCCGCGGCTCCCGCCGAGGACATCGCTCGGACCCTGGACATCCTGCGCAATGCGCGTGCGCCCTTGCTTCTGATCGGCCGGGTCTCGCGCCATGCTGGCGATTGGCAACGCCGTATCGCATTGGCCGAGCGGCTGGGGGCGACGGTTTTGACGACCACGCATAATGCGTCAGGCTTTCCGACCGAGCACCGGCTTCATGCGCTGGCCCCGGTCGGCGAGCGCCCGAACGACGCTGAGCAGCACTTGCTGCGCGAGGCCGATGCCATCGTCAGCCTCGACTGGCACGATCTGGCCGGCTTCCTCAGCGCCCGCTGCGGTGCCTCGCAGACGCAGGAGCCGCTGACGACCGCGATCGTCCACTGCTCGCTCGACGGCCATGTCGCCAATGGCTGGAGCATGGACCATCAGGCATTGCCGGCCTGCGATGTCAGGATCGCGGCCGATCCGGATCGCTTCGTCAGCCAGTTGCTGGAGGCTGTCGGCACGGATTGGCAACCGGCGCCGTCACTGGTGTCCGAAGGCAGCCACTGGACGCAGACAGCCTCGGAGGGCCCGGACCGTACCGCGCCCTTCAACGCCGAACAGATGGCCTTCACGATCTCTGCCTTCGCGCGCGATCGGGAGGTGACGTTCGCCCGTCTCTCCTTCGGCTGGCCGCGCAGCGCCTGCCGGTTCCGCACGCCACTGGATTTTCTCGGCAAGGATGGCGGCGGCGCCGTCGGCACAGGGCCTGGCCACACGATCGGCGCCGCGATTGCGCTGAAGGGCAGCGGCCGGATGACGATTGGAGTCATCGGCGACGGCGATTACCTGATGGGCGTGAACGCACTCTGGACAGCCGCGCATCAGCGCGTGCCGATGCTGCTCGTCGTCGCCAATAACCGGTCCTATTTCAACGACGAGGTCCATCAGGAGCGCATGGCACGCCAGCGCGGCCGGCCGGTCGAGAACAAGTGGATCGGCCAGCGGCTGGATGATCCGGCGCCCGACATCATCGGGCTGGCGCGCGCGCAGGGTTTCGAAGGGGCTGTTTCGGTCCGTAGCGTCGACGAGCTGCTCGCCGAGCTGGAGCGGGGCGCTGCCGTTGTCGCGGCCGGCGGTCGCTACATCATCGATGCGCTGATCATCCCCGGCTATTCCGACCGATGAACGGGCCCCTGGGAGAGGACACGCGGCTCACCGTCGGCTGCGGCGCCTATGACCGGACCTGGCCGCTGATCGCGGGCATGTTCCGGCCGAAGGGCTATACGCTCAATTGGTCGGTGCTCCCGCCGGAGGAGGTCTTCCTGCGCGGCATGCTTGGAGGCGAGTTCGACATAACCGAGATGTCGCTCTCGACCTACCTCCTGCTGCGCTCGCGCGGCACCTGTCGCTATCTGGGCCTGCCGCTGTTCGTTTCGCGCAAATTTCGCCACAGCGCGCTCTATGTCCGCAGCGATTCCGGGATCGAGCGGCCGGAGGATTTCGCCGGCCGGCGCGTCGGCGTCCCGGAATATCAGCTCACGGCCAATGTCTGGGTGCGCGGCCTCCTCGCCGACGAATATGGCGTGCGGCCGGAAGCAGTCCATTGGATCATCGGCGGCATCGATGCGCCCGGTCGCGAGGAGAAGGTGCCGGTCACCCTGCCCGCCCGGTTCGAGACGACGCGGCTGCCCGCCGGCGAGACGCTCTGGCAGTGGCTGCTCGAGGGCAAGCTCGATGCCATCATCGCGCCGCGCGCGCCGAAGGCCTTCGCCGACGGGCATCCGGCGATCCGGCGGTTGTTTCCGGATGTTCCGGCGGCTGAGAGGGCCTATTTCCGAAAGACCGGCCTGTTCCCGCCGATGCATCTGATCGGCATCCGTTCCGACATCGCCGATCGCCATCCCGACCTGGCTGCGTCGCTGACCGTGGCCTTCGAGCAGGCCAAGGCCTTCGCCGCCAACGAGCTGCATCAGTTTGCCTATGACACGGCGATGCTGCCCTGGCAGGAGGCGGCGCTGCGCCAGACCGAAGAGGTCATGGGCAAGGATTACTGGCCCTATGGGATCGAGCCCAACCGCACGGCGATCGAGGCCATGGCCCGCTATTCCCGGGAACAGGGGCTCACCGACAGATGTCTCTCGATCCCGGAGATCTTTCCGAATCACCGCTGAGGGGACCCTCAGTGGCGCCAAGCACCAACGCCGCTCCGTCTGGCCGACAGGCGCAGTGAGCGAAGGCCAGTGCCGGGCAGATTGCCGCGCGCAGCTCAAGGACGGGATTCAGCGGCTGCTGAGTCCGACGCCAACGCGCGGATATTCGCCCGCGAAGGCTTGCTTCGCCTTGGCCATGACCACCCGCACCGCCTAGTATCGGGCAAATCGGCTCATGAAATGCTGGCGGCGGGCGCATGAATCGCTATCCGATGTTCAACCCGCAGCTGCTGCTCAGCTTCGTCGCGGTCTGCGAGAGCCAGAGCTTCACCCGCGCCGCCGACCGCGTGTCCCTGTCGCAGTCCACCGTCAGCCAGCAGGTCAGGCGTCTGGAGGAGATGCTGGGCAAGCCGCTCTTCGAGCGCTCCTCGCATCAGGTTGAGCTGACCGAGGAGGGTGGGCGGCTGCTGAGCTATGCACGGCGCATCATCGCCCTGAACGAGGAGGCGCATGACGCCTTGACCGGCTTCTGGCGCGACGGCGTGCTGCGGCTGGGCATGCCGGAGGATTTTACGGTCCCCACCGTCGACCTGCTGGCGGCATTCAGCCGTGAGCAGCCGCATCTGCGGCTGGACGTCACCAGCGGCCTCAGCGCCGATTTGCGCAGCGCCTATGAGCGCGAAGAGCTGGACCTGATCCTGGTCAAGCAGCGCCGCCGTCAGCCGCCGCGCGCGGCCAGGCTCGAACCGTTGCTATGGCTGGACAGCCAGGCGCACCCGGCCATCGAACGCTCGCCGGTGCCGCTGGCGGTGTTCCCGCTCAACGGTCTCTATCGCGAGGAGCTCTGCCAGGCGCTGGACAGCCTCGGCATTCGCTGGCGTGTAAGCTACAGCAGCGCCAGCCTGGCTGCGCTCGCTGCCGCCTCCGCCGCCGGGCTGGGCGTAACCCTGCTGCCGGCCGGCTGCCGGCTGCCCGACCACCGAATTCTGGGCACGGCGGAAGGCCTGCCGCCGGTGAACGATTTCGAGCTGGCGCTGTACTACCGCGACAACGCGCCCGCCGCGGCCGTCATGCTGGCAGAAAGATTGGCCGAGTTCTGCCACCTGGAACGGTGAGCGGGCCCGAGTTGACGGTGATGCTATGTCCGCGACGGACATCATTGCCAAATCGAATAGTCATCATTGGCAAATATCGCTGCCAACCCGCGCAGCCCATTCGTAATCTAGGAGCCGAAACGCCCAGACCCGAGGTTAAGGAAACAAACGTGGAAAGCGTCCATCAACACAGCCGCAGGGGCTTTCTCAGCCAGACCGGGAAACTCACCACCGCCTGCGCAGTCATCGGCCTGGCCGGTGGCGGCGCACAGGCCGCGCCGGCCAGCGCCGGCCGCCCCTCCGAGGCCGGCGCGAGTACGCTGACCGATCGGCATTACTACCTGAGCGACGTGCGGCTCGAAGAAGGCTTCGAGTATGATGGCGACACGGTCATCGGCACCCGCACCGCGCTCCACACGCTTGAGATCAAGGACGGCAAGATCGCTGCGCTGCACCCGGCAAACACCGCTCCGCCCGCCGGCGTGCCGCGCTATCAGGCGCATGGCCAGCTCATGCTCCCGGCAATGCGCGACATGCACATTCACCTGGACAAGACCTTCTACGGTGGCCCATGGCAGGCGCCGCGACCGCGCCAGGGCAAGACCATCCTGGACATGATCGCGCTCGAACAGAATCTGCTCCCCAAGCTGTTGCCGACCTCGCAACAGCGCGCCGAGCAGCTGATTGCCCTGCTGCAGTCCAAGGGAACGACCGTGGCGCGCAGCCATTGCAACATCGACCCGGTCAGCGGCCTGAAGAGCCTGGAGCACCTGCAGCGCGCGCTGGAGAATCACCGCAGCGATTTCAGCTGCGAGATCGTCGCCTTCCCGCAGCACGGCCTGCTGCATTCCCAGGTCGACGGCCTGATGCGCGAAGCCATGCAGATGGGCGTGCACTATGTCGGCGGTCTGGACCCGACCAATGTCGACGGTTCGATGCAGAAATCGCTCGATGCGATGTTCCAGATCGCTCTCGATACCGGCAAGGGCGTCGATATCCACCTGCATGAGACCAGTCCGGCCGGGGTCGCCGCGATCAACCACATGATCGATACGGTGGAGAAGAATCCGGCACTGCGCGGCAAGGTGACCATCAGCCACGCCTTCGCGCTCACCACGCTCCCTCCGGACGCTCTGGCCGAAACCGCCTCCCGTCTGGCGGCGCAGCAGATGACCATCGCCTCGACGGTACCGATCGGCGGCCTGATGATGCCGCTGCCTCGGTTGAGCGAAGCAGGCGTCTTCGTGATGACCGGGACCGACAGCGTGATCGATCACTGGTCGCCGTTCGGTTGCGCCGACATGCTGGAAAAAGCCAACCTGTATGCTCAACTCTACCGGGGCAGCGATGAGTTCCGGTTGTCGCGTGCCATGGCGATCGCCACCGGCGGGGTGCTGCCCTTGGACAATGGTGGCAATCGCGTCTGGCCAAAGGCCGGCGATGACGCAGCCTTCACGCTGGTCGGGGCCAGTTGCTCCGCCGAGGCGGTCGCCCGCCTGCCCGCACGCAGCGCCACATTCCATCGCGGGCGCATGGTCTATGGCAGCGTCGGCAACGCCTGATAGCGGTGCGTCCTCGCCCTCCTGACGGCCTGTCCGGGGCCGTCGAGAGGGGAGGCCCCTTGCTTGGTCGTTGCTTAGCGCGCCGGGCGGCCGGGCACGTCATCCCGTCGCGAAGAATGTCAGCCGGTTGAAGAGCGTGTAGTGCGCTTCGAAGACCATGATCGCGACGAAGACCATCAAGGCGGCGGGCGGCAGCAGGATCGCGTAGGCGAGCGCGAGGCGCTCCCAGGCCATGTGCATGAAGACCGCGACGATCAACCCTGCCTTCAGCGCCATGAAGAGCAGGATCAGCGACCAGCGCAGATAGCCCACGAGGCCGAAGTAATCGACCATGTAGGAGCAGGCACTGAGGATGAAGAGCCAGGCCCAGACGACGAGATAGAGCCGGATGGGATGCTGCTGCGTGTCGCCGTGCGGAATGTTTGACTGAGCCATGGCGACCTCTCACCAGAGATAGAACAGCGCGAAGATGAAGACCCAGACGAGATCGACGAAGTGCCAGTACAGGCCGGTGATCTCGACGATCTCGTAGCGGCCCTTCCGGCTCGTGAAGAACCCGCGGCGCTCCTGGTCGAAATCGCCGCGCCAGACCTTGCGCGCGATGATCAGCAGGAAGATCACGCCGATCGTGACATGGGTGCCGTGGAAGCCGGTGATCATGAAGAAACTCGAGCCGAACTGCTCGGCGCCCCAGGGATTGCCCCAGGGACGGACCCCTTCCGCGATCAGCTTCGACCATTCGAAGGCCTGCATGCCGACGAAGGTTGCGCCGAGCAGTGCGGTCAGCAGCATCAGGATCGCCGTCTTCCGGCGGTCGCGCCGGTAGCCGAAATTGACGGCCATCGCCATGGTGCCGCTGCTGCTGATCAGCACGAAGGTCATGATGGCGATCAGGATCAGCGGCAGGTGGTGGCCGCCGATCTCAAGCGCGAAGACCTCGCTCGGATTGGGCCAGGGCACGACCGTCGACATCCTGACCGTCATGTAGGAGATCAGGAAGGTGCCGAAGATGAAGGTGTCGCTGAGCAGGAAGATCCACATCATGGCCTTCCCCCAGGAGGCCGTCCTGAACGCCCGCTGATCCGCGGACCAGTCCGCCTCGACACCGCTCCAGCCGGTGAGACCTATGCTTTCGGGCTTCAGGGCGGTTGGCGATAGCTCGTTCATCGGTCGCGCCTCCTAGCTCAGCAATCCGCGACAAATCTCGATCAGGTCGTCGGTCCAGCGCATCAGCAGGCTGAAGAGAATGAGCCAGACCAGCAGCAGGAAATGCCAGTAGATCGCGCAGAGCTCGACGCTGAGGCGCAAGGCGCCCGATGCCTGGGGGGTACGCTCGGCCGGCGCGAAAGACCGGGCCGTCGTCCGCCCCAGCGCCACGAGACCTCCAAGCATGTGCAGGCCGTGGATTGCGGTGACCAGATAGAAGAAGGCGCTCGCCGTGTTCGCCGCGCTGAAATAGCCGGCAGCCGCGAGTTCGCGCCAGGCCAGCACCTGTCCGGCGAGGAAGGCCAGCGAGCAGACCCCTGCAGCCAGCAGTCCAGAGCGGATGCTCGACGGTTCGTCACAGCGCGCAGCGATTACCGCCGAATGCAGGGCGACACTCGCAAGCATGAGCAGCCCGGTGTTGAACCAGAGCACGATTGGCATCGGCAGAGAGCGCCAGTCCGTCATGCTCATGCGCATTGAATAGGCGCTGATCAGGAGTGCGAAGAGCGAGCCGGCGACGGCGAGGAAGGCGCCGAGGCCGAGCTTCGCGATCAGGAGGGATCGCGTCCCCGCATCTCCGGCCTCGTCGATGACCCCGACTTCGAGCCAGGGCTTGGCTGTCAGCCGCTGATGCGACAGCCACCAGCCGGCGAGCGTTGCCATCAAGACCATGAACAGGAGGATGACGACCACGATGCTGCCTCCTCACGCCGTTTGCGGATCGGGAGGCTGGTTCTGCGGCAGGAAATCCTCTGCGGCGCCGGGCACGCTGTAGTCATAGGCCCAGCGATAGACCACGGGCAGCGTCTTGCCCCAGTTGCCATGGGCCGGCGGTGTCTCGGGCGTCTGCCATTCCAGCGTGGTCGCGCGCCAGGGATTCCCGCCAGCCGGCCGGCCTCGCTTCAGGCTCCAGGCGAGATTGAAGACGAAGACGAGCTGGGCGGCGCCGACGACCAGGGCGACGATGGTGATGAAGCCGTTCAGCGTCGCCGTCGACGCCGGAACGAAGGCCATGTCGCCGATCTCGTGATAGCGGCGCGGCACGCCCATCAAGCCGATATAGTGCATCGGGAAGAAGATCAGGTAGGCGCCGAGGAAAGTGACCCAGAAATGCAGTTTTCCGAGGGTGGTATCGAGCATCCGCCCGGTGACCTTGGGATACCAGTGATAGATCGCGCCGAAGATGACGAGGATAGGAGCAACACCCATCACCATGTGGAAATGCGCGACGACGAACATCGTGTCCGAGAGCGGCACATCGACGACGACATTGCCGAGGAACAGCCCGGTCAAACCGCCATTGACGAAAGTGACGATGAAGCCGAGCGCGAACAGCATGGGTAAGGTGAAATGGATGTCGCCGCGCCAGAGCGTCAGCACCCAGTTATAGACCTTGATGGCGGTCGGGATGGCGATGATCAGCGTCGTGGTCGCGAAGAAGAACCCGAAACTGGGATGCATGCCGCTGACATACATGTGGTGCGCCCAGACGACGAAGCTGAGCGCGCCGATCCCCACCAGCGCCCAGACCATCATGCGATAGCCGAAGATGTTCTTGCGCGCATGGGTGCTGATCAGGTCGGAGACGATCCCGAAGGCCGGCAATGCGACGATGTAGACTTCAGGGTGCCCGAAGAACCAGAACAGATGCTGGAACAGGATCGGGCTGCCGCCGCGATAGGGGAGCTGTTCTCCCAGAGCCACGATGGACGGCATGAAGAAGCTCGTTCCGATCAGCCGGTCGAGCAGCATCATCACCGCCCCGACGAAGAGAGCCGGGAAGGCCAGAAGCGCCATCACGGTCGCGGTGAAGATGCCCCAGATGGTGAGTGGCATGCGCATCAGCGTCATGCCCTTCGCCCGGCCTTGCAGCACGGTCACGACATAGTTCAGCCCACCCATGGTGAAGCCGATGATGAAGAGGATCAGCGAGACCAGCATCACGATGATGCCCCAGGGCTGCCCGGGCGTGTTGGGGAGGATCGCCTGCGGCGGATAGAGGGTCCAGCCGGCTCCGGTCGCTCCGCCCGGCACGAAGAAACCGGCGACGAGCACCAGCACGGCAAGCAAATAGATCCAGTAGCTCAGCATGTTGACATAGGGAAAGACCATGTCGCGCGCGCCGAGCATCAGCGGGATCAGGTAGTTGCCGAAGCCGCCGAGGAACAGCGCGGTCAGCAGGTAGATCACCATGATCATGCCGTGCATGGTGATGAGCTGGTAGTAGCGCTCCGGGTCGATGAAGGAGACGAGGCCAGGGAAGCCGAGCTGCAGCCGCATCAGCCAGGACAGGACGAGGGCGACGAGGCCGATCGCCAGCGCCGTCAACGAGTACTGGATCGCGATGATCTTGGCGTCCTGGGAGAAGACATATTTCGTGACCCAGCTTCTCGGATGATAGAGTTCGACATCCTCGACCTCGGCGGTCGAGAGAGGTCCGGCAGCGTCACTCGGCACATCGACCATCAAACCGCCTCCCGCTCTCCATCAGATGGCACGCCTCGTCGGAGGCTCAGCCGTCTTCCATCCCCTAGTTTCTCGCCTGCGCCCGCGCCGCTGCGGTGAGCTGTGCGAAGGTCTTCTGTTGCTGCAGCCATGCGCGGTATTCGCTTTCCGGCTCGACGACGACGCCACCGCGCATGAAGGTATGGCCGGTGCTGCAGAGTTCGGCGCACAGCGCCTCGAACGTGCCGGTACGGGTCGGCGTGAACCAGTAATAGGTGACGTTGCCCGGGATCATGTCCATCTTGGCGCGGAACTCGGGCACGTAGAAATCATGGACGACGTCGAGTGAGCGCAGCAGCACCTTCACCGGCTTGTCGAGCAGGAGGTGAAGCTGGTCTCCCTGGATGATGATGTCGTCCTGGCCGCGCGCATCCTTTGGATCGAGGCCAAGCGGGTTCTCGGGGCTGACAAGGGTTACGTCGGTCGCTCCGAGCCGGCCATCGGCGCCGGGCAGGCGATAGCTCCATTGCCATTGCTGGCCCACGATCTCGACCGTTGCGGCATCGGCCGGCACCGTCACGAACTGCTTCCAGACGACGAGGCCAGGCGCCAGCATGGCGGCGACACCGATGCCGGTCCCGATCGCGAGCCACCATTCCAGCCGCTTGTTCTCCGGCTCATAAGCTGCCCGATGTCCTTCGCGATGGCGGAAGCGGAACAGGCAATAGGCCATGAACAGCACCACGGCAGCGAAGACGGTGCCGGTGATCCAGAAGGTGATGATGATGGTGTTGTCGATATAGTGCCAGTTGGAGGCGATCGGGGTCCACCACCATGGGCTTAGCAGGTGGAACGCCACCGAGCCGACCACGACCAGCGCAAGTACGACGGCAACACCCATGGTCAGTCACCCTTGCCTATGGCGGCGATGAACGGGGTCCGGTCGGCGCCGCAACGCGATAGGAGCGTGGCGACGTCGTGAAAGCGGGCTTCTCGTCGGCCCGAGAACGATACCGCCTGCTCATGGCGGTGCCGGGGAGCGGCGAGAACGGGGCAGGGAGAAAGACTGGAGGGATGGCGCAGAGGGATCGCGTGGCGCGGGCTCGGACGAGCGCGTCAACCGGTTTCAAGCGTCGCTTCCTGCTCGCCATCGCCGAACCTCCCGGTTCGTCAGACGATTGCGCGTCACATGTGACGCAAAGCTCCCGCCCAGGCTGCAAAGCGCTCCGCTTCTCAGCCTATGGTCGCTGAATATTGTCCGGCCGCGTTCGCTGGTTGTCAATCGAGGCCGGCGTTGAGCCAGCCGCGCTATCGCCGCACCTGCGCGTCGAAGGCGGCTACTTCTTCTTTCCGTCGGCGTCGAATTGCTTGAGGAAGGCGACGATATCGTCGATCTCCTGATCGGATTTCAGGCCGGGGAACACCATCTTCGTACCGGGGATCTTGGCCTGTGGCGCCTTGATGTAATCGCGGAACGTCGGCTCGTCCCAGGTGATGCCGGAGTTCTTGTTGGCAGCCGAGTAGCTGTAGCCCTCGACGGACCCTGCCGGGCGCCCAATCAGGCCGTTGAGCTTCGGGCCGACCGCATTCCTCGCGGTCTCGCCGATCTGGTGGCAGGCACGACATCGCAGGAAGATCTTCTCGCCGGAGGTGGCGTCTGCTGCGGCAATGACTGAATGGGAAAGGAGGGGGAGAAGCAGGACGGTCGTCAAGGCCAAGCGTATCATCGAAGGGCCTCCTTCGGGTTCGGTTCGCCCCACCACACGCAGCAGGCCGGCCCGCGCATCCGTAGCCACAAATCCTACACTATCATTGGTGCAGCTCCAATCTGCCTGCGCTGGAACCGGTCGGTCTCAGTCATCGACAGGGCCGTGCCCGCCGATGCAGGCTCGTCCACCGGCCTCATGCGGTATGGTGGCGTGAACGCCCGCCGGGCTTGGTGCCGGGCAACCGACCGACATGAGGTCCGCTTGGAGAAGGCTGCTCAGGACATGCGCGAGCCGTGGCCGTGAGGTCCTCGCCCTTGCTCCGGCTGGGGCTGGATGGTGCGGGCCTCCGGCAAGCAGCGCTGCTGGCTCTTGCCGCCTGGCTCGCATTTGCTCTCGCATCGTCGCTTCACATCACCAACGCCTATTGGGCCGCAATGCCGGTCTGGGTTGTGGCGCAAGCCTCGCGCGGGCTCTTGTTCGCCCGTGGCTTTCTCAGGATTCTCGGAACTTTGATTGGTGCAGCCGTCGGCTTCGGCCTGCTGCATCTGATTCCCAACCACTATTTTCTGTTGCTCGCGCTTGGTCTTTGGGTCGGCTTCAACACTGCGCTGACGCATGTGCTGCGCGGCGTCACCGCCTATGGCGCCTTGATGAGCGGCATAACCGCGGCCATCGTCATCCTGCCAACGGTGTTCTCTCCGGAACGATCCTGGGACATCGCCATTGCACGGGTTGAGTGCACGTTGATCGGCGTGGCGGTGGTGACGCTGGTCACGGCGCTGTTCACGCCGTCAGCATCGCGTTCTGCTCTCATGTCCCGGGCGCGGCTGATGGCCCGGCAAGCGGTGCGGTTCGCAGCCTTGGCGCTCCAGGGCGTTCCGCAGGATCGGGTTGCCGTAGCCGAACGGCAGCTTCTCGCCGAGATGAGCAGCGTCACCCAGGCGGCGGATCAGATGACGGCAGGCTCGCTGCGGGGCTCGCGGCGTCGCAAGCGCGTCGATGCACTGGTCGCGGCCGCCTTGTTGGTGATGTCGGCAGGGCGCGCGGCTGCGTCGCGGGAGGCGTCGGAGGAGACCAACGCCAGGGCTCTGGCAGAACTTGACCGGTTGGCGCAACGTTTCGAACGGGAGACAGAGGCGCAAGGGGAGGTGCCCCGTGCCGAAGGGCTGGATCCCCGCCTGTCGGACAGTCTGCGGCGGCTGGTCGCAGCAGAAGCCGCGCTCAGTGCGGACCGCCCGGCCGGAGATGAGCTCTCCGGCCTGGTGCCTGTCTTCCTGCACAATCCCCATGGCGACTGGTCGCTGGGCACCACCGCCGGCGCGGTGTCGGGGTTGGCCACCTGGCTGGCTGCCTCTGCGGCCTATGCTGCAAACTGGCCGGTGGCGGAGCTCGCAGCGCTGGGAGTCTGCATCTTCTCGATGGTCCTGGGCTCGCTGGCGCAGCCGCAGGCCAATGCGCCGCATATGCTGAAGGGGGTGCTGGCTGGGGTGGTGGCTGCCCTGATCTATCGCTTCGGCGTGCAGCCGCATGTCCAGACCGTGCCCGAGCTGTTGGTTTCGGTGGCACCGTTCCTCCTGCTTGGAGGGTTGGCGCGCGCGAGCCGCAGGACGGCAATCGCGGCGATCGACGCGAATATGTGTTTTCTCCTGGCCAGCCAGGCGGTGTTGCCGGCCGTCACCAGACCCGCCGCAATCCTGAGCGAGGCCGGCGCGCTTGTCGCCGCTGCGGTGCTGGTGACAAGCAGCTTCATTCTGCTGCCGCGCAGGCATGACCGGCACGCGGCAAGGACCCGCGAGGATATCCGGCGAGACCTCGAGCGGCTCCTCGCCAATCCGCAGGCCAGGCGCGGGGCAAGCTGGGATCAGGGCATGACCCGGCAGATCATGCGCCTCACTCTGCACCTCGCCCGAGCCGGAGAGGGCGGTGGCGGCGCTGCAGCGGTTGATGTCTGAGGGAGGGCTCGGGGACGAGGATCGGCGGCTGATTGCGCAGGGGCTCGCGGCTCTGGGGCGGTTCAGGACGGAATCGCCCAGGCCGGAATTGTTCGACGAGGCCGCGCGAACAATCGCGAATGCCGAGGCCGCACGCGCCATGAAGGAGGCCGCAGCGGCATTTCGGCAGGCGGAGCCCTTTCTCGCCGGCGCGTAATGGCGTGCGCAGGAGGCCGCGCAAGCTCGGCGCTCATCCCGGTCAGGCCGCTTCAACGGCACAGAGCCGGGATGTCGTCGTTAGATTTTCCAGAAAAGGCGCCTCAGGCTGAGTGCTTCTTCACCCAGACGACATAGGCATCCATCCAGCCTTGCAGGAAAGCCCGGCTGGAATCACCGATCTCGCCGCTCTCGGTGAACAACCCATCCTTGGCCTGGATGAAGACTTCCGGCTGTCCGAGCGTCGGCATGTCGAGATAGGCGAGGACATTGCGCAGATGCTGCTGCGCAATCGCTGTTCCGATAGCGCCGACCGACACGCCGAGAACACCGGCCGGCTTGCCGGCCCAGGCACTCTGCCCATAGGGCCGCGAGGCCTGATCGATCGCGTTCTTCAGCACGCCGGGGATGGAGCGGTTATACTCGGCAGTGACGAAGATGACGCCCTGGGAGTCGGTGATTTCAGCCTTCAGTCGCTTCACGACCGGGGCCTGGTTCGCGTCGTCATCCTGATTGTAGAGCGGCAGATCGCCGATCGCGACCTGATGGAACCTGAATTCGGGCGGGGCGAGTTTGGCGATGGCCGTGGCAAGCTTGCGATTGAAGGAATCGCGACGAAGGCTGCCGATCACGACGGCAATTCTGAATTCGCTCATGGTGTGTCCCATCACATCGTGCTGGTTGCGGCGTCGAGCCTAGTGCTCGACACCCGATTTGTCGCGCGCGATCATCCCGGCCGCGCGCCACGTGAGCGAGGTGGATACGAGACCGGTCCGAGGTTCAGACCGGGCTTCCCGCCTTCTCCGCCGTCACCTCGACTTTCGCCGCCGGCCCTGCATCCTTGGCCGGGCGAGGGTCGCGCCAGTCGATGAGCCGGTAGAACATCGGGATGAAGAAGGTGGCGATGAAGGTCGCCGCCAACATGCCGCCGATCACGCCCGTGCCGATCGAGTGCCGGCTCGCGGAGCCCGCTCCGCTGCTGATCGCGAGCGGAACGACGCCGAGAATGAAGGCGAGCGAGGTCATCACGATCGGCCGGAAGCGCAGCCGCGCTGCTTCGAGCGCGGCCTCGGCGGCACTCATGCCCTCCTGCCGCACCAGAACGGCGAATTCGACGATCAGGATGGCATTCTTGGCGGCCAGACCGATCAGCGTGACAAGGCCGATCTGGAAGTAGACGTCGTTGGTCAGGCCGCGGAGCCAGACCGCGAGCAGCGCCCCGAACAGCGCGAATGGAACCGCGAGAATGACCGCCAGCGGCAGGGTCCATTTCTCGTACTGCGCGGCGAGGATCAGGAACACCATGATGATGCCGAAGATCATGGCCTGCGAGCCGGTCCCGCTGGTGGCGAGCTCTTGATAGGCCGAACCCGTCCAGGCGATCTGGAAGCCCTGCGGCAACTCGCGCGCCACCTCCTGCATCGCAGCGATCGCCGCGCCCGATGTGTATCCGGGCGCCGGATTGCCCATCACCTTGGCCGCGGCAAAGGCGTTGAAGCGCTCGAACTGGTCGGGGCCGGCGACGCGCACGGCTTTCACTAGCGTATCGAGCGGCACCATCTTGTTGTTGCTCGAGCGCACGAAAACCTGCTTGAGATCCTTCGGTGCCTGACGGAAAGCGGCCTCCGACTGCAGGTTGACGCGGTAGTTGCGCCCATAGAGCGTGAAGTCATTGACGTAGAGGCTGCCGAACGTGCTTTGCATCGTCTCGAAGACGGAGCTGATCGGCACGCCGAGCGCCTTGGCCATGTCGCGGTCCAGGTCGAGCCGGTACTGCGGAACGCCGGTGTCGAAGGTCGTGCGCACGCCGGCCAGTTCGGGACGTTTCGAGGCGGCTTCGACCAGTTGTGCGGTGGCGGCGGAGAGCGACGGGACGCCGCCTCCGGTGCGATCCTGCACATAGAGTTCGAACCCGCCCGTGGTGCTCAACCCGCTGATCGGCGGCGGATTGAAGAACAGGACCATGGCGTCCTTGATCCCGATATTCATGCCGGTGAACGTCTTGACCAGGTTGCGCGCATCGAGGTCCGGGGTTCGGCGCTCGCTCCAGTCCTTCAGCGTCACGAAGGTCGTGGCGGCGCTGGTCCGCTCGCTTCCGGAGAGAAGGTCGAACCCCGAAATGGCGAAGACGTTTTCGACAGCCGGGTGCTTGCCGATATTGGTCGCAGCCTCATCCATCACCGCCACGGTGCGGTTCAGCGAGGCGGCCGGAGGCAGGATGGCCACCCCGAGCAGCACGCCCTGGTCTTCGTCTGGAACCAGCGAGCCCGGAATGGTCCGGAACAGGATGCCGGTGCCGGCGATGAGCACGGCGAAGAGCACAAGGCCGATGGCGAAGCGTTTGACCAGGAAGCCGACACCGGAGACGTAGCCGCTCGTCAGCTTGTCGAAGAAGCGGTTGAACAGCCGGAACGGCAATGCCGGCTCCTGATGGCCCGGTTTCAGGATCAGCGCGCACAAAGCCGGAGTCAGGGTCAGCGCGACGATGCCCGAGATCGTGACCGACAGGGCGATCGTGACCGCGAACTGCTTGTACATCGCGCCGGCCAACCCGCCCATGAACGACACGGGGATGAAGACCGCGCACAGCACCAGGACGATCGCGATGACCGGCCCGGTGACCTCGCTCATCGCCTTGATCGAAGCCTCTCGCGGCGACAGGTGCTCGGTCGCCATGATGCGCTCGACATTCTCCAGAACCACGATCGCGTCGTCGACGACGATGCCGATGGCGAGGACGAGGCCGAACAGGGTGAGCAGGTTGATCGAGAAGCCGAACATGTACATGCCGGCAAAGGTGCCGATGATCGAGATCGGCACCGCGATGACCGGGATGAGGGTCGCCCGGAAGTTCTGCAGGAAGAGGAAGACGACGAGGATGACCAGGACGATGGCCTCGACGAAGGTCTTGACCACCTCCTCGATCGAGACCTGGATGAACTTCGTCGTGTCGTAGGGAATGCTGTAGGCCATGCCCTCCGGGAAGGACTGCTTCAGCTCGTCCATGCGGCTCTTGAGCGCCTCCATGGTCGAGAGCGCGTTCGCTCCCGTCTGAAGATAGACCGCAAGCGGCACCGCAGGCTTGCCGTTGAGCTTGCTGTCGACGGTATAGCTGGCCGAGCCGAGCTCGACCCGCGCCACATCCCTGAGCCTGAGCGTCGCCGCGTTGATGTCGGAGCGCAGGATGATGTTGCCGAACGCCTCGGCATCCGGGAGACGCCCCTGGGTCGTGGCGGAATAGGTGAAGGGGGTCGATGGGTCGTTCGGCTCATCGCCGAAACGGCCGGCTGCAAACTGGGCATTCTGTTCGCGAATGGCTGCCGCGACATCGGTGGTCGTCAGGCCGTAGCGGGCGAGCTTGTCGGGGCTCAGCCAGATCCGCATCGAGTAGTCGCGTTGGCCGAGCAATGCCGCGTCACCGACGCCAGGAATGCGCTTCAGATCGTCAATGACGTTCAGCAGGGCATAGTTGCCGACATAGGTCGTGTCGAAGCGGTCGTTCTCCGAATACATCGCCACGAGGCCGAGGATGGAGGTCGAGCGCTGGCTGACCGTCACGCCGAGCCGGGTGACCTCTTGCGGCAAGGTCGGCGTCGCGCGCTGGACGCGATTATTGACGTTGATCGTTGCCTGATCGGGATCGGTGCCCTGAGCGAATGTCACCGTCAGCGACATCTGGCCGCTGCTGGAGTTCGAGGACTGCATGTAGAGCATGCCCTCGACGCCGTTGATCTGCTGCTCGAGTGGCGCTGCCACCGTCTGCGCGATCGTCTCGGCGCTGGCGCCGGGATAGGTGGCGCTGACGACGATCTGCGGCGGCGTCAGCTCGGGATATTGCGCGATCGGAAGCGCCCGGATCGCGACGAGGCCGGCAAGCACGATGACGATCGAGATGACGGCGGCGAAGACGGGCCTGTCGATGAAGAAGCGATTCATGGCTTGGCAGCTCCGGGCGCCGCAGCAGCGATCGAGACCGGCGCGCCGGGACGAACCTTGATGATCCCCTCCGTGATCAGCTTGTCGCCGGGCTTGAGGCCCGAGGTGACGATCCAGCCGTCGGCGACCTGACGTCCGAGTACGACGGGGCGGGCTTCGGCCTTCCCCTGGCTGTCGACTGTGTAGACGAACTGTCCGCGCGGTCCCTGCGAGACGGCTGCCTGCGGAACGACGATGGCGTCGTTGAGCACGACCCCCATCACGATCGCGCGCAGGAACTGGCCGGGCAGCAGGCGATGCTCGGGATTGGGGACAACGGCACGCAGCCGCAGCGTCCCGGTTTCCGGATCAAGGCCGGAGGAGGCGAAATCGATGACGCCGGGCTGCGCATAGACGCGGCCATCGCCGTAGGTGAGCTTGACCGAGAGGACCTCCCCGGCACGCTCCCAGATGCCCTGTGCCTCGAGCAGGGCCCTGACCTCGGCCACTTCGCTCTCGCTGGAGTTGAAGATGACGTAGACAGGGTCGAGCTGGGTGATCTTGGTGAGCAGGCTGCTGTCGCCAGTGGTGCCGATCAGGCTGCCCTCGGGCAACTCCTCGCGGCTCGTGACCCCACTGATCGGCGCCCTCACATTGGTGTAGCCGAGATTGAGTTCCGCGACGTTCAGGTCGGCGTGAGCGACGGCGACCGAAGCCGTTGCGAGTTCCTTGGCGGAGAGGGCGTCATCGCGCGCCTTTTCCGTGCCGGAGCCGGTCAGGGCCAGCCGCGTATAGCGCTCGGCATCACGCGTCGCCTGGGCGAGCTGTGCCTCCGCCTGCTGGAGCTGTGCCTTGGCCTTGGCAACGTCGGCCTCGTAGCGCCTCGGATCGATTTCGAAGAGAATGTCGCCGGCCTTGACCTCGGCGCCCTCGACGAAGTTCCGCTTCAGCAGAATCCCGCCAACCTGGGCCCGGACCTGAACCTCCCGCGAGGCCTCGACGCGTGCGGCATACTCGAATGTCAGCGGCACCTTGCCGGCCTTGACCTCGACCACGGTCACCTGAGGCGGGGGCGCGGCCCCCTGCGCCTGGGCCAGGGTTGCTGCGCCAAGCAGCGGCCAGATGAAGGCAAGGCTGAAGAGCGCGAAACGGCGCCGCGGCGTGTAGGTGGTCATCCGTCGCATCCTTCCAGTAGTGCAGGTCGCGGCGCGGTCGCCGTCGGGGCATCGCGCAGTCTTCCATGAGCAAGGCCCGTATCCAACCACGAGCATTGCCCACCGGAAGCGCGGGTAGCCTTCATCGTCTTTGCGGGGGCATGAGGCAGGGGTGTCCTCCCTCTAGTCAGGCTTGGACAGGAATACGGCGACGAGATTCTCAAGGAAATGCTCCTGAAACTGTCCGCGATCCATCGGGCTCGCGGACAGGGATTGAACGAGGTCGGGCGCGGTCGAGGGCCAGAAGAATGCGCCGGCGAGAATGGAGAAGGCGATGAAGGGGTCGCTCGCATGCGTGACACCTTCGCGAACCGCCTGATCGAGAAGCGGTATGAAGGCATCGAGCGCGGGACGAAGCAGGAGTTCCTTCAATGCGGCCAGTCGCGCCCCGCTCTCCCTCGCCTGCTGCGCGATGAAGAGGCCGAGTTCCGGGTGGCTGAAATGGAAAAGCACTGTCAGGCGGATGGCATCGGTCACTCGGTCCCTGAGCGGGCGTGTCTCGGCCGTCAGGCGTCGGATCTCGGCGTGCAGCTGCGTCGTATACGAGGCGACATGGTCGATGCTCGCGAGCCAGAGCCCCTCCTTGCCGCCAAAATGCACACGCACCAGCCCGGGGTCGACCTTGGCGGCAGCGGCCAGGCTGCGCAGATCGACGCTGTCATAGCCATGACGCGCAAAGGCGCTCGTCGCAGCGAGAAGCAAAGCCTCGCGGCCCGACATCTGGTCCTTGAGCCGCCGACCGCGAGGGCGCGGAGCTGGGCTGGGGGAAGTGGATCGCTCGGATCGCGGCATTGCTCGGATGATTGCTATAAAATCTACAAGTGAGGATATTTCAGCGTGAAGCGGGACGCAAGGGCGCACGCGATCGCCTGGTGACGGCCTTAGTCACGAGATCGTTACGCAAGGGAGATGCTGGCCTGGCCAAGGGTCATGCCGAGCATGGCGTAATGCCGGCGGCGGCGCGCGACGCCCCTCTCAGGCGAGTGCAAGTCGTGTTGGCCCGCAGCTTCCGCCGAAGGGCAGGAGTATCTGAAACGAGACCCCAAGCCATCTTCAGCGATCCAGTCAGATGATCCTCTGGTATTTTACCGATGTTATGATTTATTTGTACTGTGAAAATCGTTCTCGGGGTCTTTGGGTCGTATATTTTGGAAGGGTCCCGACTTGCGGCGGATCTGTGATTGCCGATGGGGCCGGTCGCGGAATTCAGGGTTTCGGATTCTCAAGTATTATTGAGAAATATCACGTCAGACTCTCTGAGAGAGGAGTAACGCAAGAATTAGAATGGCCAAAATACTAGGTGATTGGAACAAATATCAGGTAACGCTGTTCTGAATCTCCAGCGGGGGGCTGGGCATGACCAAGGATAACGGCGGCGGGGAACGCATGATCTGGTCTGACCTGGCCGGGCAGATGGTCGCGATTTCTTCGCCGGAATGGTGCCACGAGCGGGATGTCGATTATCTGCTGTGGCTACCCTCGCTGGAACGGGGCCGGGTCCTGCGTGGATATCCCCCGGAGATCGCCGAGCGTCTCTGCGCCGATATCGAACGCTTGCGGGAAATCCGGAAACGCCGCTGAGCGCCGGGGCATCGCAAGGCGGCGGATTGCATTCGCGCGACCCGCCGCGCCCGACCGTTCAGGGCTTGACGATCCACTCATGGGCCGGATCGTTGGCGAACTTCCAAACCCGCTTCGGACCCGCCATCACGTTGAGATAATAGAGTTCATAGCCGTGCGGTGCTGCGACCGGATGATAACCCCTTGGCACCAGCACGACATCGCCGTCCTCGGCGCAGAGCGTCTCATCGAGCGAACGGTCGTCGGTATAGACGCGCTGCAGCGCAAAGCCCTGGGGCGGCGAGAGCCGGTGGTAATAGGTCTCCTCCAGCAGCGATTCCTGCGGCAGCCTGTCCTGGTCGTGCTTGTGCGGCGGATAGCTCGACCAATTGCCTGACGGGGTGATCACCTCGACGACGAGCAGCCCTTCGGCGGGCTCGGTCTCCGGCAGGATATTGCGGACATGGCGGGTGTTCGTACCGCTGCCGCGCGTCATGCAGCCGACATCCCCTGGCGCGATCACCCGGGGTTTTGAACCCGGTTTTCCCGGCGCCGAGCAGATCGCCAGCTCGCAGGGGCCCTGCGCCGTCGCGGCAAAGCACAATCCGGCCGGTACGTAGAGCGACCAGGGGTCGGGTTCGAACGGGGAGGACCGACCGCCAATGATGCCGAAATCGGTGCCCCCGGCCATGGCTGCGGCCTTTCCGGACAGCAGGACGACGCAGACCTCCCGGTCTCCGGTCTCCCGTTCAAGCACCTGGCCGTCGGCGAGCCGGTAGACTTCGAAGCCGACATGGCTCCAGCCGGCCGATTCCGGGGTGACGTGATGGATGCGGCCGTCCTGATCTGGGGCGGATGGTTTGACGAGCAGCTTCGACATGGCGCATCCGGGCCTCAGACGAGCCCGGCCTCCTTCAGGCTGTGCTTGAGATGGGCGACGCCCTTCTTGGCATAGGTCAGCGGATGGGCCTTTTCCGGATCCTGCTCGGCTTCGACCACGACCCAGCCGGAATAGCCCGGCAATGCGCGGAACACGGCGGGATAATCGACCATCCCGTCGCCCGGCACGGTATAGATGCCGAGATCGCTGCCCTTGCCGAGCACGGCATCAAGGAAGCTCCAGCCTTCCGCCGCTGCCTGCGTCATGACATGCGGGCGCACGTCCTTGGCGTGGACATGGCTGATCCGCTCGCGATAGCGCGCGGCGAGCGCGGCTGGGTCCGAGCCACCCCAGGTGGCATGGCCGGTGTCGAGCAGGAGATGCACGGCAGGGCCCGTCGCCGCCATGAAGGCGTCAATATCGGCTTCGCTCTGCACGATCGTGCCCATGTGGTGATGATAGACCAGCCGGACGCCTTCGCTCAGCGTGCGCTCGGCAACCTGCGTGATCCGGCGGCCGAACTCGGCCCAGTCCTGCGCGCTCATCACAGGGCGCTGCGAGAGCGGCTTCGAGCGGTCGCCATGGATCGCATTCGAGGTCTCGGCGAAGACCAGCACGGTCGAGCTCATGGCCTTGAGCAGATCGAGATGCGGCCGCAGATGGTGCATCTCCTCGTCGGCGTCGCGCTGAAGCAGTTCAGCTGAATACCAGCCCGAGATGCAGTCCATGCCGAAGGGGGCGAGAGCCGCCCTCAGGGCTGCCGGTTGCCGTGGGAACTTGTGACCAAGCTCCATGCCGGTGAAGCCGGCCTCACGCGCCTCGGCGAGGCAGGTTTCGAGCGATGTCGCGCCGCCGATCTCCTGGAGATCGTCATTCGACCAGCCAATCGGGTTGGCACCAATGCGGATGGGCATGGATAAGTGTCCTTCGGGATCAGGGGCGTGACTTCAGCGCGGTCTCATAACGCTCACGCGCCTGCCGGACTTCGGCGCGCGCGGAGGTTGCCGGCACCGCGACATCCCACCAGTGGCCGCCCGCATCGGTCGAGGCGAGCGGGTCGGTATCGATCACCACGACGGTGGTGCGCGCATGCGCGCGGGCGGCACGCAGCGCTTCGTCCAGTTCGGCGAGGCTGCCGACCTTCGTGGCGACGGCACCGAGTGAAGCGGCATGCGCGGCAAAATCGATTGCGGGCAGCGTCTCGTGGCGGGTGTCGCGCAGCAGGTTGTTGAAGGAGGCGCCGCCCGTCGCATTCTGCAGCCGGTTGATGCAACCGTAGCCGCGATTATCGAGCAGGACGATCGTCAGCTTCAGGCCGAGCATCACCGAGGTTGCGATCTCGGAGTTCATCATCAGATAGGAGCCGTCGCCGACCATGACGACGACCTCGCGGCTCGGATCGGCCATCTTGACGCCGAGCCCGCCGGCGATTTCGTAGCCCATGCAGGAATAGCCGTATTCCATGTGGTAGCCGCCGGGCGCGCCGGCCTGCCAGAGCTTGTGCAATTCGCCGGGCAGTCCGCCGGCGGCGCAGAGCACGACATCGGACGGCTCGCTCCAGCGCTGCACGGCGCCGATCACCTGCGCATCGCTCGGCAGGGGCTGGTTGCCGGGATCGGTGTAGCGCGCGGCGAGGCCAAGCCAGGTCTTGCCCTCGGATTCCGCCCGCTCCGTCCATGCCGCCGGAGCGCGATGTCCCGCCAGTGCCGTAGCCAGCTCGGAGAGGCCGGCCAGGGCATCGCAGACCAGCGGGAGCGCGCGGTGCTTGCCGGCATCGAAGGCCTGCGTGTTCAGCCCGACGATCCGGCAGGCCGGGTTGGCGAAGAGTGCCCAGGAGCCGGTGGTGAAATCCTGCAGCCTCGTGCCGACGGCCAGGACCAGATCGGCCTCGCGCGCCAGCGCATTGGCGGCGGCCGTGCCGGTGACGCCGATGGCGCCGAGATTGAGCCTGTGGGTTGCCCCGAGGCTGCTCTTGCCGGCCTGCGTCTCAGCGGCGGGAATGCCGTGCGCCTCGCAGAATTCGGCGAGCGCGGCTTCGGCCTCGCTATAGAGTACGCCGCCGCCGGCAATGACGAGTGGTTTCTTCGCCGCCTTGAGCAGTCTGACGGCCTCGGCCAGCTCCTGCTCGTCCGGGCGTGGGCGGCGTGGCGTCCAGAGCCGCTCGGCAAAGAAACTCTCGGGATAGTCATAGGCTTCGGCCTGCACGTCCTGGCAGAGCGCCAGCGTCACCGGCCCGCATCCGGCCGGATCGGTCAGGACGGCCATGGCCCGCTCGAAGGCCGGCATCAGCTGCTCCGGCCGTGTCAGCCGGTCGAAATAGCGCGAGACCGGGCGAAAGCAGTCATTGGCGGAGACCGTGCCGTCGCCGAAATCCTCGATCTGCTGCAGCACCGGGTCCGGCAGGCGCCCGGCAAAGACATCGCCCGGCAACAGCAGCAGCGGCAGGCGGTTGACATGCGCGACGGCGGCGGCCGTGACCATGTTGGTGGCACCGGGTCCGATCGAGCTCGTCACCGCCATCATCTGGCGCCGGCGCGAAGCCTTGGCGAAGGCGATAGCAGCATGCGCCATGGCCTGCTCGTTATGGGCGCGATAGGTTGGCAGCGTGTCGCGAGCGGCATGCAGCGCCTCTCCGAGCCCGGCGACATTGCCGTGCCCGAAGATGGCCCAGACGCCCGCGAAGATCGGCACGGTCTTGCCGTCGATCACCGTCTTCTGTGCCTGCATGGCGCGTGTCAGCGCCTGCGCCATGGTGAGGCGGATCGTACCCATTGGGAGTTCCTCAGCGTTCCTGCCAGGCTGCGACCAGCCTGGCGAAGCGTTCTGCCATCATCGTCGTTGCGGCCTCATCGTCGAGTCCGCCGGCAAGCCAGCCGCGCGCCGCTTCACCGAAAATCGTGCGGCCGACGGCGAATCCCTTGACCGATGCCGAGCCCTGCGCTGCCCGGAAGGCCTGCGCGACCGTCTCTTCCGGAGCGTCGAGCCCGAGCAGCAACACGCCGCGGCAATAGGGGTCATGGCCCGCGATGACCGCATCGATCTCGCGCCATGCAGCCGGGGAGGGCTGGCCCTCGAGCTTCCACCAGTCGGGCTTGATGCCGATGGCGTAGAGTCGCGTCATCACCCGAGCAACCGTGTCGTCAGCAACCGGTCCGTGCTTCGAGGCAATGATCTCGACCAGCAATTCCCGCCCGACCTGTCGACAGGCGAGGGCGACGCGCTTCAGTACCTGCTCCTGCGCACTCCTGAGAGCCTCGGGGTCATCCGGATGGTAGAAGCACAGGCATTTGGCGACATGGCTGACCGGCCACTCGGCCAGGGTGGCGCCGAGAGACCCTGTCGCATCGGTCTCCAGCGCGAGTGGGCGCGAGCCGGGGAGTTCGAGGGGGCGGGCGATCCAGAAGCCGTGATCCTCCGCCCGGAACAGGGCTTCGCGGCCATGGATGCCGTCGACCAGCATGCCAAAGCCAGGGCGTCCGTCGGCGACCCGGGCGGCCGCCTTCACCGCAAGCGTCTTGAAATGGGTGATCCGCTCCTGCGGCACGCCTGCCGCGTCGGCCATCTCCTCGAGCTGCGCCCGATGATCGATGGCGAGCGCCATCACGCCCGCGGGCTGCGGCAGGCGCGTCGTCGCCCAATGCACATGGTTGATCTCGGCGTCCCGGCGTAGCGCCCGGTGCGGCGAACCATGAGCAAGGAAATATTGCAGCTCGGGGAAGGTCGGGCTTTCCGGCGAGCAGAGCAGCCTGGAGACGGCGAAGGCGCCGCAGGCATTGGCAAAGGCGCAGCAGGTCGCAAGCGGCTCGTCGCGCAGCCAGCCGCGCAGGAAGCCGGACATGAAGGCGTCGCCGGCGCCGAGCACGTTGTAGACCTCGACCGGAAAGCCGGGGCCCTTGATTCCGTCTTCGAGCGACGCGGGGATCGCGCCGGGAAATACCACGCAGCCCATCGGCCCGCGCTTGCAGACGATCGTCGCGGCGCTCAAGGATCGGATCGTGCGGATGGCCTGAAGCGTATCCTCCGAGCCGCCGGCGGCGTGGAGCTCTTCCTCCGTGCCGACGATCAGGTCGCAATCGGGCAGGATCGCCTGGAGATGCTCGGTCACCGTCTCGGAGCGGATATAGCGCTCCTCACCGGCCTGGTGCCCGGCAAGTCCCCAGAGATTGGGCCGATAGTCGACATCGAACACGACCTTGCGGCCATGCTTGCGGGCGAGCGCGATCGCCTTCTTCTGAGCCGCGGCGGCGTTGGGAATGGCGAAATGCGTGCCGGTGACGACGATCGCCCTGGCGGAGGCAATGAAGGCCTCGTCGATCTCGCTTTCCTGCAATGCGGCGTCGGCACAGTCGGTGCGGTAGAAGATCAGCGGGAAGGTCTTCTCGTCGCGGACGCCGAGGATGACGAGTGCGGTCAGCCGCTTGGGGTCGGTGATCACGCCGCTCGTCTCGACGCCCTCGCGCTCCAGCTGTTCGCGGATGAAGCGGCCCATCTGCTCGTCGCCGACACGGGTGATCACGGCCGATTTGAGGCCCAGGCGGGCGGTGCCGATTGCGATATTGGTCGGGCAGCCACCGACCGCTTTGAGGAAGCTGCCCATGTCTTCAAGCCGGCCGCCGATTTGCTGGCCGTAGAGATCGACCGAGGAGCGGCCAATCGTGATGACGTCGAGCTGAGGGGCGACGGGCATGGAGCTTCGGCCTTCCGCACTAACCTGCGAGATCGGGATCGGCGCTGACGCCGGCGTGTTCGGCGGTAGCGACTGCAAGCGCCATCGCCAGGGTGAAGCTGGCCGCCATCGAGCGGAATGCGCCGAAATCTGCTTCCGCCACATCCAGCCAGAGCTCACAGTTCTCGGCGAGCGGACTGAGCGGGCTGTCGGTCAGGGCCAGCACCGGAATGCCGCGCTGATGTGCGGCGGCAGCGATCTCGACCGTGGCAGTCGTATAGGGCGCGCAGCTGATCGCCAGGATGGCGTCGCCTGGCCCGGCAAGGGCTGCCTGCTCCTGGCCGAGGCCGCCGACATGGTCGACCAGCACCGCTCTGATGCCGAGCTTGCCGAAGGCATAGGCGAGGTAGGACACCACCGGGAACATGCGTCGCGCGCCGACGAGGACGATGGTTTGCGCCCTGGCCAGCAAGGCAGCCGCCTCTTCCAGCTGGTCGGGCCTGACAGCCGCCCTGAGCTGGGCAAGCGACGCTTCGCTCGCCTGAATGAAGCCGTCGAGCAGGGCTGCGCCCCCCCCCGAGCCTGTTCCTGCCGTTCGTAGGGCTGCCAGGCGCGCGCGGTGATCGGCGGCATGCCGGCGCAGCCGCGAGCGGAACACCTCCTGGAGTTCGCTGAAGCCGGAATAGTCGAGCGCCTGCGCGAAACGCACCAGCGTCGAGGCCTGCACGCCGGCCTTCTCCGCGATCTGCGCGGTGGAGCCGAAGGCCATGTCGTCGAGATGGGCAAGCGCATGATCAGCGACTTGCTTCAGTCGCTTCGGCAGGGATGGCCGCCGTTCCCGCAGCAAGGCGACGAAACGGTCGAATTCCGGCCTGTCCGTGGGCTGAGGCTGTGATCCTGATGACATGCCGGTTCCGGTTAAAGCGCCTTGACTTCAAGCGCTGATCGGCGGAATGTTTATTCCAAAATCAGACAAAGACAATCCATTCATATCAAAATTTCGCTGGGGAGCGTGGCGTCAGGTGTCAGGGAAGAACGAATTCGGTCGGGATCTGACCGGCAAGGCCGCCATCGTGACCGGTGGCAGCCAGGGGCTTGGTGAAGCCGTCGCCCGCGAGTTTCAGGCGCGCGGGATTGCTTCCCTGCTGCTGACCGGCCGCAATCGCGAGCGCGGCGAGGCCGTAGCCCGCGATCTTCGCAATGCTGGCTGCGATGTTCGTTTCCACGCCGCCGATCTTTCCGATCTCGATCAGGTCAAGTCAATCGTTCCGGCCGCCGAGGCGGCGTTCGGTCGTCTCGACATCCTGGTGAACGCCGCCGGCGACACGGATCGCGGCTCCATCCTGGAGACGACGCCCGAGCTCTATGAGCGCATCATGGCGGTCAATCTGCGTGCGCCGTTCTTTCTGATCCAGGGCGCCGCCGAGCTGATGTGCCGGCTCGGGATCGCGGGCGCCATCGTCAACATCCAGTCGATGTCGGCCCATGGCGGCCAGCCATTCCTGAGCGCCTACAGCGTCTCCAAGGGGGCGCTGGCGACGCTGACCCGCAACGCCGCCTTCGGGCTCCTGCCGCACCGTATCCGGGTCAATGGACTGAATATCGGCTGGATGGCGACGCCGGGCGAAGACGCGATCATGCGGTTGCGCCATGACGCGCAGGATGGCTGGCTCGATCAGGCTGCCGCGAGCCAGCCCTTCGGCCGCCTGCTCGACCCGCAAGAGGTCGCCCGCGCCGTCGCCTATCTGGCCTCGGCCGAATCTGGTCTGATGACTGGCTCGAACATCGATTTCGACCAGACGATTCTTGGAGCGCGGCAGTAACCCTGCCGCAGCCACAGCCTTGACGACAGGACATATGACGATGCGCATGGGATTGCTGGGTGCCGGCCGGATCGGACGCATTCATGGGTTGAACCTTGCGGCGCGCAAGGACGCGACGCTGGTTTCGGTTGCGGACGCCTTTGCGGATGCGGCGGCCTCGCTGGCAGCCGAGACCGGCGCGACAGTTGCCAGTCTCGACGCGATTCTCGCCGACAAGACGCTCGATGCGGTCCTGATCTGCACGCCGACCGACACCCATGCCGATCTGATCGAGGCAGCCGTCGCCTCCGGCAAGGCGGTGTTCTGCGAAAAGCCGGTCGATCTCGACGCCGAGCGCATCAGGGCATGCCTCAAGACCGTCGCCAAGACCGGCAGGCCGCTGATGATCGGCTTCAACCGGCGCTTCGACCCGAGCTTCGCTGCGCTCCAGAACCGCCTGCGGGCCGGAGAGGCGGGCGCGATCGAGATCGTCAGCGTGATCTCGCGCGACCCCTCGCCGCCGCCGGTCGACTATGTCAAGCGCTCGGGCGGCCTGTTCCGCGACATGATGATCCATGATTTCGACATGGCCCGCTTCCTCCTCGCCGAAGAGCCCGTCGAGGTCTTCGCGCTCGGTTCGGCGCTGGTCGATCCGGCGATCGGGCAGGCCGGCGATGTCGATACGGCTGCGGTTCTGATGCGCACGGCGTCAGGCAAGATCGCGCAGATCTCGAATTCGCGCCGCGCCAGCTATGGCTACGACCAACGCATCGAAGTCCATGGCTCGAAGGGCATGCTGCGGGCCGGCAATATCCACGAGACCACGGTCGAGATCGCAACCGGCGCCGGCTTCCGGGCTGACCCGGTGCAGAATTTCTTCCTCGAGCGTTATGCCGCCGCCTATCGCGCCGAACTCGATGCCTTCGTCGCCGCCCTGAAGGGCAAGACGGCGCCCCTGCCCTCCGGAGAAGATGGCCTGAAGGCACAGATCCTGGCCGATGCGGCGACCGAATCCGCTCGCAGCGGCAAGCCGGTCGCTGTCGATCTCGGGGCGATCTGATCATGACGCCCGCTGAACTCGATCTGCGCCAATATGCCGTGCTGGGCCTCGTCCAGCAGGCCGGCTTCATGGCGCTCGACTATTTCAACAAGAGCGAAAGCCTTGGCGTCACCATGAAGGGCGCCCAGGACTGGCTCACCGTCGCCGATGGTGCTGTCGAGGATTTCCTGCGGCAGCGCCTTGCCGTGATGTTCCCGCAGGATGCGATCATCGGCGAAGAGGGTGGCGGCGAAGCCTCGGACGCGGTCTGGATCATCGACCCGATCGACGGCACCTCGAATTTCGCCCGTGGCGACCGCAACTGGTGCATCTCGATTGGTTTTCTGCTGAACGGCGTTCCCGAAATCGGCATTCTCTCTGCGCCGGCGCTGGGCGAGATCTATGTCGGACGCAAGGGGCAAGGCGCGACCCTGAATGGCGAGGCGATCAAGGTGTCGGGGCAGACCGATATCAAGCGCGCCTATGTCGAACTGGGCTGGTCGACGCGCATCCCGGCCGAACGCTATGTCGCGATGATCGGGCGTGGCTACGCCGCAGGCGCCTCGGTGAAGCGCGGTGGCTCCGGCGCGCTCGGCCTGGCCCATGTCGCGAATGGCCGGACGGAGGCCTATGCCGAACTCCACATCAACGCATGGGATGTTGCGGCGGGTGTCGTGATCGCAGCCGAAGCCGGCGCCTATGTCAGCGATTTCTTCAGCGGGGACGGTATTGCCAAGGGCAACCCGATCCTGTGCTGCACGCCGGGGCTTCGCCGCGAACTCGAACAGGTCACGCAGATCGGGAGCCGGCAGGCGAACGATTGATCTTTGCCGGCAACACGTCACTATCAAGCCAATAACAAGACCAAGAACGACACGTAACGGGAGGATGACATGCAGGGATTTCAATGGCTCCGGACCGGGGTCCTGGCAGCGCTGGCCAGCGGGGCTGCTTTTGCGGCGGCCCCCGCACAGGCCCAGGGTGCACTCGTCATGTATTGCGGCGTCCAGGAGGAATGGTGCCGCGCCATGTCGACCGCGTTCGAGCGCGATACGGGGATCAAGGTCGCGATGACCCGCAAATCGGCGGGCGAGATCTATGCCCAGCTCAAGGCGGAATCGGCCAATCCGCGCGGCGATATCTGGTGGGGTGGCACGGGTGACCCCCATCTCCAGGCTGCCGAGGAAGGGCTGACCCTCGAATATGAATCGCCGGTCAACAAGGACCTTCACGACTGGGCGCTGTCGCAGTGGAAGGCGGCTCAGAAGCGCTCCGTCGGCATTTACGCCGGCGCTCTCGGCTTCGGCTTCAACACCCAGCAGATCAAGCAGAAGGGCCTGAACGAGCCGAAATGCTGGGCTGACCTGCTTGATCCGAAGCTCAAGGACGACGTCCAGGTCGCCGATCCGAACTCCTCGGGAACGGCCTATAACCTGCTTGCGACCGTGGTCCAGCTGATGGGCGAGGAGAAGGGCTTCGACTATCTCAAGAAGCTGCACAAGAACGTCAGCCAGTACACCAAGTCGGGCGCCGCCCCCGCCAAGGCCGCGAGCCTCGGAGAAACCGCCGTCGGCATCGTCTTCATCCACGACGCGGTCGTCTTCGCGGTCCAGGGCGATCCGATCAAGGCTGTCGCGCCTTGCGAGGGCACCGGCTACGAGATCGGCTCGATGTCGATCATCAAGGGTGCGCGCAATCTCGACAACGCCAAGAAGTTCTATGACTGGGCGCTGACCCCGGCGGCTCAGGCGCTGGCGGCTCCGGCCAAGTCGTACCAGGTCCCCTCCAACAAGAACTCGACGGTGCCTCCGCAGGCGCCGAAGATGTCCGAGATGAAGATGATCGACTACGACTTCGTCAAATACGGCTCGTCCGCGGAGCGCACGCGGCTGCTGACGAAGTGGGACAAGGAGGTCAAGGCGCTGCCGAAGTAACTCTCCGTCCAGCGCCCTGAAGAGATCCCCTGCGATGCGTCCTGCGACACGGCTCGTCCTGCTGCTCGGCTGGCTCGGCTATGCGGTCATTCCCTGGTACCTGCCTGACGGCGTCAGTCTCAGCCAGTTCGGCTGGCTCGCGGGGTACCCGTTCGGCAGGGCCGGCACGGCGTTCGCGCTGGCCCTGTCCGGCACGGCCCCCTGGCTGCTGCCAGTCGGCGTGGCGCTGCTGGCCGTGACGCTGTTGCTCGGCCGCAGCGAGAGTGCTGCGGTCGGCAGGACGCTGATCTGGGCGGGGCTGCTCGGTATGGTCCTGTTCTTCGCACAGGGCTTCGCCATCACGCTGCAGGGCCAGGGCATCCCCTGGCTCGCCGCCCTGCTCGGCGGCAGCGGCGCGGCTCAGGGCGGCATGGGCTTCGGCGCCTTCCTGACGGTGCTCTCGCTTCTGCTCCTGCTCTGTCACGGGCTCGCCTATCGCGGCTTCTGCCGGGGCGACATCTTCACGACCAGCTCGATTGGCATCATCGTCCTGCTGATCGGGCTCTTCATCTTCTTCCCGGTGGCGACGATCCTGCAAAGCGCGCTTGTCGATCAGGCCGGCGCCTTCGCCCCTGGCATCTTCGTCGCGCGCCTGTTCGATTCCTCAATCTGGGGACTTGGCTGCGTCACCGCGAACACGAATTGCGGCGTCGCCTGGAACACGCTGATCCTTGCCGTGCTGACCGGCGTCATCACCACGCTGCTCGGGCTTGCCTGCGCACTGCTCGTGTTGCGCACGCGCATGCCCGGCAAGCGCCTGATGCGCGCGCTCACCGTGTTGCCGATCATCACGCCGCCCTTCGTCATCGGTCTCGCGCTGATCCTGCTCTTCGGCCGCTCCGGCGTGGTCTCCGGGCTGCTCTATGACTGGTTTTCGATTCCGCGCTCGCGCTGGATCTACGGGCTGCCCGGCGTGCTGCTGGCGCAGGTCCTGGCCTTCGCGCCGATCGCATTCCTCGTCCTGATCGGGGTCGTGCAGGGCATCAGCCCCAGCCTGGAGGAGGCCTCGCAGACGCTGGGCGCCAAGCGCTGGGCGACCTTCCGAACGGTGACCTGGCCGCTGCTCAAGCCCGGCCTCGCCAATGCCTTCCTGCTCGGCTTCGTCGAGAGCATGGCCGATTTCGGCAATCCGCTGGTGCTCGGCGGCAATTTCGAGGTGCTGTCGACCAAGATCTTCTTCGCCGTGGTCGGCGCCGCTCATAATCAGGGGCAGGCGGCGGTGCTCGCGATGGTGCTCCTCGTCTTCACGCTCGGCGCCTTCTGGGTGCAGCAGCGCTGGCTCGGCGGCAAATCCTATACGACCGTCACCGGCAAGGGTGATTCCGGCCTGCCGGCAAAACTGCCGAAGCCGGTCACCTTCGTCTCCGCACTGGTGATCGTGCCCTGGGTGGCGCTGACCTTCGTGATCTACGTGATCATCCTGATGGGTGGTTTCGTGAAGACCATGGGCCGCGACCACACGCCGACGCTGGAGCATTACCGCACCGGTTTCGCCATCGATTTCAGCCGTGGAATATTCTTCGAGGGTGCGGCGTGGGATTCGCTGTTCACGACGCTGAAGGTCGCGGCGATCTCGGCCCCGCTGACGGCGGTGCTCGGCCTGCTCACCGCCTATCTGTTGATGCGGCAGCAGTTCCGCGGCCGCCACGTGCTCGAATTCACCACCATGCTGAGCTTCGCCATCCCCGGCACGGTGCTCGGCGTCGCCTATATCCTCGCCTTCAACGTGCCGCCGGTCGAGATCACTGGGACCGGGCTGATCCTGATCATCGCCTTCGTCTTCCGGAACATGCCCGTCGGCGTCCGTTCCGGCATCGCCGGCTTGTCGCAGATCGACAAGAGCCTGGACGAGGCTTCGATCACCTTGCGGGCACGCAGCTTCACCACGCTCTGGCGCGTGGTGCTGCCCTTGCTGCGCCCTGCGCTCGTCTCCGCGTTGGTCTATAGCTTCGTGCGCAGCATCACCTCGGTCAGCGCGGTGATCTTCCTGGTCTCCGCCGAGTACAACCTGGCGACGGCCTATATCGTCGGGCGCGTCGAGGCCGGCGAGTTCGGGCTCGCCATTGCCTATTCCTCGGTGCTGATCGTGGTCATGGCCGTTGGTATCGCCCTGATCCAGCTCGGCGTCGGCGAGCGCAAGCTCGGACGGCGCAGCGCGATCCCGCTCGCCACATCCGCCGCACAGCCCGTCAAGTAAGGAGCAGCACCTCTCATGGCCAAGGCGGGACCTGCCTCAGTCGAATTCCGCAATGTCAGCATGCGCTATGGCGCGGTGACTGCCGTCGACAATATCAGCTTCACGATCGAGCCGGGAAAGCTGGTGACCCTGCTCGGCCCCTCCGGCTGCGGCAAGACCACGACCTTGCGCATGATCGCCGGACTTGAGATCGCAAGCGAAGGCCAGGTCCTGATCGGCGGCAAGGATGTCACGCGGCTCTCGGCTGCCGACCGTGACGTCAGCATGGTCTTCCAGTCCTATGCGTTGTTTCCACATATGAGCGTGCTGGAGAATGCCGCCTACGGGCCGTTGGTGAAGGGGCTCCCGAAGGCCGAGGCGCAGGACATGGCGCTGACCAAGCTCGCCCTCGTCGGCCTCAAGGGTTTTGAGAAGCGCTACCCGTCCGAGCTCTCGGGCGGACAGCAGCAACGCGTCGCCGTGGCGCGCGCGCTGGTGCTCGAGCCGCAGGTGCTGCTCTTCGACGAGCCATTGTCGAATCTCGACGCCAAGCTGCGCCGCAAGGTGCGGGAGGAGATCCGCGAGCTGCAGCAGAGCCTCAATCTGACGGTTGCCTATGTCACCCATGACCAAGAGGAGGCGCTCGCCGTCTCGGACCGCATCATCGTGATGTCGAATGCCCGGATCGCGCAGGAGGGCTCGCCCCGCGAACTCTATGAGGAGCCGGCCAACCCCTTCGTCGCCGACTTCATCGGCGATGCCAACATGGTCGCAGTCACGATCGCGGAGGTGTCCGAAGGCATCGCCGATGTGATGATCGGCTCGGCAAAGGTGAAATTGCCGGCGCGTGGCCTGGTGGCCGGACCGGCCAGGGCGGCGATCCGGCCCGAAAGCCTGTTGATGGGGCCTTCCTCCGGGCCGGGCCTGCGCGGCACCGTTCGCAAATGCGCCTATCTCGGCAACCACCTTGATCTGATGATCGAGACCGAGGTCGGCGAGCTCTTCGTCGTCCAGCCGGGCGGGCGCGATCTGCTGCCTTATGGCAGCGAGGTCGGGCTCTCCTTTGCAAATTCGGGCGTCACGCTCATTCCCCAGAGCTGAGCGGCCAGCGCGCCGCTCCTGTCGCTCCAGCGGAGTAGAGGCGCCGCGCGGCTTGCCCGCCGGCTTCCTGCTCGCTTCGGCCTCACCCGTGGTCCGTGGGGGGCGCCGGTGCTATCCCCTCGGGGCGCGAGCAAGACGAACCAAAGGCGCGCGGATTGCGCGCTATCGCAGCCTCACAGATGCCTGAGCCATTCCGCCGCCGCTTCCGCCGGCGGCCGCTCGATATTGAAGGCGCCGACGAAACCACCTTTCTTGTCCATGAGATAGACGAGCGCGGTGTGATCCATCGTGTAATCGCCTTCCTTGAGCGGCACCTTCTTGGAATAGGCGCGATAGGCCTTGATCGTGGCGTCGATCGCGGCGCGGTCGCCGGTCAGGCCGACGATGCGCGGGTCGAAGCTGCCAAGATAGCTCTTCAGCACCTCCGGCGTGTCACGCTCAGGGTCGACGCTGATGAACAGCGCGCGCAGCTTTTCGCCCTTGGGGCCGGCGGCGCGCAGGGTCTCGGAAATCTCGAAGAGCTTGGTCGGGCAGATATCGGGGCAATGGGTGAAGCCGAAGAAGACGAGGAAGGGTGCGCCGCGCAGATCGACGTCGGTCAGCGGCTTGCCTTCAGCCGTCGTCAGCGTGAAGGGGCCGCCGACACTCGAGGTCGCGCGCTGGCCCTGACGCACCGGGCTGAAAGTCAGGATCGCGGCAGCCGCCAGGGCGACTGCGCCGGCCAGGAAGACCACGAGAGGCAGGATGAGGCGACGGTTCACAGGGATCCTCGAAAAAACTCGGACGGCGCAGGGGCGCCTCAGAAACAGGCAACGATGGCGGCGATGAGGCCGTCGGTGAAGAGCCGGTCGCCCTCGCGCCACCAGAGCAGCAGCCCGGTCAGCAGCAGCGCAAAAGCGCCGCCGCCGAGCAGCCATAGCCCGGTCCGCGAGGCCTCGGCCTCATGCTCGGCGGCTGTCTGGTCCGATTGCGTCATGACCGCGAGCATAGCCGCGCCAGGCTGAGGCCGGAAGCGGCAACCGTGACGCAGGGGGAGTGCAAGGAGACGAGAGCGGGCGATCGGGATCGAACGGGCGGTATTGGGCTTGGGGAGCAGTTCTATGACGTCGAATCTCTCTTCCTCGCTCCCAGGCAGAAAAGCTGACGGGAGCGCCGGGCACGAAAAACTCTCGATCGCAGTCCCACTGTTGATGGACGGTCGCGGATCATCTACCCGAAGCCGAGTGTAGCGCGATGTCATCCGGAATGCCGCGCAATGCCCGTCAGGGCTGGTCTGGGGCTAGCAGCATTCGATGCCAATTGAGCGTTTCGACACTGTCATCCTGGGCGCGGGTGCTGCTGGAATGATGTGCGCGATCCATGCCGCATCACGCGGCGGGCGTGTTCTCATCGTCGATCAGGCCAAAGCACCCGGCGAAAAGATCCGCATTTCAGGCGGGGGGCGCTGCAACTTCACCAATATCGGCACGAGCGCGCGGAATTTTCTGTCGAACAACCCACATTTCGCAAAATCTGCGCTTGGCCGATACACGCAGCATGATTTCGTTGCGTTGGTCGAAAAACACGGCATTGCCTATCACGAGAAGACGCTCGGGCAGCTCTTCTGCGATGATTCCGCCAAGGATATCATCGCAATGCTGATGGATGAAATGGCGCGCGCGGCATGCGAATTGCGCCTCAGAACCACACTGGAAAGCCTTGAGCGGGTTGATGACGGCTTTGCGATCACGCTTGCCGGCGATGGGGCTGCAAAAATTCGGTGCCGGCATTTTGTCGTCGCGTCCGGAGGAAAATCCATCCCGAAAATGGGGGCATCCAGCCTTGGCTATCAGATCGCCGGCCGGTTTGGTTTGGCGGTGACGGAAACGCGCCCGGCCCTGGTGCCGTTGACATTCGGTGAAGACGTTCTTGCCGGGTTTCGCGAGATTGCCGGCGTCGCGGCGGATGCGCGGGTCTCGCGCGGCAAGACCACATTCGATGAGGCGCTGCTGTTCACGCATCGCGGGCTGTCCGGCCCTGCGATTCTGCAGATCTCGTCGTACTGGCGCGAGAAGGAACCGATCAGGATCGCGTTCCTGCCCACGCAGGACGTGTTCGCCGACTTGCGCGCTTCCAGACAGGAAAACGGCCGCAGAAGCATCGCAAATACGCTTGGTGATATTCTGCCGAAGCGATTGGCCGCTTATCTCGCAGATGCCCACGGTTGGACGGGACCCATCGGCGACGCAAGCGACAAGAAGCTGGCCGCGATCGCTTCCATCATTCACGGCTGGGAGGTCATGCCCATTGGATCGGAGGGGTACCGGACCGCGGAGGTGACGCTCGGTGGTGTCGATACGTCCGGTCTGAACTCACGGACGATGGAAGCAAGGACGGTCGACGGCCTGTACTTCATCGGTGAAGTGGTGGACGTCACGGGCTGGCTCGGCGGCTACAACTTCCAATGGGCGTGGTCATCAGGCTGGGCCGCAGGGACCGCTATCGCCGAACGCACCGGCTGAGATGCCTGCGCGGCGCGATTTAAGATGCTCGCCAGCGTTCCCAGCCAGGCCATGCCGGAGGGGTCGAATGACCGGCGCTGTTCGAGAAACAGTGCTCTAACATATTGTCGTAAAAAGGATTTGGAGCGGGCGATCGGGATCGAACCGACGACATTCAGCTTGGGAAGCTGACGTTCTACCACTGAACTACGCCCGCATGCGCTCGCAGCGACCGCAGATCAACGGCGAGGACACGAATCTCATAGCGGCTTCCTGCGCGGGTGTCATCCGGCAATCGTGCGGGATGGGAGCCTGCGATTCACTCAGTCGCGAAAATGCTTCGAGAGCTTGAGCGCCTGGCCCTGGTAGTTCGATTTCAGGTCGGCGCCATAGAGCGCGTCCGGGCGTGCCGCCATGTGCTCGTAGACCAGCCGGCCGACGATCTGGCCGTCCTCGATGATGAAGGGCACGTCGCGCGAGCGGACCTCGAGAACGGCGCGTGAGCCCTTGCCACCGGCGCCGCCATGGCCGAAGCCGGGGTCGAAGAAGCCGGCATAGTGGACGCGGAACTCGCCGACGAGCGCATCGAATGGCGTCATCTCGACGGCATAGTCCGGGGGCACATGCACCGCCTCCTTCGAGGCCAGGATGTAGAACTGGTCCGGATCGAGGATCAGGGAGCGCGAGGCGTCCGCCTGGATCGGCTCCCAGAAATCGGCGACGCGGTAGGCACCGACCCGGTCGACATCGACGAGCGCGGTATGCCGCTTGCCGCGATAGCCCACGAGGCCGTCGAAGCCGGCGAGATCGACGCTGACGGCAACGCCGCTCTGGAAGGAGGGAGTGGCTGCGCTGACCAGCGTCTCGCGCTCGTGCAATTCGCCCAACGTGCGGTCGTCGAGCCGGGCATCGCCGGCTCGGAAGCGGATCTGCGAGAGCCGCGAGCCGGAGCGCACGAGGACGGGGAAGGTGCGCGGCGAGATCTCGATGAAGAGCGGGCCCTCATAGCCTTCCTCGACCAGATCGAACTCGCGCGCCCGGTCGGTGATGACGCGGGTGAAGACATCGAGCCGGCCCGTCGAGCTCTTCGGGTTCGCCGCGGCGCGCAGGCCCTGGGGCAGCGCCAGCCCTTCCATCAGCTCGGCGACATAGACGCAGCCGGTCTCGAGCACAGCACCCCTGGTCAGGTCGATCTCATGCAGGGCGAGCTGGTCGAGCCGCCGTGCGACGGTCGATCCCGGGCCGGGCAGAAAACTGGCGCGGACGCGGTAGGCCTTGTCGCCGAGTCTGAGGTCGAGGCTGGCCGGCTGGATCTGGCCCTCTGCGGGCGGCCGCGCGAGCTTGATCACACCTTCTTCGATGAAGGCACGGATGCGGCTGTCGGGCTGGATGCCGGGCAGGAAGGGCAGCATGAGCGTCGGACCTGTTCAGCCTGAGCTAGCGAAGCCTGGCATGAGGGCCAGGCGGGCCAGTCCTATCGCCCGTTTTCGGGGCGGTTGTCCATGCGGGAATCATTCTGCCCGCCGCCGCGCCGGGCCGGACGCAGGACTGGCCAGCGCGGCTTCGGGATTGACGCTGCCGCCGGCCGGTCCATAACAGGGACGTCGTTCCCGGCCCAATTCCGCCCGCCGGCGAACCGCAACGGCACGGAGCCGCTGAGCATGTATCAGGCGCAAACCCGAGGCGTGCGCGTGACCGCCGTTCCCGAGTTCATGGAACGGGAATCCGCCCATGAGCAGGGTCGCTATTTCTGGGCCTATACGATCGAGATCGTGAACCAGTCGCGACAGACCGTGCAGTTGATGACCCGCCACTGGTTCATCACCGATGGCCGTGGTGAGGTCCATGAAGTGCGCGGCGATGGCGTCGTCGGCAAGCAGCCGGTGCTGCGGCCGGGCGAGAGCTTCAGCTACACCTCGGGCTGCCCGCTGATGACGCCCGACGGCTCGATGCGTGGCTATTACGCCATGCTGGGCGAGGATGGTGTGGTCTTCGATGTCGAGGTGCCGCTGTTTCCGCTCGATTCCCCCTATGTGAAGAAGGTTCTGCATTGACCATTCCGACCACGGCCGCGCGGCGCTACACGCCGCTCGAAATGCTGTCGCGCCTCGTCGCCTTCGACACGGTGAGCGCCAAGTCCAATCTCGATCTCATCGCCTTCGTTGCGGACTATCTCGAGAGTTGGGGTGTGTCCTCGATCCGGATTCCCAATGCCGAGGGCGACAAGGCTGCGCTTTTCGCCACAATTGGCCCGGCCGATCGTGGCGGCATCGTCCTGTCCGGCCACACCGATGTCGTGCCCGTCGCGGGGCAGGCCTGGTCGAGCGACCCCTTCACCCTGCGCATTGCCGATGGCAGGGCCTATGGTCGAGGCGCCGTCGACATGAAGGGTTTTGTGGCGCTGGGACTGGCCCTCGTGCCGGAATTCCTGGCCGCCAGGCTGACGACGCCGATCCATCTCTTCCTGTCCTATGACGAGGAACTTACCTGCCTCGGCGTGGTGGACGGCATTGCCCGCATGGGGCGCGACCTGCCGCTGCCGCGCGCTGTCATCGTCGGCGAGCCGACCTCGCTCGAAATTGCCGACGCCCATAAGGGCATCCGCACCTTCAACACGATCGTCACCGGCTTCGCCGCCCATTCCTCTAAGCCGCATCTCGGCGCCAGCGCCGTCCATGCCGGGGCGTTGCTCGCCGCCGAGCTCGACCGGATGGCGCAGGAGCTGATGGAGCGGGCCGACCCGGCAGATCGCTTCGATCCGCCCTACGACACGGTCCATGTCGGCAAGTTCCATGGCGGCATTGCCCGCAACATCCTGGCCGATCGCTGCGAGCTCGGCTGGGAGGTGCGCACCCTGCCCGGCTCGGATCCCGACGAGGTGCCGGGTCGCTTCGCCGCCTATGCCGAGACGGTGCTCGCGCGCATGCGCCGCACCGCGCCGTCCTCGACGATCACGACCGTGATGACATCGGATGTGCCGGGCCTCGGGCCCGATGCCGGCTCGACGGCGGAGGCCCTCACGATGCGGCTTGCCGGCCGCAACAGCACGATTGCCGTGCCCTATGCGACCGAGGCCGGACATTTCCAGCGCGCCGGCCTGCCCACGGTCGTCTGCGGCCCGGGCTCGATCGATCAGGCGCATCAGCCTGACGAGTTCATCACGCTCGAACAGCTCGCCGCCGGCGAGGCATTCATGCGTGATCTGATGGAGAGCTGCCGGAGCTGAGAGGCTCTGAGCCCCGCATCGGTGACGGCAGGCCGCCGGGGCGAGCGTCGCCTCGGTGCGTTGGGGGCGAGGTCTGCCCAGCCAGCCGCAGCCCGATGTTCTGCCGTTCGGCGCGCCCCGGCGCACCGTCCCGGCCAGGTGCGTCGTCTTGCCCGTGCTGAACTTGCTCGCATAACGCCGTACACGTCGCAGCGCAGGTGCCCGTGCAGGGACGCCTGCGCTGTCTTGCCTCGCTTGCGCGCGGCACGCTTCACTGGAAAATGCATACGCTTAGTAATAATGTATGCAGACATTGATTGGATGTAGCGAGCGATGATCCGTTGCTCGCCGAACTCTGGTGAAGCGATGGAAAACGCGTCAATCTCGGCGCTCGCCTGCGGGAAACCTGCCTCGGCAGCGGCATGGGTGAGGAGCTGAGATGTTCGGTCTGACCGCACTCGAGCTGGCCCGCATCCAGTTCGGCTTCACCATCTCGTTCCACATCGTCTTCCCTGCAATCACGATCGGGCTCGCGAGCTATCTCGCCGTGCTGGAAGGCCTGTGGCTGTGGAAGCGCGACACTGTCTATCGCGACCTCTACCATTTCTGGTCGACGATCTTTGCCGTGAACTTTGCCATGGGCGTCGTCTCGGGGCTGGTCATGGCCTACCAGTTCGGCACGAACTGGAGCTATTTCTCCTCCTTTGCCGGCAGCGTCACCGGGCCGCTCCTCACCTATGAGGTGCTGACCGCGTTCTTCCTCGAGGCCGGCTTCCTCGGCGTCATGCTGTTCGGCTGGAACAAGGTCGGACCTGGCCTGCATTTCTTCGCGACGATCATGGTCGCGTTGGGCACGCTCGTCTCTGCGACCTGGATTCTTGCGTCCAACAGCTGGATGCAGACGCCGCAGGGCTTTGAGATCATCGATGGCCGGGTCATCCCGGTCGACTGGCTGAAGGTCATCTTCAACCCGTCCTTCCCCTATCGTCTCGTGCATATGACCATCGCCGCCTTTCTCGCGACGGCCCTGTTCGTCGCCGCCTCCGGCGCCTGGCATCTGCTACGCGGCCGCGACACGCCGGCGATCAGGACGATGCTGTCGATGGCGATGTGGATGCTGCTGGTCGTCGCGCCGCTGCAGGTTGCCGTTGGCGATGCGCATGGCCTGAACACGCTCAAATATCAGCCGGCCAAGATCGCCGCGATGGAAGGACACTGGGAGAACAAACCCGGCGAGGGCGTGCCGCTGGTGCTGTTCGGTTGGCCCGACATGGCGGTCGAGACAACGCGCTACAAGCTCGAAATCCCCCGCCTGGGAAGCCTGATCCTGACCCATGACTGGAATGGCCAGATTCAGGGCCTGAAGGAGTTCGCTCCCGAGGACCGGCCCAATTCGACCATCGTGTTCTGGAGCTTCCGCATCATGGTCGGCCTCGGCTTCCTCATGCTGGCGCTCGGCCTCTGGAGCGTCTGGCTGCGCTGGCGCGGAGGATTGTACGAGTCGAAGCTGTTCCTGCGCTTTGCCTTGCTGATGGGGCCGTCGGGGCTGGTCGCCATCCTCGCAGGCTGGTTCACGACGGAGATCGGTCGTCAGCCTTGGATCGTCTATGGCGTGATGCGAACGAAGGACGCAGTCTCCAACCACTCGGCACTGGCGCTGTCGGCGACGCTGATCGTCTTCATCGTCATGTACATCGCGGTCTTCGGAACCGGTGTCAGCTACATGCTGAAGCTGGTGGGACATGGTCCAGAGAGCCACGGCCCGGAGCCGGAAGCCCATGGCGATGAGCTCTTGAATCAACGCCCGGCCCGGCCGCTCTCGGCCGCGCCGGATCACCTCGATGCCCCCAGCGGCGCCGGCAAGGGAGCGTGAGCGAGATGGGTATCGATCTTCCGATCATCTGGGCGGTGATCATCGGCTTCGGCCTGATGATGTATGTGATCATGGACGGTTTCGACCTCGGCATCGGGATCCTGTTCCCCTTCGTGAAGGGGCGGGAGGATCGCGACACCATGGTCAACACGGTGGCGCCGGTCTGGGATGGCAATGAAACCTGGCTGGTGCTGGGCGGCGCAGCGCTGATGGCCGCCTTCCCGCTCGCCTATGCCGTGATCCTCAGCGCGCTTTATCTTCCGCTCGTCCTGATGCTGGCCGGGCTGATCTGGCGCGGCGTCGCCTTCGAGTTCCGCTTCAMGGCCGATGAGGCGCACAAGCCGTTCTGGGACAAGGCCTTTGCCTGGGGCTCCTACATCGCCACCTATTTCCAGGGCGTGTCGCTCGGCGCCTTCATCAATGGCTTTGTGGTGCGCGACGGCGCCTTCGCCGGCGGCGCGCTCGACTGGCTGACACCGTTCAGCCTGTTCACCGGACTTGGTCTCCTGGTGGCCTATGCGCTGCTGGGCAGCACCTGGCTGATCATGAAGACGGAGGAACAGCTGCAGCAGCGCATGATCGCGCTCGCCCGCCCGATCGTCATCGCCCTGCTCGTCGCCATCGTGCTTGTCAGCCTGTGGACGCCATGGCTGCATCAGCGCGTGGCGGAACGCTGGTTCACGCTGCCGAACCTGTTCTTCTTCGCGCCCGTCCCCATCCTTGTCTTCGCGACGGCCGCGCTGATCCTGTCGGTGCTGAAGCGGTCGCCGCATGCAGCGCCCTTCCTGCTGTCGCTGGTGCTGCTCTTCCTCGGCTATAGCGGCCTTGCGATCAGCCTCTGGCCCAACATCATCCCGCCCGACATCTCGATCCGCGCGGCAGCGGCTCCGCCGCAGAGCCTGGGCTTCACCCTGGTCGGGGCGCTCTTTATCATCCCGATCATCCTCGCCTACACCGCGTGGTCCTATTACGTGTTTCGCGGCAAGGTGAAGGCGGGGGAGGGCTACCACTGATGGAGCCGGTCACTGCCCCTCGCAAGTCCTGGCTCAGCCGCTTCGGCTGGCTCGTCCTGATCTGGGGCGCAAGCGTGCTCTCGCTCGGCGTCGTTGCCCTCGGCTTCCGTCTTCTGATGAAGGCCGCCGGGCTGTCGCTCTGAGAGAACAGCGCCGGAGCGAGAATCGCGGCAGCGTCAGGGCGAGGTGTTCAGCCCCGCCTCGACCTCGGTCGGGTCGAAATCATAGCGCCGCGAGCAGAATTCGCAGGTGACGGCGAGCGTGCCGTCATCGGCGACCATGGCCCGGCGGTCCTCGGCGGAAAAGCCGCGCAGCATGCCGAGCACGCGCTCACGCGAGCAGCGGCAGGATTCATGCACGATCACCGGCTCGAAGACGCGTGCGCCACGCTCGTGGAACAGGCGATAGAGCAGCCGCTCGCTTTCCAGCATCGGGTCGAGCAGTTCGTGGTCCTCGACCGTCTCGACCAGCGAGCGGGCCTCGGCCCAGGCATCGTCGGCGATCCCGTCGGGGTGGTCGCTGGCCAGGATCTCGTGCCCCTGCGGGGCATCGCCCGGATGGATGTCGGCGGCGCGTAGCCGGTCGGGCGAGGTCGGCATGAACTGCACGATCAGCCCGCCAGCTCGCCATTGCCGTCCCGCGCCTGTGACGACGCTGCCGACGCCGAGCCGCACCCGGCTCGGAATCTGTTCGGACTGCTTGAAGTACTGGTGCGCCGCGTCTTCGAGGCTCTGATGTTCGAGCGCGACCACGCCCTGATAGCGCGTCGACTGCGAGCCCTGATCGACCGTCAGGCCGAGATGGCCCTTGCCGAGCAGATCGCCCGTGCTCAACGTGCCCTCAGCGACCGCCTGCTGTAGCCGCGCCTCGTCGTAATGCGCGACGGCGCGATAATTGTCGGGCGCGTTGAAATCGACCACCAGCATGGAGATCGGCCCGTCGCTCTTGGTCTGGAGCTGGAAACGGCCTTCGAATTTAAGTGCGGTGCCGAGCAGAACGGTAAGCGCGGCTGCTTCGCCAAGGACGCGCGAGACCGGCTCCGGATAGTTGTGACGCTCGAGGACTGTGTCGATCGAGGCGCCGAGCCGTACGACCCGGCCGCGAATGTCGAGGTCCGGGACCGTGAACGGCACGACCCGATCGTCTAGCGCCGCCGTCTCCGAGGGGGTGTCAGCGACGGCCATCAGGCTGCGACGCCGCCAAAGCACCAGGCCAGGATGCCCTTTTGCGCATGCAGCCGGTTCTCGGCTTCGTCGAAGACGGCCGATTGCGGGCCGTCCATGACCGCATCGGTGACTTCCTCGCCGCGGCTCGCCGGCAGGCAGTGCATGAAGATCGCATCCTTTTCGGCGCGACCGAGCAGGCGCTCGTCGACCTGGTAGGGGCGCAGCAGATTGTGGCGCGTGCCTTCCTCGTCCCCCATCGAGACCCAGCAATCGGTGATGACGCAATCTGCGCCCTCGACCGCGGCTTCGGGCCGGCTGGTCAGCCGGATCTTGGCGCCCTGCTTGCGAGCCCAGTCGATCAGGGCCGGCGGGGGCGACAGCTCTTCCGGCGTCGCGATCGCAAGCTCGAAATCGAGCCGCCCGGCCGCGTGCACCCAGGAGGTCAGGACATTGTTCGTGTCGCCTGTCCAGGCGATGCGCTTGCCGGTGATCGGCCCCCTGCGCTCCTCGAAGGTCATGACGTCGGCCATGACCTGGCAGGGATGCTGGCGCTTGGTCAGCCCGTTGATGACCGGCACGGTGGCATATTTCGCCATCTCGACCACGGAATCATGGTCGAGCATGCGGATCATGATGGCGTCGACATAGCGCGACAGCACGCGGGCGGTATCGGCAATGGTCTCGCGCTCGCCGAGCTCGATCTCCTGCCCCGTCACCATCATCGGCGAGCCGCCAAGTTCGCGGATGCCGACGTCGAAGGAGACGCGGGTCCGCAGGGAAGGCTGTTCGAAGATCATGGCGATGACCTTGCCTTCGAGCAGGCGGTCGGAGGCTGCCGCCGGCGTGCGGCGGCGGGCCTTCATCTCCTCGCCCGCGCGCAGGATGGCGCGGAGCTGGTCGCTGGAGAAATCGGAAAGATCGAGGAAATGGCGCATCGTCGGCGCTTCCTTCAAAAAAAACGTGCCGTGGGCGGAGGGTTCGTTATTCGGCCGCCGGTCGCTTCAGGGTGGCCTCGACCGCTTGCGCAGCCCTTTCGAGCCGCACGATCGCCTCCGCGGCATCGGCCTCGGTGATGACCAGCGGCGGCAGCAGGCGCACGACATTGTCGCCGGCTGCGACGACCAGCAGCCCGGCCGCACGCGCCTCGACCACGAAATCGGTGTTCGGCGTGTTGAGCTTCAGGCCGATCATCAGCCCCTCGCCGCGGATCTCCGAGATCACGTCGGGATGGTGATCCCTGAGCTGGGCCAGCGACTGTCGCAGGCGCAGACTCATCTGCTGGACGTGATCGAGGAAGCCCGGCGCCAGCACGACATCGAGCACGGCATTGCCGACCGCCATGGCGAGCGGATTGCCGCCGAACGTCGTGCCATGCGTGCCGAGCGTCATGCCCGAAGCCGCTTCCCCGGTGGCGAGGCAGGCGCCCATCGGGAACCCGCCGCCAATGCCCTTGGCGATCGCCATGATGTCGGGCGCGACGCCCGAGAGCTCATAGGAGAAGAACTTGCCGGTGCGCCCCACGCCGGTCTGGATCTCGTCGAAGATCAGCATCAGGCCATGCGTGTCGCAGAGCTCGCGGAGCAGCTTGAGGAAGCGCACGGGCGCGGAGCGCAGGCCACCCTCGCCCTGGATCGGCTCGATCATCAGCGCAGCCGTCTCGGGCCCGATCGCGGCCTTCAGCGCGGCCTCGTCGTCGAAGGGCACCTGGTCGAAGCCGTCGACCTTCGGGCCGAAGCCGTCGATATATTTCTGCTGGCCGCCGGCAGCGATGGTCGCAAGCGTACGACCGTGGAAGGCGCCCTCGAAGGTGATGATGCGATAGCGCTCGGGATGGCCTTTCGCAGCATGGTACTTGCGCGCCATCTTGATGGCGCACTCATTGGCCTCGGCGCCGGAATTGGTGAAGAATGCCCGTTCCGCGAAGGTCGCCTCGCAGAGCCGCCGGGCCAGCCGTTCTCCTTCCGGCATGCTGTAGAGGTTTGAGGTGTGCCAGATGCGCGAGGCCTGCTCGGTCAGCGCCTGGACCAGATGCGGATGCGCATGGCCGAGCGCATTGACGGCGATGCCTGCGCCGAAATCGAGATAGCGCTGGCCGTCCGAGGCGACCACCCAGGCGCCTTCGCCGCGCTCAAGCGCGATCGGCGCGCGAGCATAGGTCGGCAACAGCACGGACTGGGAGGGATTAACGGGAGCAGGGGTCATGACAGGCGATCCTCACGGAAGGGCGAATGAGAACGGGTGGGCGCTGGATGGAAGAACGGAGTCGCGGGGCAAGAATTGGCAGCCCTCTGCGACCCGCCGGCGACATTATCGTCGCAGCCAGTTCCCGACGTCTCGTCGCGCCGTCATCCGCATCACCAAGAAGACCTTGATCCGTCAAAAACATAAGCGCCGCCCGTGGAAGGGCGGCTAGGTCGGCGAGACTATGCAAAACCGGTCCCCCGCTGTCAATTCCGCGCCGTAAGGTCAGTTGCTCCGCAGGTGGGGGCTTGACCCGCGATCCGCGAATGGCTGGGGAAAAACCAATTTCCGATTCGGGGACTCTTGTGGCCGACTCCCGGCATCTTGTATGGTCCGGTTTGTCAGATACGACATCTCGTGCGGCGTCTCCTGTACCGTCAATTCCGGGTGTAACGGCCTCCGTTTAACAGCGGGAGCTGCCGGTTTCGGATTCCGCCCACGATCGGCCCATAGGCCGGTTCCGTGAAGGAGCTGGCCCGATGAGACAGGTGAAGCCATGAACGACGTCGGAGCATGGACGGACGAACGCGTCGAGCTTCTCAAGAAGCTCTGGAGCGACGGACTGAGCGCCAGCCAGATTGCGGGCGAACTCGGCAACGTCACGCGTAATGCCGTGATCGGCAAGGTGCACCGGCTTGGTCTTTCCGGGCGAGCCAAGAGCCCGGCCGCTTCGTCGACGCCGCGCCCCCGCAAGGCGCCGACCCGCGCGCCGAGCCATCCTGTCGGCGGCAATGCCGGCATGACCCGTGGCGCCAATGCGCTCGCGCCGCAATATGAGCCCGAGGTCGAGGTCGAGGCACAACAGGCGCCGGCTTTGCCTGAGGACGTCGTGGTGCCGTTCTCCGATCGGGTCACCATCATGGACCTGCGCGAATATATGTGCCGCTGGCCGATGGGCGACCCGACCACGGCGGAATTCCGCTTCTGCGGCGGCCGTTCGCAGACCGGCATGCCCTATTGCAGCTACCACGCCCGGATTGCCTATCAGCCCGCGGCCGATCGCCGTCGCGACCGCAAGGTCGTGCGCGCCTGAGCCAAGGCTCCTTGGATCTGAAATCGAAGCCGGCCCCGCAAGGCCGGCTTTTTCATTGGGGCCCGCGGGAGCGGAGCGGGTGATCCCGACTTTACGGTCGCTTAACCCAGTTTGCGTCGCTCGAGGCGCTTGCTCCAGCGCGATAGCGCGTAGCAGATCAGCCAATAGATCGCCCCGGCAAAGGCATAGGCCTCCATGTTCATCCCGACCCAGTTGGGGTCGGCAAGCGAGGCCTGGGCGATGCCGAGCAGGTCGAGGATCGAGACGACGAGCACGAGCGTCGTGTTCTTGATCAGCGCGATGAATTCGTTGGTCATCGCCGGCAGCGAAATCCGCAAGGCCTGCGGCAGAACGATCAGCCCGGTTGCCTTCCAATAGGTCAGTCCCAGCGCGGTTGCGGCCTCGCGCTGGCCGGAGGGAAGCGCCTGCAATCCGCCGCGGACGGCTTCGGCCATATAGGCGGCGATGACGAGGCCGAGCCCGATCACGGCGCGCGCCAGGCGGTCGATGCCCGTGCCGCTCGGCAGGATCAGCGGCAGCAGCAGCGAGGCGAGGAAGATGACCGCGATGATCGGCACGCCGCGCCAGAACTCGATGAACAGCACGCTGATCAGCCGCACCACCTTGAGCTGCGACTGGCGTCCAAGCGCGAGCAGGATGCCGAGCGGGATCGCGATCAGGCTGGAATAGACCGAGATGAAGAGCGTCAGCATCAGCCCGCCCCACTCGCGCGTCTCGACCGGGCGCAGACCGAACCCGCCGGCAAGCAGCCAGACGCCGAGCGGTGGCAGGATGATCAGCGCCAGGATCGCGAGCCGGATCCGCATGGATTTCGGCGAGAGATAGAGGCCGAGCCCAGAGAGTGCGAAGATTGCTCCGGTGAGATCGGCCCGCCAGCGCTCGTCGACGGGATAGAGCCCATACATGAACTGGCCGAAGCGGGCCCGAATGAAGACCCAGCAGGCACCGCTGCCGGTGCAATCATTGCGCGTGGTGCCGGACCAGGTCGCGTCGATCAGCGCCCAGCGGATCAGCGGGACCGCGACCCAGGCGATGCCGAGTGCGAGGACCACTGTGAGGGCGGCGGTTGCCGGCGTGCCGAACAGCCTCTGGCGCCAGAGCGGAAAGGTCGCTGCGCTCATCGGGTCACCAGCGCGATCCTGGCATTGTACCAGTTCATGAAGGCGGAGACGGCAAGCCCGATCACCAGATAGACCGCTAGCGTCATGGCGATGATCTCGATCGCCTGCCCGGTATTGTTCAGCGCCGAGCCCATGAACAGGCTGACGACGTCGGGATAGGCGATGGCCGCACCGAAGGACGAGTTCTTCAGCACGTTGAGATATTGGTTGGTCATCGGCGGCACGATCACGCGCAGCGCCTGCGGGATGACGACGAGCCGCAGGATCTGGCCGGGACGCAGCCCGAGCGCTGCAGACGCCTCGCTCTGGCCATGCGGCACGGCCTGGATGCCGCCGCGCACGATCTCGGCGATGAAGCCCGCCGTATAGGTGACGAGGGCCGCCAGCAGCGCGACGAATTCGGGGATCACGACGAAGCCGCCGCGGTAATTGAAGCCGCGCAGCACCGGCACGTCCCAGCGCACGGCGAGTCCGGCCCAGGTGACGGCCAGAGCGGGCACGATCAGGACGAACAGGATGCCCAGCATGAGCACGGGCGCATCGCGGCCGGTCTCCTCCTTGCGCCGGCGTGCCCAGCGCATCACCAGCCACTGTATGAGCCAGGACAGGAGCATGATCGCCAATGCCCAGCGGAAGGGCGCCGGCGAGTCGGGCAGCGGCATCGTCAGGCCGCGATTATTGAGGAAGGCGACGCCGAATAGGCTCAGCGAGGCGCGTGGCGCCGGCAGGGCCGCGATCACGCCGAAATACCAGAACAGGACGAAGAACAGCAGCGGGATATTGCGGACGAACTCGATATAGGCACCGGCAATCGTCGAGAGCAGCCAGTGCGAGGACAACCGCGCGATGCCGATGATGAAGCCGAGCACGGTGGCGAGCGCGATCGCGATCACCGTGACGAGCATCGTGTTGGCGATGCCGACCCAGAACAGCGCGAGGATGTTGTCCTGCTGGGTGTAGCCGGTCAGGACGAAGGGAACCTCGATCCCCGAAGTGCGCCAGAGAAAGTCGAAGCCCGACGCGATGCCGGCCTTGACCATGTTCTCCGAGGCGTTGCGCACGAACCAGACGATCGCGCCGACGAGCCCAAGCACGAGCGCGACCTGATAGAACAGGTCGCGCACCCGCTTGTCGTTGATGAAGGACAGAACGCTGGCCACGGTTGCCGCCTCTTAGACAAGTGGCGAAGGAGGGGCCCCATTCCTTGCGGAGCGTAGCGCAGGCCCGGAAACCATCGAAAGGCGCTGCGCGCTGCGATGGCTTCCGGAGCTGTACGGCTTCGCCGCCTGCCCGGAATGACGCCCGGTTTCTCGAAGCACCGTCAGGCGCCTGATGCCGTGGTTCTCACTGGAAAGGCGGCGTGAACAGCAAGCCGCCCTTGGTCCAGAGCTGGTTCTGGCCACGCTCGAGCTTCAGCGGCGAGCCCATGCCGACCGAGCGCTCATAGCTCTCGCCATAATTGCCGACCTGCTTGATGGCCTTGTACATCCAGTCGTCCGGCAGGCCCATCATCGCGCCGAAACCGCCTTCGACGCCAAGCAGGCGGCGGACTTCCGAGTTCTTCGAATTGGCCTTCATCTCATCGACATTGGCCGAGGTGACACCGAGCGCCTCGGCGGCGATGGTGCCATTCAGCACCCAGCGCACGATCAGCTGCCAGCGCTCGTCGCCGTAGCGCGTTACCGGCCCCTGGGGATCGTTCGAGATCGGCTGGGTCAGGATGATGTGCTCGTCGGGGACCTTGAGCTTGGCGCGCTGGCCGGCGAGCGCGCCGACGCCGGCGGTATAGGCGTCGCAGCGGCCGGCATCATAGGCGGCGATGGCGTCGTCGTTCTTCTGGAAATTGGTGATCGTGACCTTGAGGTTGCGCTCGCGGAACCAGTCAGCCGCGTTCTTCTCTTCGGTCGAGCCGGCTGCGACGCAGACCGAGGCGCCATCGAGATCGGCCGCCGTCTTGGCATTGGTCGACTTGCGGACGATGAAGGTCTGGCCTTCGTAGAAATTGATGCCCTGGAAGTTCAGGCCCAAGGTCGCGTTGCGCGAGAAGGTGATGGTCGAGTTGCGCGAGAGCAGGTCGACCTGGCCCGATTGCAGGATCGGCCAGCGCTGCTGAACCGAGGTCGGCGTGAACTTCACCTTGGTGGCATCGCCCAGCACGGCCGCAGCCAGTGCCTTGCAGTAATCGACATCGAGCCCCGTCCACTCGCCCTTGTCATTGGCGAAGGAGAAGCCGGGCAGGCCGAGATGCACGCCGCATTCGAGATGCCCGCGAGCCTTTATGGCATCCAGCGTCGGGCTCGGCGCCAGCTGTTGCGCATGGGCGGAGGTCGCCGCGACTGCGAGGGCGGCTGCGGCCCCCAGGATCATCATCTTCGTCATTGTCATTCCCCCGAAGCCTGGGCGGCTTTCTGCATGGTGGCGCGACTATGCAACAGCTGAGCGGCGAAGGGGAGTGGGTGGAATTCGAATCCCGGATGCGATGTCGAGTGGAAGACGGCTGGCGGCACCGTCATCGGTGCATCACTGCGCGGTCATGATGGCCTGCACGAATCCGTCTTCGACATAGGTGACGCTGCCGTCCGGCAGTCCGAGGATGCGGTCAATGGCGATGCCCTGGAAACGCAGCTGCTGATCGAGCGCATCGATCGCCGCCGGAGCGTCCGGGGTTCCCGATGCCGAGATCGCCCGGGCCATGGCGTCGTGACTGGTGGCGCTGAGATGCAGCACGATCTCGGCTGCGATTCCGGCATCGGGCACCTTGAACACGCCTTCGGCCTTCCCCGCCGCGATGATGCGGGTGAGCACCGGGACCGCGAGCGGGATCACGGTTGCGTTGATGCGGTGATAGAGCACGATGTTCTCGGGCTTGAAGAGGACATCGAATGTCGCTCTGAGCCGGGGTGCATCCTCGAGCTTGATTTGCCGGGCGCGCGCCAGAAAGCCGTTCAATCGCGCAAGCGGTGGGAGATCGGGCGCCTCCGTCAAATCCGTGAGGCGTTCGACCGAGGTCAGGGCGAGCCGAGACGCCAAAGCGGCAAGCAGGTCCTCCTTGGCGGTGAAGTGGTGATAGAAACCGCCCTTCGAGATGCCGGCACGTGCAATCACATCGTTGATCGTCGTGCGCTCGTAGCCGCGTTCGAAGAACAGCGCCTGGGCGCAGTCGAGCAGCTCGTTCCTGCGATCATCGGGGTGTTTCACCACGCGGGGCATGCCGGTTCGGTCTCTCCAACTTGACGACCGACCGTCGGTCTGTAAAATGACCGACGGTCGGTCTGTAACTTTAGCGCCTGGATCGATGCGGGGGCAATGAATAATCGCGTCGCGCCATGCTGCTGCTGCCGCCGCCTCCTCCTGGGAGGGATGCCTTGAAGCTCGTTCGTCGTCTGCTCGTCCTAGCCGCGCTCGCCGTCGCGACTGCGGCCTACTGGTCCGCCACCCGGCCGGCGCAGGTCTCCAGCGTGCTGGCGAAGCGTGGCGACGCGGCGGCCATCGTCTATGCGACGGGCGTCGTCGAGCCTCGGACCTGGGCCAAGGTGACCCCGCTCATCCGCGAACGCATCGTCGAACTCTGCAACTGCGAAGGCACCCGGGTCGAGGAGGGGCAGATTCTGGCCAGGCTGGACAGGGCCCAGGCCGAGGCGACGCTGGCCGAAATGAAGGCGCGCCATGCCCTTGCCTCGACGGAGCTTGAGCGGCTTTCGACGCTTGTCGAGCGCAAGGTCGTCACCCAGCAGGCGCTTGATCGCGCCCGCAGCGAAATCGGCCAGGCCGCGGCGCTTGTCGCAGGCCAGACTGCCCGGCTGGAGAACTATCTGCTCCGCGCGCCGATGCGTGGCACCGTCCTGCGCCGCGACGGCGAGGTTGGCGAGATCGCCGAGCCCGGCACGGTGCTGTTCTGGATTGGCGAGGCGAAGCCGCTGCGCGTCGTCGCCGAGGTGAACGAGGAGGACATTCCCCAGGTCAAGGTCGGCCAGAATGTCTTGCTGACGGCCGATGCCTTCCCGGGCCGGAAGCTTGAAGCCACGGTCGACAGTATCACGCCCAAGGGCGATCCGATCGCGAAGAATTATCGTGTCTATCTGTCTTTGCCGGATGAGACGCCCGTGATGATCGGCATGACAGTCGAGATCAATGTCATCGTGCGGGTGTCGCAGAATGCCCTGCTGCTGCCGAACAACGCCGTGCACGACAATGCGGTATTCGTCGTCGAGGGCGATGTCGTGCGCCGCCGCGAACTGACGATCGGTATCCGCGGCACGAGCGAGGTGGAGGTTCTCTCGGGGGTGCCGGACACGGCGCGCGTCGTTGCGCCCTATCCCGAACGTCTCAGTGACGGCGCGCACGTCAGGGCTCAGGGAGGGTGAGGCCATGCGGCTGATCCTCGATCTTGCCTTGACGCATATCCTCGGGCGCGGTCGGCAGACGCTCGTCGCCGTGCTCGGCGTGGCGCTCGGGGTCGGCTTCTCCATCGCCATGGCGGCCCTGATGCAGGGGGGCGAGGACGATTTCGTCGCGAGGCTCGTCGACACCATGCCGCATGTCGCCATCACCGACGAACGGCGCGCCGCACGCCGGCAACCCGCGCAGGACCAGTTCGCATCGGTTCAGATCGCCGGGCTGAGACCCAAGGACGATCGTCGCGGTATCCTCAACCCGACCGAAGCGACGGCACTGCTGAGAGCCTGGGTTCCCGGCCGGATGGCATCGGGCCTGAAGACGCAAGGGGTGGTGCGCTATGCCGGGCGCGATGTCGGCATCGGCATCATCGGCATCGAGCCGCAGGCCGAAATGCGCGTCTCGTCGATCGCCAGGGATTTCCGCCAGGGGAGCTTCACCTCGCTGATCGCCGGGGGCAACAACATCGTCGTCGGCGACCGCCTGGCCCAGCGTCTTGGTGCCGAACTCGGAACAACCGTGACGGTGGTCTCCTCCACCGGCCAGACCCGTGCCTTCAAGATCGTCGGCCTGTTCCATACCGGAACGACCGCCCGTGACGAGGGAGAGGGCTATGTTCTGCTCAAGAACGCTCAGATCCTGAGCGAGCGGCCGAACGCGATCAACGAGATCCGCCTGAAGCTCGACGATCCCGCTTCCGCTCCCCAGGTGGCACGGCGCGCGGAGGCGCTGATCGGCTACAAGGCGGTCGCCTGGCAGGAGGCGAACGAGTCGCTGCTCGAGGCTTTGGTGATCCGCAATGTCATCATGTACACCGTCGTCGGCGCCATCCTGCTGGTCGCCGGCTTCGGCATCTTCAACATCATCTCGACCATCACCCATGAGAAGGCGCGCGACATCGCCATCCTGAAGTCGCTTGGCTTCACGGAAACCGACATGCGCCGTCTGTTCCTCCTGGAGGGGCTTGTGCTCGGGGCTGGAGGTTCGCTGATCGGCTGGGCGGTCGGCCTTGCCCTGTGCTTCGCGCTCTCGCTCGTCCGCTTCGAACTCTCGGGGGCCTCAGTGGTGCAGGAGATCACGCGGCTGCCGCTGGCCTGGAGCCCCTGGCATTACCTGATTGCGGCCGGGTTCGCCCTGGTTTCGGCCGGGATAGCCGGCTATCTGCCGGCGCGGCAGGCGGCGCGGCTCAACCCGGTCGATATTATCCGGGGGGCGACATGACGGCGCTGATCGAAGCAGCCGGCCTGACGCGCGTGCTCCCGGCCGCCGTGCCCGTGACCCTGGTGCAGGACGTGACGCTGACGATCGGCGAGGGCGAATTCGTCGCCATCACCGGCCCGTCCGGCTCGGGCAAATCCTCGTTGCTCTATCTGCTTGGCCTGCTCGACCGGCCGACAACCGGCCTGCTCCGCATCGGCGGCCGCGACACCGATGGGCTCGGCGAACGGGAGAAGGCGCGGATCAGGCTGGAGACTCTCGGTTTCGTCTTCCAGTTCCATTTCCTGCTGCCGGAATTCACCGTGCGCGAGAATGTCGAGATCCCGATGCGCCGGCTCGGGCGCCTGACGTCTGGAGCGATGCGCGAGCGCTCGACGCAACTGCTCGAGGCGCTCGGCCTCGTCGACCATCTCGACAAGCGGCCGGACCAGCTTTCGGGCGGGCAGCGCCAGCGTGTCGCGGTCGCCCGTGCTCTCGCCAACGACCCGCCTCTCGTGCTCGCCGATGAGCCGACCGGCAGCCTCGACAGCAAGAACTCCGAGCAGGTCTTCGCGATTCTCGACGCGCTGGTGCGTGAGCGCGGCAAGACCGTGATCGCGGTGACGCATGACCTGGAGATGGCGGCGCGGATCGGACGGCGCATCCATCTCGTCGATGGCCGGGTGACCGAGGACGAAACCCCGACGGAGGGCTGAGCCGCCGCCCGCGCGAGCGCCTCAGGTGCCGAACACCGTGTTCAGCTGGCTGCCGACCATGATGAAGGTGGTGCGCTTGGGCATCTCCTTCAGCCGCACGGCGCCGATATAGGTCATCGCCGAGCGCACGCCGCCCATCAGTTCCTGCATCGTGCCCTCGACCGGGCCGCGATAGGGCACCTCGACGGTCTTGCCTTCCGAGGCGCGGTATTTGGCGACGCCGCCGGAATAGCGCTTCATCGCCGTGTCCGAGGACATGCCGTAGAAGGTCATCGCGACCGGAACCTTCTTGCCGTCGTGCTCCTCGTACCGGATCTTGCCCTCGCATTCGTCATGGCCGGCGAGCATGCCGCCGAGCATGACGAAATCGGCACCGCCGCCATAGGCCTTGGCGAGATCGCCCGGCACAGTGCAGCCGCCATCTCCGCAGACCAGACCCTTCAGGCCATGGGCCGCATCGGAGCATTCGATGATGGCGGAGAGCTGCGGATAGCCGACGCCGGTCATCTTGCGGGTGGTGCAGACCGAGCCGGGGCCGATGCCGACCTTGACGATGTCGGCGCCGGCAAGAAGCAGCGCTTCCGTCATGTCGCCGGTCACGACATTGCCGGCCATGATCGCCGCATGCGGGAAGGCTTCGCGGGTCGCCTTGACGGTGTCGACGAATTTTTCGGTGTAGCCATTGGCGACATCGAGGCAGATCTTGCTGATCGGCGCCTTGGAATGGACGTGCTTCAGCTTCTCGTGATCGGTCTCGGTGGTGCCGAGCGAATAGAAGGCGTTGGCCGACTCCTTCTCCTTGAAGAAGGCGATCAGATCGTCGGCATCGTAATGCTTGTGCAGGGCCACCATCGCGCCGTGCTTCAGCAAGGCGCGCGCCATGCCCATGGTGCCGACCACATCCATGTTGGCGGCGATCAACGGGAAGCCGGTCCAGTCCTTGCCTGTATGGGCGAAGCGGAACGTGCGGTTGACGTCGACATGGGCGCGGCTGCCCAGTGTCGACCGCTTGGGCCGGATCAGGACGTCTCGGAAGTCGAGCTTGGGATCGTTCTCGATACGCATGATGGAAGCCTCGGCTGCTTTGGCGCGGAATTCGGGCGCACGCTGAGGAGGCGTGCCGGGACTCATAGCCGGTCCGGGGCCTTGGACGCAAATGGCGTGCAGCGGCCGTTCGCGGCAACACTTTAGCAGTTGCTAAAATAATTCTGGACGGACTCGCTGCCTCAAGATACTTAAGCGTATGCTTCACCAACCGGCGCAACTCGACTTGATGTTCCAGGCCCTGGCGGACCCGACCCGCCGGCTGATGGTGGAACGCCTGTGCGATGGGCCGGCGTCCGTGAGCGAGCTTGCCGCCCCGCTGGCGATGACATTGTCGGCCGTTGTGCAGCATCTCGCCGTGCTCGAGGAAAGCGGCCTCGTCCGCTCGCAGAAGCAGGGCCGCGTCCGGACCTGCCATATCGAGACCCAGGCCCTGCGCGCCGCCGAACGCTGGATCAACGAGCGCCGGATGCTGTGGGAGCGGCGCTTCGATCGCCTGGGCGCCTATCTCGCAGAAAATCCGGACGAGCCGGATGACGGAAGCCCGGCATCGAGCAGAGGAGCACGGGATGACAGATCATAGTGTCACGCACGCCACCTTCACCATCGAGCGCGTCTATGACGCCTCCGCTGCCCGCGTTTTCGCGGCCTGGGCCAATCCGGCGATCAAGCGGCGCTGGTTCGCCTGCCATGACGACTGGGCGGCCGGCGCACATACGCTCGACTTCTCGGTCGGCGGCCAGGAGCATTCGACGACCCGGGATTCCGACGGCGTCGACCATGTCTATGACGCGGTCTACCAGGATATCGTGCCCGGCACCCGTATCGTCTACGCCTATGCGATGCGCTTGGCCGAGCGGCGTATATCGGTGTCGCTGGCGACCGTTCTGTTCAGRTCTGAAGGCGCGCAAACGCGGCTTGTCTTTACCGAGCAGGCTGCCTTCCTCGACGGTTACGACCGCCCGGAGGAACGGGAACACGGCACCCGCATCGGCCTCGACAATCTCGCCCACGAATTGCAGCGCCAGTCCGCCGCCGCCTGATGTCTCACGGAGGCTCGACCATGTCCCTGACGCTGCATTTCCACCCGCTGTCCTCGTTCTGCCAGAAGGTGGTGATCGCGCTCTATGAGAACGGCACACCCTTCACGCCAAAGCTTGTCGACCTGGGTGATCCGGAACAGCGCATGGCTCTGCTGCAGCTCTGGCCGATGGGCCGGTTCCCGCTGCTGCAGGATGAAGCGCGGGGCCGCATCGTGCCTGAGTCCAGCATCATCATCGACTATCTCGACCAGACCTATCCGGGGGCGCTCAGGCTGATCCCTGACGATGCCGGACACGCGCTCGAAACCCGGCTGCAGGACCGCTTCTTCGACATTTATCTCAATGAGACCATGCAGAAGATCGTCGGTGACCGCATCAGGCCGGCCGACGGCAAGGATCCGACCGGCGTCGAACAGGCAAGGAAACGGCTCCAGACGGCCTATGACGTGCTCGAGCATACGCTGGCCGGACGGCGCTGGGCCGCAGGGGATGCTTTCACCATGGCTGACTGCGCTGCCGCGCCGGCGCTCTATTATTCCGAGCTCGTGCTCCCGTTCCGCGACACGCACAAGGCCGTCGCAGCCTATTTCGACCGGCTGCTGGAGCGCCCGTCCTATATGCGCGTGCTGCGAGAGGCCGCGCCCTACCTGCATATGTTTCCACGCGGTTAGCGGCTATCGCGAACAACCCTTGCATCATGACTGCACACTGTGTCGCTCGCGATGAAGCGTGCCATCAGCTTGCGCCGGCGAGCGCCTCCGCCGCCTTGCGCGCGACCACGGCGTCATAGGCGGCCCGCAGGCGCGTGCCGACGCTGAGCCAGCCGGGATTTGCGCGTCGCGGATTGGGCTGGCCGAGATGGCTTTCGCGCAGTTCGTCCATGAACTCTTCCCAGAGGGCGGGCCCGCCCTCGGCCAGCAGTTCGGCGCGGATCGAGAGTTCCTCGCTGACCGGCAGGAATTTCAGCCCCCAGCACGACATTTGGGCCAGCGCCGGCAGGAGCCCGATGCCCTTCTCCGTCAGGCTGTAGGTCACCTTCTGCTTGTGGCTCGGGTCGTCGCTCCTGGTGATGATGCCCTGGTCGAGCAGCGTTTTCAGCCGGTCGGCCAGGATGTTGGACGAGATGCCCTCCTTGGAATGCAGCAGCAATTCCCGGAAGTGCCGACGGTTGCCGAACATCATGTCGCGAATGATGAGCAAGCTCCATTTGTCGCCGACCACCTCGAGGGTGAGGTTGATCGGACAGCCCGAGCGAGGATCGTCGGTCATGCGCAGTCTCCCGAAAGCCGGCTTTCAAATACCGCTTGCATTATGAGATCAGTCTCCCTAGCTTACAACCAGTTGCAAAAAGCAACTGGTTTTGATTTGGAGACGAATATGTCCGACCGCACCGTCACTCACGCCAGCTTCGTCATTGAACGCGATTATGCCGCTTCCCCCTCCCGGGTCTTCGCAGCCTTTGCCGATCCGGCGCAGAAGCGCCGCTGGTTTGCCGAGGGCGAAGGCTGGAGCATCGAGCGCTTCGATGTCGATTTCCGGATCGGGGGCTCCGAGCGCAGCAGCTTCCGCTATCAGGGCGGACCGCCGATCAGCAACGACACGACCTTTCAGGATATCGTGCCCGATCGCCGTATCGTCTCCGCCTACACCATGACGATCGCAGGCGAGCCGATTTCCGCGTCGCTGGCGACGGTCGAGCTCATTCCGGTCGGATCGGGCACCCGCCTCGTCTATACAGAACAGGCTGCCTTCCTCGACGGCAAGGATGAGGTATCCACGCGCGAGGCCGGCTCCCGCGAGTTGCTTGAGAGTTTGGCTCAGGAGCTCGAGCGTACCGCGGCGGCGGTCTGATCCTCGTGCCCGCCATAGGGGTCGAAAGCCTGGAGAGGAGGCGCAATTCCTCCTCCCAGTGCCTTGCCGGGAGTCAGGCCACTAGGCTCTTCGCCAGCATGCAGTGCACGCCCTTGGAGCCGTTGACCGTCTGGGTCACACGCAGGTCAGCCGCGAGGCTGCACAGCATATAGGCCTCCTCCCGCGTCAGTTTGGTGCGTGCGCAGATCACGACGATCATCTCGCGCAGCGCCTTCTGAGCACAGATGTCGAGATCCGGGTCGATGCCCATGGTGATGTGATGCGTCGGCGTCTCGGCGCGTGGCGTGGTGAAGCTCAAGTCCTCGCGCAGGATGAACTCGAAGGTGCCTTCCAGGGCGGTCTCGATCGCGGTGACGCAAACCTCGCCGTCGCCCTGGGCGCCGTGACCATCGCCGCAGGAGAATAGCCCACCTTCGACGAAGACGGGGAGATAGAGCGTCGACCCCGGCCCCAGTTCCTTGTTGTCGAGATTGCCGCCGAAGGCGCGCGGCACCAGCGAACTCTGCCGGCCCCAATGCGCGGGCGGAGCCACACCCATTACGCCGAAGAACGGCGCGAGCGGCAGCTCCATGCCCCAGGGCAGATGCGCCAGATTCCTTTCGGCATCGAGCCCGATATGGACAAGCTTATAGGTGTCGAACTCTTCCGGCAGGGTGCCGGCGAGAGGCCTGATGAACGTGTAGCCCCAATCGGTGCGGAGTTTGACCTCGCGGATGCGCACTTCGAGGACATGGCCGGGCCTTGCTCCCCTCACCGCGACCGGGCCGGTGAGGATATGGCCCGGCATCGGGCGCTCGACCTTCGCGTGAATCTCGTGAGTTTCGGGCAGAACATGGAAACCCGATTTCGGCTGCTCTCCCGTGCCGCCGTTGATCGTGCGGATGGTGACGCTGTCGCCGCTCGCGATCGTCAGAACGGGCGGCAAGGCAGCGTCGAAGAAACCCCAGTGGCAGGTCTTCGGTCCGGCATCGAGCTGGTGATGGATCACGAGGGCATCCTGTAGCGAGCGCGAAGATCAGGCGGGAGGGGCAAGCGGCCGGGCGTTCTTGCGCATCGTGTAGAGCTTTGCCCCGATCACGAAGGTGGCGCCGATCCAAGTGGTGAGCGCCGGAATCTCGGAGAAGAAGACGAAGCCGGTGAAGCTCGCCAGCAGCAGGCGCGTGAAATCCAGCGGAGCGAGCGCGGCTGCCTCCCCGACCTGATAGGCGCGCGTGATCAGCCATTGCCCTGCCGTGCCGAAAAGGCTGAGCAGGATCAGCGAGAGCCATTGCTCGGCGGTCGGCTGGACCCAGAAGATCCAGGTCGGCACGGCGAGCACGATGATCAGCACGATGCCCTGGTAGATCAGGATCGTGTCGGTCCGTTCCGTCGCCGCCAGCTTGCGCACGCTGATGGTGATGCCCGCCCCCAGAAACGCGCCTGCGACAGACATCAGCGCGTAGATGTTCAGCCCCTGCGCCGATGGATTGAGCATGATGATGACGCCGATGAAACCGATGATGGTCGCGACCCAGCGGCGGCCATCGACCTTCTCCTTCAGCAGCAGCACCGCGGCGATGGTGACGAACAGAACCTGGCTGAATCCGATCGCGGTCGCCTGAGCCAGCGGAATGTAGATGATGGCGCTGAAGCCGCAGAGCATCGAAGCGAGCGTGATCAACCCGCGGAAGACCTGCAGTCCCAGGCGCGAGGTCCGCATCATGGCTGGCAGCTGGTTGGCCGCGAAGGCGATGATGATGACGCTCATGATCACCTGTCGGATCAGCAGCGTCTGGACCAGCGGAATGGCTGAGCCGATATGCTTGATCAGCCCGACCATCACCGCATAGACCAGCATCGACGACAGCATGTAGACCGAACCGCGCAGGTTGGGTGTCGAGCCGCGCCACCAATGCCTCAGCCGGTGCCGGCGGCCGGCGAACCAGCCGGAAGGGCCGGGTTCGATCACGCCGGGAATGGCGGCCAGCACGATAGGCGGAGCCTCGTCGCCTCTTGATTCTGGAGGTTCGGAATCCTCCGGCGATGCGTGCCGTAACGGCGTCGACAGCTCGCCGACACCGTCGTCAGAACCCGAGCCGCGCCGCTGCTCGGAAAGCCGGTCTTCGCTCATCGCCCGAACCATTGGCCGAGCGCGATCGCGCCCCCGGCTCTTCACATCGCAAATGCCCTGAAACCATTGATGATCTTCGACGTCCTGACCAGATGGTCAGTGGGCATGGCGGGGTTGTGATGGAAGGTGGCCGTCATGCGCCGACCCGTTCGGGTCGCGGAGCCGACATTCCATCGGCGGACTGTATGCGTCGGCCGAAGCGGTGTAGGAGCCGTGCCACCATCGACGCATTTCCGGCCGTCGCCGGGTTGAAGGGCACGACAGACGCATGCGGGAATTGCTGTCCGATTTTGTGAGCGGTCTGCGTTCGCTCTCTCCCCGGCGCTTCCCCTATCGCCGTTTTGGCCTCGCCCTTGCGCTCGGCGGCTTCGGCGGCTGGCTCTTCGTGCAGGCGAAGTTGCCACTGCCCTGGATGCTGGGTTCCATGGTGTTCTGCACGGTCGCCGCGCTGCTCAAGGCGCCGGTCTCCGCGCCCGGCGTCATTCGCCCCCCGATGAGCGCTGTGATTGGCGTGATGCTCGGTGCGGGCTTTCGCCCCGATCTCGTGGCGCAATTGCCGAACTGGCTGCCGACGCTGATTGGCCTCGTTCTGTTCATGACCGCCTGCGGCCTGTGCTGCGTCACCTATTTCCGCCGCGTCGCCGGCTTCGACCGGGTGACCGCCTTTTTCGCCGGCATGCCGGGCGGGTTGATGGAGATGGTTCTCCTCGGCGAGGAGAAGGGCGGCGATGCCCGGATCATCGCGCTGATCCACTCGGCGCGCGTTCTGCTTGTGGTGATGACCCTGCCGTTCATCGTTCAGTCGATCGAGGGTGTCTCGCTGTCGGCAACGCGCAATGCCGGCCCCTCGCTGGCGCAGACACCGCTTTTCGCCGAGCTCTGGCTCATTGGCTGTGGCGTCTTCGGGGTCATTCTCGGACATCTGCTGCGGCTGCCGGCCAAGCACCTGCTCGGCCCGATGGTGGTCAGTGCGCTGGTCCATTTCCTCGGCTGGAGCGATTCCGCCCCGCCTTTCCAAGTCGTCAACGCAGCCCAGCTCGTGCTCGGCGTCACGGTCGGTTGCCGCTTTGTCGGCACCTCGCCGAGCGTCATCCTGCGTGTCCTGCTACTTTCGGTCGGCTCGACGGCGGTGCTGCTCGCCCTGACGATTGCCTTCGCCTGGGGCGTCTCGAAGGTTTCGATCTATGGTCACGTGCCGCTGATCCTGGCCTATTCACCGGGCGGGTTGGCTGAAATGAGCCTGATTGCGCTGGCGCTCCACACAGAAGTCGCCTTCGTCGCGGCCCATCACATCATTCGCGTCTTCCTGGTCATGGTCGGCGCCGGGCCGGTCTTCGGCCTGATCCTCGGCGACAAGCGCAAGACCGAGACCGCGCCGGCCGAGTAGCGCCCAAGGCATCGGCCGGGAAAGTGGATTGCGATTCCCGGGAAAGCCGACGCTAACGCAGACGATGAGGTCGTCGGGTCTGATACGATATCCGGCCCCGTGATCTAGGCTCAGGACTTCGGTAACGGGGCCGTCTCAGTCAACTGGATTTTGGCGCAGATCATCGTTCGGCCGCTCTGATCGCGCGGTCGCGTGGCGATCCACATTGGCCGACACCGTCCAGCCTGGCTGGCTACGCGGCCTCGCCCTGAGACCTGAGA